>NZ_JBFAOG010000012.1:30308-120453 GCF_040659695.1 Modestobacter sp. NPDC049651
GCAGGAGCTCCTCCTGCGCGGCCGGCTGGTGGCCGGGGGACGGCTCGTCGACGACGGGCTGGTGGTCACCCGCGGCGACCGGGTCGCGTTCGCCGGCCCGGCGGCCGGGTGGGACGGCGTGCTGCCGCCCGTCGCGCCGGACCGGTTGCTGCTGCCCGGTCTGGTCGACGTGCACTGCCACGGTGGCGGCGGGGCGTCGTTCCCGGACGACGACCTGGCCGGGGTGGCGACGGCGATCGCCGCGCACCGCCGCCAGGGGACGACGACGCTGGTGGCGAGCCTGGTGTCGGCGCCGGTCGAGGTGCTGCGGACGCGGTTGGAGCTGCTGGCCCCGCTGGTGGCGGCGGGGGAGTTGGCGGGGGTGCACCTGGAGGGTCCGTTCCTCTCGCCCGCGCAGCGTGGTGCGCACGACCCGGGCGCCCTGCTACCTCCCGATCCGGACGTGCTGCGTGAGCTGCTCGCAGGGGCGCCCGGCACCGTGGTGTCGATGACGCTGGCGCCGGAGCTGCCGCGGGCCGGTGAGCTGGTGAAGGTGTTGCGGGCGCACGGGGTGCTGCCGAGCTTCGGGCACACCGACGCCGACGCCATGACCGTGACGACGGCGATCCGGTCGGCGGCCGGGACGGGGCGGCTGTCGGCCACGCACCTGTTCAACGCGATGGCGCCGTTCGCCTCCCGGGCGCCGGGTCCGGTGGCCGCGTGCCTGGCGGCGGCGGCCCGGGGTGAGCTGGTGGTGGAGCTGATCGCCGACGGGGTGCACCTGGACCCGCAGACGGTGGCCACCGTCTTCGACCTGGCCGGCCCGGACCACATCGCGCTGGTCACCGACGCGATGGCCGCCGCGGGCATGGCCGACGGGGACTACCAGCTGGGTGCGCTGCCGGTGCGGGTCGCCGGGGGCACGGCGCGGCTGGCCGGCCCGGACGGCGGCACCGGCGCGATCGCCGGGGGCACGGCACGCCTGGTCGACGTCCTGCGTTGCACCGTGCGGGACGCCGGGGTGCCGCTGCTGCCGGCGGTGCTGGCGGCCACCCGGACCCCGGCCATGCTGCTGGGCCGGTTCCCGCAGGTGGGGGAGCTGATCCCCGGCGCCCGCGCCGACGTGCTGGTGACCGACCCCGACCTGGTGCCCGTCGCCGTGCTGCGCGGCGGTGCGTGGGTCGACCGAGAGGAGAGCTGACCGTGGAGGTCGTCCTGCTGCCCACCCCCGAGGACTGCGGGCGGGTGGTCGCCGACGTCGTCCAGACGACCCTCACCACCGCCCGGGAGCGCGGCGCGCGGGTGGTGCTGGGCCTGGCGACCGGCTCGTCACCGCAGCTGGCCTACCGCGAGCTGGTGCGCCGGCACCGCGAGGAGGGGCTGACGTTCGCCGGGGTGCGGACGTTCCTGCTCGACGAGTACGTCGGCCTGCCCGCCGGGCACCCGGAGAGCTACCGCCAGGTGATCCGCCGCGACCTGACCGACGCCGTGGGGCTGGACCCCGAGGTCGTGCACGGCCCCGACGGGTCCTCGCCCGACCCGCTGCGCGCGGCCCGGCAGTACGAGGAGCAGCTGGCCACCGCCGGCCCGGTCGCCGTCCAGCTGCTGGGCGTCGGGGCCAACGGGCACCTCGGCTTCAACGAGCCCGGCTCCTCGCTGGCCAGCCGCACCCGGGTGAAGACGCTCACCGAGCAGACCCGCCGCGACAACGCCCGCTTCTTCGGCGGCGACGTCGACGCGGTCCCGCGGCACGTCCTGACCCAGGGGCTGGGCACGATCCTCAAGGCCGAGCACCTGGTGCTGGTCGCGACCGGGGAGCACAAGGCGGCGCCGGTGGCCGCGGCCGTGGAGGGCCCGGTGTCGGCGAGCTGCCCGGCGTCGGTGCTGCAGCTGCACCCGCACGTGACCGTCGTCCTGGACGACGCCGCGGGCAGCCGGCTCGAACGCGCCGACCACTACCGCTACGTGCTGGCGCACAAGCTGCCGGAGCAGGGGTGGTGACCGACCGGCGGGGTGCGACGATCGCCCCCGTGGCCGCACCGCTGATCCGCGACGGCGTCGTCCCCAAGCACGAGCAGCTGCGCACCCGGCTCACCGAGCTGGCGGCCCGGCTGCCGGCCGGCTCGCCGCTGCCCGGCGAGCGGCAGCTGTGCGTGGAGCACGGGGTCAGCCGGATCACCGTGCGCGAGGCGATCGGCCAGCTGGTCAGCGAGGGCGTGCTGGTGCGGGTGCGCGGCAAGGGCACCTTCGTCGCCGAGCGGGCCGCCCGGTCGCGGCTGCACCTGGCGTCCTTCCACGAGGACATGCGGCGGATGGGCCTGCGGCCGGGCACCGCGGTGCTGGACGTCGTCCGGGCGGTGCCGCCGGCGGCGACCGGCCGGGCGCTGGAGCTGGCCGCCGGTGAGCAGGCGTTCCACGTGCGGCGGCTGCGGCTGGCCGACGACCAGCCGATGTCGCTCGACGACGCCTGGTACGCCGCGCGGTTGCTGCCCGACCTGGACCAGCAGGACCTCACCGGCTCGCTCTACACGCTGCTGGCCGAGCGGTACGGCTGCACGATCGACCGGGCCGAGCAGACGGTGCGCGCCGCGGAGGCGGACCGGGAGACCGCGCTGCTGCTGGGCCTGTCGGCGCGGCAGCCGCTGCTCGCCTTCGACCGGGTGTCCTGGAGCGACGGGCGGCCGGTCGAGCACGCCCGCTCCTGGTACCGGTTCGACCGCTACGAGGTGCAGATGACCGTGGAGCTCGGGGAGCACTGACCCGCCGGCCGGTGCTCCCCGGGCTCCGGCGGTCAGGCCTGCGCGGTCGCGGTGGGCAGTGCGGCGCTGAGCAGCCGGCCGTGCTCGGCGGCCTCGCGCTCGGCGGTCTGCCGGAGCTCGTCGGCGAGCTCGGTGAACTGGTCCAGCGCCGGGTTGACCCCGACCAGGGTGAAGTCGCGCTCGACGACGCGCAGGTCCATGCCCCACACGTCCTCGAGGATGCGGCGCACCCAGCTGGTGGCGTGGTCCCAGCCCTCGCGCGGCGTGCCGGCGCTGTAGTTGCCGCCGCGGACGGTGACCAGCACCGCGGGCTTGCCGACCGTCGGGGCCTCGGCGCGCGGGCCGAAGCGCGGGTCGGTGATGACGAGGTCGACGTAGGTCTTGAAGTGCTGGGAGACGCCGAAGTTGTACAGCGGGACGGCGAACAGCAGCGCCTCGGCGTCGGCGAGCTCGTCGGCCAGGGTGGCGGCGAGGGCCAGCGCCTCGGCCTGCTCGGGGCTGCGCTGGTCGGCCGGCAGGTAGGAACCGGCGACCGCGGCGCCCCAGGAGGTGGCGGGCAGCGGCTCGGTGCCGAGGTGCCGGCGGGTGACCGGGGCGTCGGGGTTCCCGGCCCGCCACTCCCGCTCGACGATGTCGGCGATCTCGCGGCTGGCCGACCCCTCGACGCGGATGCTCGCGTCCAGACGGAACAGGGACATGGGACCTCTCCTACTCGGTTCTCGGGAGTCGCTAGCAAAAAAGAAGCGACGTGCGAGACGGTAGCACCGTTCTACGATCAGGGTGTGAAGGACGCCGTCGAGCACGAGCCGCGGGCCTGCGACGCCGCGCTCAGCCGGGCGTTCGGGTTCCTCGGCAAGCGCTGGAACGGCATGCTCGTCGGCGTCCTGCTCGGCGGGCCGGCCGGGTTCGCCGAGCTGCGCCGGGCGCTGGGCGGCATCAGCGACTCGGTGCTGTCCGACCGGCTCACCGAGCTCGCCGCGGCCGGGCTGGTCCAGCGGAGCGTCGACGAGGGGCCGCCGCTCGCGGTCAGCTACGAGCTCACCGCCAGCGGGGCCGCCCTGGCGCCGGCGCTCCGCCAGCTCACCCGGTGGGCCGAGGAGAACCTGGTCGAGGAGCGGTGCACCGGCGCCGAGTGAGGCTCAGCAGCCGCAGCTGATCCCGGCCGGGGCGGTGAGCAGGTCGACGTCCGGACGGCGCACGCCGTCCGCCGTCTCGACCGGCAGGCCCTCGCGCGCCCAGTACTCGAAGCCGCCGATCATCTCCCGCACCCGGAAGCCCAGCCGGGCCAGCGCCAGCGCGGCGCGGGTCGCCCCGTTGCAGCCGGGGCCCCAGCAGTAGGTCACCACCGGGACGGACCGGTCCAGCTCGTCCGCCGCCCGTGCCGCGATCTCACCGCCGGGCAGGTGCACCGCGCCCGGCACGTGGCCCTGCGCCCAGGACTCATCACTGCGGCTGTCCAGCAGCACGAAGCCCGGCCGGCCGCTCTCCAGTGCCGCGTGCACGTCGCTGACGTCGGTCTCCACGGCCAGGCGGTGCGCGAAGTGGGCGGCGGCGTCGGCGGGGGAGGTGGTCCAGTCGAGGCTCATGACGGTGATCATCGGGGTGCCCGGCCGGCACGACGAGTGCCCGGACCGCCACCGACCGCAGCGATCCCGCCGTCCTCCTGCCCGCTTTCGGCACCGAAAGGGGGCCGGTTCGTCGTGAGAAAGCGGGTGGGGGCTTGACGGGGGCGGCGCTGACATCTGAGATGTCAGTTGTGATCGAGCCGGTGGGGCGGGTGTTGCTGCGCGACCAGGCGCTGACGGCAATCCGGGAGGCGATCGTCCGCGGCGACCTGCTGCCCGGCGCGGTGGTCAAGGACGCCGACCTGGCCGCGCGGCTGGGTCTGTCGGTCGCGCCGGTGCGCACCGCGCTGGCCCGGCTCGCCGACGAGGGGCTGGTCGAGGCCAAGCCGCAGAGCCACACCCGGGTCACCCCGCTGGTGCTCCAGCAGGTGCGGGACGCCGCCGTCGTCGTCCGCGCGATGCACGAGTTGGCCGCCCGCGAGGCCGTCGGCCGGGTCACCGATGCGGACGTCGCAGCGATGCGGACGGCGAACGCCCGGTTCGCCGCGGCCGCCGGCGCCGGCGACCTGGACGCCGCGCTGGACGCCGACGACGCGCTGCACCGGGTGCTGCTCGACCGGTGCGGCAACGCCGCCGTCACCGCCACCGTCGACCGGTTCACCCCGACGATCCGCCGGCTGGAGCGGCAGCGGTTCGCCGCCGCGCACGGCCAGGGGTCGGTCGCCCTGCACGACCGCCTGATCGCCGCCTGCGCGGCCGGGGACGTCGAGGACGCCGTCGCCACCACCACCGAGATCTGGACGGCGCTGCTGTCCGAACTGGAGGAGATCCCCGATGACGCTCGCTGACTTCCCCCGCTTCCCGCTGCTGTTCGGCCCCTCGCCGGTGCACCGGCTGGACCGGCTCACCGAGCACCTCGGCGGCGCGGCCGTCTGGGCGAAGCGGGAGGACGTGAACTCCGGCATCGCGTTCGGCGGCAACAAGACCCGCAAGCTCGAGTACCTGGTCGCCGACGCCCTCGCCCAGGGCTGCGACACGCTGGTGTCGATCGGCGGCGTGCAGAGCAACCACACCCGGCAGGTCGCCGCGGTCGCCGCCCGGGTCGGGCTGTCGTGCGTGCTGGTGCAGGAGAGCTGGGTCGACTGGCCGGACGCCGTCTACGACAAGGTCGGCAACATCCTCATCAGCCGGTTGGCCGGGGCCGACGTCCGGCTGGTGAAGGCCGGGTTCGGCATCGGGTTCAAGGAGAGCTGGGAGACCGCGCTCGCCGAGATCAAGGCGCGCGGCGGCAAGCCCTACGCCATCCCCGCCGGGGCGTCGGACCACCCGCTGGGCGGGCACGGCTTCGCGAACTGGGCGCACGAGGTGGCCGCGCAGGAGGCGGAGCTCGGCGTCTTCTTCGACACCGTCGTCGTCTGCTCGGTGACCGGGTCGACCCAGGCCGGGATGGTCGCCGGGTTCGCCCAGCTCGAGGAGCAGGGCGGCCGGCCGCGCCGGGTGCTGGGCGTCGACGCGAGCGCGAAGCCGGCGGAGACCCGCGACCAGGTGCTGCGCATCGCCCAGCGGACGGCGGCCGCGATCGGCGTCCGGCGGGAGCTCACCCTCGACGACGTGGAGCTCGACGAGCGCTACCACGCGGGCACCTACGGGATCCCGGACGCGACCACGATCCGGGCGATGGAGCTCGCCGCCCGCACCGAGGGCATGGTCACCGACCCGGTCTACGAGGGGAAGTCGATGGCGGCCACGATCGACCTGGTCGGCCGCGGCGAGATCGACCGGTCGGCCACGGTGCTCTACGCCCACCTCGGCGGCCAGCCCGCGCTCAACGGCTACAGCGCGCTGTTCTCCTGACGTCGGAGTGGATCCGTCGGCGTGTCGCCGACGGATCCACTCCGCGTGAGCACGATCCCGACCACGGCCAGGACGGCGACCAGCACCGCCAGCGCCAGCGCGGCCGTGGTGAGCGTCGTCCGGGTGGCCAGCTCGCCCACACCGATCACCGGCACGGTGATCCCCAGGTAGGCGACGACGAAGAACGCCGAGGTCACCGCGCCCCGGTCGGCGGCCGAGGCCAGCGCGCCCACCCGGGCGACGGCCGACTGGAAGGCCGCGCCGATGCCGGCGCCGCCCACCACGGCGGCGGCCAGGAAGAGCGTCACCGACCCGTCGGCCAGCGCGGCCACCACCAGCGCGGCACCGACCGGCAGCAGCACCAGCCCGACCAGCGCCGCCCGGTCGGCCCGCGCCCGCTGCGACACCAGCTGCCCGGCCACCGCCGCGGCGAAGGCGACCGCGATCGACACCCCCACCACCTGCGGGCTGGGGTGGTCGAGCTCCTCGGCGAGCAGCTGGGAGGTCAGCGAGGTGAACAGGCCGAGCAGCGCGAACGCGGCGAACCCGGCGACCGCGGCCGCGACGAACCGGGCGCGGCCGTCGCGGGGCACGGTCAGCCGCTGCGGCCGGACGGCGCGGCCCCACTCGGCGGCACTGCGGGCGGTCGCCGGCGCGGTCTCCGGCACCAGCACCAGGGCGGCGGCCGGCAGCAGCAGGAGCAGGAAGGCGACGAACGGCGTGACCGTGGGGTGTGCGAGGTGGGTGGCCAGCAGGCCGGCGAGCACCGGCCCGAGGCCCAGGCCGCCCATGTTCGCGGCGGTGGCCAGCGTGGTCGCCGTCCGCCGGTCGCGGTGCAGCTCGGCCAGCGCCGCGGTCGCCGTCCCGGTGGTGAGCCCGACCGACAGGCCCGACAGCACCCGGCCGGCCAGCAGCCCCGGCAGCGTGGGGAACAGCAGGAAGACCGCGGTGCTCACCGCGGCGACCAGCACCGCGAAGCCGAGCACCGGCCGCCGGCCGACCCGGTCGGACAGCCCGCCGCCCAGCAGCAGCGCGGTCAGCGTGCCGACCGCGTAGGCGGCGAAGACGACGGTGACCAGCAGCGGGGTGAGCCCCAGCGACCGCACGTAGAACGGGTACAGCGGGGCGGGCACCGTGCCACCCAGCATCACGACGGTGAAGACGTACCCGACGACGACGACCGAGCGGAGATCTGTCCGTGCCACTCGGCCCAGGCTACGAGGTGGTTGCCCCGTGCCACCCTCAGAGGGGGACGTCGAGCCCCTCGGCCCCCGCTCCGGCCAGCGCCGCCGAGATGGCCGGCGGCATCGGCTCCAGGCCGGTGCCGGCGAGCACCACGTCGCGGGCGAGGGTGTGCCACCGGTGCGACCTGCGCAGCATGCTGTGCCCGCCGGCCACGGTGAACCGGGCGACCCGCGCCCCGGCCCGGCGGGCCCGCACCACGTACTGCGCGGACAGCCGGGCGGGCACCCAGCGGTCGCCGCGGCCGTGCGCGATCACCACGGTCTGGCCGCGCAGCTGCATCACCGGCTCGTCGATCGGCGTCCACGGGGCCAGCGCGCAGACGGCCGTCACCGACGGCTCGCCGCCGGCCCGCAGCGCCGCCCGGCCGCCCATCGAGTGCCCGACCAGCACGACCGGGACGTCGCCGCCGTGCTCCTCGCGCAGCTGCCCGACCGCCCAGCGCACGTCCTGGTACGCGTCGGCGGCCTCGCCGTTCCAGCCGGCGAGCCGGTAGCGGACCAGCGCGGTCGCGATGCCGCGGTCGGCGGTGCTGCGGCGCACGAACTGCTCGAACGAGCGCATCCGGGCCAGGCTGAGCGCGCGCTCCCGCGGCGGCTCCAGCCCGGTGGCCGCCCCGCCGTGGCAGAACAGCGCGATGCCGCGCACCTCGCCGTCCGGGACCTGCTGGTCCAGCCGCGCGGTGGTCTCGGGGGTCGTCACGGGCTCAGGCCCGGCGTCCGCCCCGCCGGCGGGCCCGGTCGCCGAGGCCGCCGGCCCGGATGAGCGCGTTGCTGACCGCGCCGGGGCCGTTGCGGCGCTGCAGCGCCTGGCCGATCCGGCGCAGCAGGCCACCGGCCAACGGGACGAGCACGGTCAGGAGCAGCCAGGTGCGGAGCCGGCGGGTGAGGAAGAGCCACATGCCGTCCTCCCTGCCCGGACGGGGGCGTGGTCATGCCGGTCTCTCCCGCCACCTCAACGTATAGCCGACCCGGGGGCTTGCGGCAAGACCCCGGGTCGGTCCCACACTCGTGCGCTCACGCCCCTGACCTGCGGAGATGACACGTGAGCGCCCTGAGCACCAGCGCCTTCGCCCTGCCCGACGAGCTCGCCCGCAAGGCCGACCCGGCGCTGGTCGCCGACGACGAGCGGCACTTCGCCGCGATCACCGCGACCCTCGAGGAGACGGTCGCCGACCTCGAGGCCCGGCTGGACGCCGAACGCCGCGCCCCCGGCGGCAGCGGCCAGGCCGCGCTGGACCGCGACCTGGAGGTGCACCGGCTGGCCGCCCGGCTGCGCACACTGCGCCGCTTCGGCCTGGACCTGTGCCTGGGCCGCATCGTGCCCGCCGGTGGCGCGGACCCCGTGTACGTCGGCCGGCTCGGGCTCACCGACCGCACCGGCCGCCGGCTGCTGGTCGACTGGCGCTCCCCGGCGGCCGAGCCGTTCTTCGGCGCCACCCACGCCGACCCGCGCGGGCTGGCCAGCCGCCGCCGGTACCGCTGGACCCGCGGCCGGGTGACCGACTACTGGGACGAGGTGTTCACCGCCGACGGGCTGTCCGGGCACGCGGCGCTGGACGACCAGTCGGCCTTCCTGGCCAGCCTCGGCGCCACCCGCTCGCCCCGGATGCGCGACGTGCTGGGCACCATCCAGGCCGACCAGGACGCGATCGTCCGGGCGGGGTCGGCCGGCACGCTCGTGGTCGACGGCGGCCCGGGCACCGGCAAGACCGTCGTCGCGCTGCACCGCACCGCCTACCTGCTGTACTCCGACCCGCGGCTGGGCGGCGCGCACGGCGGCGTGCTGTTCGTCGGCCCGCACGAGCCCTACCTCGCCTACGTCGCCGACGTGCTGCCCAGCCTGGGTGAGGAGGGCGTGCGCACCTGCACGCTGCGGGACCTGGTGCCCGAGGGCGCCGCGGCCGGGCCGGAACCCGACCCCGAGGTGGCCCGGCTCAAGGCATCGGGCGTGCTGGTGGCCGCGGTCGACGCCGCCGTCCGCTTCTACGAAGAGCCGCCGCGCACGCCGCTGACGGTGCAGACGCCCTGGGGGGAGGCCGAGCTCACCGCCGACGACTGGGCCGAGGCGTTCGCCGCGGCCGAGCCCGGCACCCCGCACAACGAGGCCCGCGAGCAGGTGGCGGAGCAGCTGGTCACGATCCTGGCCGACGCGCACGAGACGGACGGCAGCAGGCCGGACGACGGGGTGCCGGACGACGAGCTGCGCCGGGTCCTCGCCGCCGACCCCGAGCTGGTCGCCGCCCTCTCCCGGGCCTGGCCGCTGCTGTCGGCCCCGGACGTCGTCGGCGACCTGTGGTCGGTGCCGGCCTACCTGCGCCGGTGCGCGCCGGAGCTCACCGCCGACCAGGTGCGGGCGCTGCAACGCCCCGACCCCCGGGCGTGGACGACGGCGGACCTGCCACTGCTGGACGCCGCCCGCCAGCGGCTCGGCGACCCCGGAGCGGCCCGGCTGCGCTCCCGGCGACGGGCCGCCGCGGCCGCCGAGCGGGAGCGGATGTCCGGCGTCCTCGACGAGCTCATCGCCACCGACGACTCCGAGCTTCTGCTCATGACCTCGCTCCGGCACGCCGACCTCCGCGAGGCGCTGGTCGACCAGGACGCGCTGCCCACCGCACCCCGCGACCCGCTGGCCGGCCCGTTCGCGCACGTCGTCGTCGACGAGGCGCAGGAGCTCACCGATGCCGAGTGGGCCGTGGTGCTGCGTCGCTGCCCGTCGCGGAGCCTCACCGTGGTCGGCGACCGCGCGCAGGCCCGGCACGGGTTCACCGGCTCGTGGGAGGAGCGGCTGCGGCGGGTCGGGCTGGACCAGGTCACGGTCTCCTCGCTGACGGTCAACTACCGGACGCCGGAGGAGGTGATGGCCGAGGCGGAGCCGGTGATCCGCGCGGTGCTGCCGGACGCCAACGTGCCGACGTCGGTCCGCCGCGCGGGGGTGCCCGTCGTGCACGGGTCGGTGGGCGACCGGGACGCGGTGCTCGACCGCTGGCTCGCCGAGCACCCCGAGGGCACCGCGTGCGTGGTCGGCGACCCGGCGTTCCCCGGCCGGCCGCGGGTGCGGTCGCTGGGCCCGGAGCTGGTCAAGGGGCTGGAGTTCGACCTGGTCGTGCTCGTCGACCCGGCGGCGTTCGGCGCAGGTGTCGAGGGGGCGGTGGACCGCTACGTTGCGATGACCCGGGCCACCCGGCAGCTCGTCGTCCTCGAGAGCCGATGAGTTCCGCGGCCGGGCGCGGTCTGCACCCCGACGACGTGCGAGCAGGAGGAGCAGGGATGACCGGGACGAGGGACGACCTGGACGCGGGGCAGCTGCAGGCCGGGGTGGGCCGCACCTACGCCGGGCTGGCCGAGCTGCTGGACGCCGAGCCGGCCGGGACCTGGGACGCCGGGACGCTGTGCGCGGGCTGGCAGGTGCGGCACGTGGTCGCGCACGTGACCATGCCGGTACACCTGACGCCCGAGCAGTTCGGTGCCGAGATGGCCGCCGCCGGCGGGGACTTCGGCGTCCTCTCCGACACCGTCGCCGCCCGCGACGCGGCGCTGCCGGTCGAGGAGCTGCTGGCCGCGCTGCGCTCGCCGGCGCTGCACGCCTGGCAGCCGCCGGGCGGGGGAGCGGCCGGGGCGCTCAGCCACGCCGTCATCCACTCGCTCGACGTGACCCTCGCGCTCGGCCGGCCCCCGGTCGCGCCGGCGGACGCCGTGGTCGCCGTCCTGGACCTGCTCACCGCCGCGGACGGCGCGTTCTTCGGACTCGACCTGACCGGCGTCCGGCTCGAGGCCACCGACACCGCGTGGAGCTGGGGCGCGGGCGAGGCCGTGCGCGCCGAGGGCGGTGCGCTGGTCGCGCTGCTCGGCGGCCGCCGGCTCCCCGACGGCCGCGAGCTGCGCCGGCGCTGAGCTGCGGCTCAGCTGGGGTCGGGCGCCAGCCGGACAACGGTCTTCCCGGTGTTGCCGCCGCGCAGCAGCATGTCCAGGAACGCGTCGACCGCGGCGTCCAGCCCGTCGTGCACGGTCTCGCGGGCCTGCAGCGAGCCGTCGCGCAGCCAGCCGGTGACCGCGGTGAGGAACTCCGGGCGGAGGTCGGCGTGGTCGCCGACGAGGAAGCCCTCCAGGCGCACCCGCTTGCCGACCAGCTGGCCGAGGTTCCGCGGGCCGGGCGGCGGGGTGGTGGCGTTGTAGCTGGAGATCGCGCCGCACAGCGCCGCCCGGCCGTGCTCCCGGAACGCGCCGATCGCCGCCTCCAGGTGCTCGCCGCCGACGTTGTCGAAGAAGACGTCGATGCCCTCCGGCGCTGCCTCGGCCAGCAGGTCGGCGACGGCGCCGGAGTGGTAGTCGAACGCCGCGGTGAAGCCGAGGTCCTCGCGCAGCCAGCGCACCTTCTCCGCGGTGCCGGCGCTGCCGACCACCCGCGCGGCGCCGCGCAGCCGGGCGAACTGGCCGACCAGGCTGCCCACCGCGCCCGCGGCGCCGGAGACGAACACTGTCTCGCCGGGGGCGAGGGCGGCCACCCGGAACAGCCCCGCGTACGCGGTCAGCCCCGGCATGCCCAGCACGCCGAGGTACAGCGACAGCGGCAGGCCGGGCAGCGGGTCGACCACCCGCACGTGGGCGGCGTCCAGCACGGCGACGTCCCGCCAGCCCAGCCCGTGCAGCACCAGCGCGCCCTCGGGGACGTCGTCCGACCGGGAGGCGACCACCCGGCCGACGGCCGCGCCCTGCATCGTCTCGCCGAGCTCCCAGCTGGGCGCGTAGGACTTCACCGCGCTCATCCGGCCGCGCATGTACGGGTCGACGCTCATCGCGACCGTGGCCACGGCGACCTGCCCCGGCCCGGGGTCGGGCCGCTCGAGGGTGGCCAGGCGGAAGTCGTCGGGCACCGGCTCGCCCTCGGGACGGCGGACCAGCTGCCACTCGCGCGTCGTGATGCTCATGCCCCGAGCGTGCCCCCTCCGCACCGGCGGGGCGCGCCCGGCCCGTGCCGGCGGCTCAGCCGACGGCGGCGTCGACCAGGGCGGCGGCGGTGGTGCGCACCAGGTCGGCCGCGGTGGGGTCGCGGTCCATCCGCGCGGTCTGCGCGGCGCCGTCGTAGAGCAGCTGCAGCTGCCGGCCGAGCAGGTCCGGGTCGCGGGCACCGGCCTCGGCGGCCAGGCCGGTGAACAGCTCCCGGAACCAGGCCCGGTACTCGGCGGTCACCTGGTGCTCGACGCTGCCCGGCGCCGCCTCCGCGGTCGCGTTGGCGAAGGCGCAGCCGTGGTACCCGGGCTGGGCGAACGTCTCCGCCTGGCTGTCGAAGACGGCGAGCAGCTTCGCCCGGGCGTCGGTCAGCGGGGCGATGCGTGCCTCGATCCGGGCGCGCGTACGGTCCTTCCGGGCCTGCAGGTAGGCGCGGATCAGCTCGTCCTTGCTGCCGAAGGTGTTGTACAGCGACGCCTTGGCCACGCCGGCGTGCGCGATGACCCGGTCGATGCCGACGGTCTGCACGCCGTCGGCGTAGAAGAGCTCCTCGGCCGCGGCCAGCAGCCGCTCACGGGCGGACCCGCGCGCGACGGCAGGTGTGCTCACGACCTCTCCCTCCTCCGGACGACACGCCCACTGTAGGTCCGGTCGCCTTGACGCACCAGACAGAGCTGTCTACCTTCGGCAGCCAGACAGACCTGTCTACTCAATCGGAGCCGTCATGTCCTCCACCCTCGCTGTCCCGGACCAGGTCGCCGCCGCGCCCACCCAGCCGACCGCGCCGGCGGCCCCGCGCCGCCGGCTCCCACCCCGGGGCGCGCTGTGGCTCCTCGCGTCGCTCGTCGTCTCCTTCCTCGCGTCCTCCAGCGCACCCACCCCGCTGTACGCCGTCTACCAGGCCGAGTGGGGGTTCAGCGCGATCACGACCACGGTCGTCTTCGGCGTCTACGCGCTCGCCGTCCTCCTCGCGCTGCTCACCCTGGGCCGGTTGTCCGACCACGTCGGCCGCCGCCCGGTGCTGCTGGCCGCCATCGGCGGGCAGCTGGTCGCGCTCGCCGTGTTCGCCACCGCCGGCGGCGTGCCGGAGCTGCTGCTCGGTCGCGTCCTGCAGGGGCTCGCCACCGGTGCCGCCGTAGGCGCGCTGGGCGCCGCGATGCTGGACGTCGACCGCGACCGCGGCACGCTGGCCAACACCGTGGCCCCCGGGATCGGCACCGCGCTGGGCGCGCTCTCGTCCGGGCTGCTCGTGCAGTACCTGCCCGCGCCGACGCACCTGGTCTACCTGGTGCTGGCCGCCGTCTTCCTCCTGCAGGGGCTTGGCCTGCTGCTCGTGCCCGAGACGGTCGGCCGGGTCCGCGGCGCCCTGGCCAGCCTGGCCCCCGAGCTGGGCCTGCCGCGCGCCCTGCGCGGACCGGTGCTGATCGCCGCCCCGGTGCTCGTCGCGGTCTGGGCCCTGGCCGGCTTCTACGCCTCGCTCGCGCCCGGCCTGCTGCGGGAGCTCACCGGCTCGGGGTCCGTCGTGCTGGGCGGCTCCGGCCTCGCGGTGCTCGCCGGGGTGGGCGCCGCCGCGGTGTACGCGCTGCGCACGGCCTCGGCCGGCCGGGTCATGGTCATCGGTGCGGTCGCGCTGGTCGGCGGGGTCGGTCTGACGCTGGTCGCGCTGCCGCTCGGGTCGGTGGCCCTCTTCTACGCGGGCACGGCGGTCGCCGGCGCGGGTTTCGGCAGCGGCTTCCAGGGCGCCGTCCGCACCGTGGTCCCGCTGGCCGCGCCGCACGAGCGCAGCGGCGTCCTGTCGCTGCTGTTCGTCGTCTCCTACCTCGGGCTGGGCGCCCCCGCGGTGGTCGCCGGCTTCCTCGTCGTCCACGTCAACGGGCTGCTGGCCACCGCCGGCGAGTACGGCGGCTTCGTCGCGCTGCTCGGGCTGGCCGCCCTCGCCGGGCTGCTGGGCACCGCCGTCCGGCAGAGTGGACGGCGTGTCCTCCGCTGACCTCTTCGCCCAGCTGCGCCGCGCGCCGGACGTCGAGGCGCCCGACCTCGTCGCCGTCGACGCCACCGACCGGCTGCTGCTGGACGAGGCCGCCGCAGGGCTCGCGGCACACCCGGACCGGGTGGTCGTCCTCGACGACGCGCACGGCGCGCTGACCCTCGGCGCGGTCGCGCTGCACGGCGCGCAGCAGCCGCGGGTGCACCAGGACCTGCTGATCGGCGAGCTGGCGCTGGCGGCCAACGCCGAGCGGGTGGGCCGGACCGGTTCGTACCGGTCGCTGCCGCTCGGCCCGGACCTGGTGGACGGCGCGGCGGTCGTGCTGGCCAAGGCGCCCAAGAGCCTGGACGCGCTGCGCGAGCTGACCGCGGTGGTCGCCGCCGGGGCCGGCCCGGACGTCACGCTCTACGTCGGCGGGCGGGTCAAGCACATGACCCACGGCATGAACGACGTGCTGCGCACCGGCTTCACCGACGTGTCGGCGACGCTGGCCCGGCAGAAGTCCCGGGTGCTGGTGGCCCGCGGGCCGCGCCCGGTGCGCCCGTCGTTCCCGCGCTGCCGGGAGGACGCCGAGCTCGGGCTCACCGTGTGCGCGCACGGCGCCGCGTTCGCCGGCACCAAGCTCGACCGCGGCACCCGGGCGCTGCTCGCGGTGCTGCCCGACGCCGTCCCGGACGCCGCGACCGCGCTGGACCTCGGGTGCGGCACCGGCCTGCTCGCGGTCGCGCTGGCCCGGTCCCGGCCGGGGGCGCGGGTGCTCGGCGTCGACCAGTCCGCGGCCGCGGTCGCCTCCGCGCAGGCCACCGCGGCCGCCAACGGGCTCGCCGACCGGATCGACGTCCACCGGGACGACGCCGGCTCGTCGCTGCCCGAGGAGAGCGTCGACCTGGTGGTGTGCAACCCGCCGTTCCACGCCGGCGCCGCGGTCTCGGAGACCGTCGCCCAGCGGCTGTTCGCCGGCGCGGCCCGGGTGCTGCGGCCCGGCGGGGAGCTGTGGTGCGTGTGGAACTCCCACCTGCCGCACCGCGCGGCGCTGCAGCGGATCGTCGGCCCGACCCGGCAGATCAGCCGCGACCCCACCTTCACCGTGACGGCGTCGGTGCGCCGGTAGGCCTTCCGCCGGCCGGCCCGGCCGAGGACGCTCGCCTGGCATGACGACGTCCTCGCCTCCCGTCCCGACCACCGCCGGCGCGCTCGCCGACCGCCTGCTCGACGCCGTGGTGGGCAGCTACGAGGTCGCGGCGGTCGCCCTCGGCCGGCGGCTCGGCTGGTACCGGGCGCTCGCCGACGAGGGCCCGCTGACCGCGCCGGCGCTGGCGGCCCGCACCGGCACCGATGCCCGCTACGCCCGGGAGTGGCTGGAGCAGCAGGCGGTCGCCGGCTACCTGGCGGTCGACGACGGGGCCGCGGGGCCCGACGACCGCCGCTTCCGGCTGCCGGAGGAGCACAGCGGCGTGCTGGTGGAGGAGCTGGACCCCGCGTTCCTGGCACCGCTGGCCGAGGTGACGACCGCCTTCCTGCGCTGGGTGCCCCGGTTGACCGACGTCTACCGCGGCACCCGCACGCTGTCGTGGGCCGACCTCGGCGACGACGCGCGCGAGGCCCAGGCCGCCGCGAACCGGCCGTTCTTCGCCGGGCCGCTGGTGCACGAGCTGCTCCCGGCGGTGCCGGGCGTGGCCGACGCGCTGGAGGCCGGCGGCCGGGTGGCCGACGTCGGGTGCGGCTACGGCTGGTCGTCGACGGCGATCACGGCTCGTTGGCCGGCGTGCATGGTGGACGGCTTCGACGTCGACGGGCCGTCGGTGGACCGCGCCCGCCGGCACGCGCGGGAGGCCGGGGTGGCCGAGCGGACCACGTTCGTCGCGGCCGACGTCCGGGAGCTGGACCGTGCGGGCGCCTACGACCTGGTGACGGCGTTCGAGTGCGTGCACGACCTGGCCGACCCGGTGGGCGCGCTCGCCGCCATGCGCCGGATGGTGCGGCCCGGCGGCACGGTGCTGGTGCTGGACGAGGCGGTCGCCGAGGAGTTCACCGCCCCCGGCGACCTCGTCGAGCGGCTGATGTACGGCTACAGCCTGCTGTGCTGCCTGCCCGACGGCCGGTCGGCGGGCCCGTCGGCGGCCACCGGCACCGTCCTGCGCCCGGCCACCCTGCGCCGGTACGCGCAGGCGGCCGGGTTCCGCGACGTCGAGGTGCTCCCGCTGGACGCCGGCTTCTTCCGGGTCTACCGCCTGGTCTGACCGCTAGTGGCCGGAGCCGCCGCGGGAGGCCACCGGCGGCAGCGTCGACCACGGGAAGTCCACCCAGGCGTCGGTCGTCTTCCAGGCGTAGTCGCAGGTGACCAGCGACCGCGGCTTCTGGTAGACGACCGCCGAGCGGACGTCGGAGACGTGCCCGGAGCAGAACTCGCGGACCAGCTCCAGCGTCTTGCCGGTGTCCGCGACGTCGTCGGCGATCAGCACCCGGGCGCCGGTCAGGTCGACGGCGTCCAGCGTGGGCGGCAGCACCACCGGCAGCTCCAGCCGCTGGTCCACGCCGGTGTAGAACTCCACGTTCATCACGAAGAGGTTCTTCACGTCCAGCGCGTAGCCCAGCGCACCGCCCAGGAACAGGCCGCCCCGGGCGATCGACAGGATGATGTCCGGCTCGAAGCCGCTGTCGGCGATCTGCTGGGCCAGCTCGCGCGCGGCCAGCCCGAAGTCCTCGTAGGTCAGCGTCTCGCGCTGCTCGGTCACGGGCCGATCCTGCCCCATCCGCGTTGCCGGCGTGTTGCACGTGGAACGTGGGACCGCTCCCTCGCCTCACCCGTTGGGAGCACCCGGCTCGCGGGGGGCGGTTGGACGGCGCTGGAGTGGGTCCTTGAGAATGCGACGGGTTCAGCAGCCGCACACCTCGAGGGGTCCCGTGTCCAGAGCCGACGGTCCAGCCGTGCACCGGGTGGTCCACCCGTGACGGCCGCGGTTGCGGTGGACCACGACTGCCAGCTGGTCGACGACGACGAGGGGCTGCGCGCCGCGGCCGCCCGGTTCCTCGAGGAGGCGGCCACGGCGGGCGACGTCGCCCGCGCCGCGCTGCCGGGCTGGCTGGTCGACGAGCTGGCCCCGCAGCACCCCGACGCCGTCCTGATCGCCCTGGAGCAGGCCACCTTCGCCCGCGAGCCGGACGTGATCGCCGCCGTCCGCCGCCGGGCCGGTGAGCTCGCCGCCCCCCGCCGGCTGCGGCTGATGGGCGTGGTCGGCGGCGCTGACGCCCGGGCCTGGGAGGAGCGGTGCCGTTGCGAGGCGGTCACCAACGTCGCCTACGCCGGGCTGCCGGTGTCCGTCTCCTGCCTGTACGACCGCCGCTCCACCCCGGACGCGGGCCTGGCGATCGCGCTGGCCACCCACCCGCTGCTGCGCACCCCCGGCGGCGTCGCCGCCAACCCCGACCACCAGGACCCGCACGCGTTCCTCGCCGCCCGCCCGGTCCTCGAGGAGCCGCTGCAGTCCACGGCGCCCGTGCTCGCCGTCGACGACGCCCCGACCCTGCCGGGGCTGCGGCACCGGATGGGCGAGGCGCTGCGCGGCCTGGCCGGCAGCGCGGACGCCGAGGAGGACTTCCACCTCGCGGTCAGCGAGATCGCCGCGAACGCGTTCCGGCACGGCACCCGGCCGGTCTCCGCGCGGCTGTGGGCCGCGCCCGACCGGCTGGTCTGCACGATCACCGACTCCGGCAGCTCCTACGCCAACCCGCTGGCCGGGTACCGGCCGGCGCACGGCGACGACCTGTCCCGCGGCGGCATGGGGCTGTGGCTGGCCCGCAAGCTCTGCGACCACGTCGACCTGATCGCCACCCGGTCCAGCTTCACCGTCCGGCTGGTCAGCGTCCTGCCCTGACCCCGCTCAGCGCACCGAGCGGAC
This sequence comes from Modestobacter sp. NPDC049651, assembly GCF_040659695.1. NCBI lineage: Bacteria > Bacillati > Actinomycetota > Actinomycetes > Geodermatophilales > Geodermatophilaceae > Modestobacter > Modestobacter sp. NPDC049651. The sequence goes on from NZ_JBFAOG010000012.1 coordinate 48,543, forward strand.
GACCCGCGCCGGGTTGCCCACCGCCAGCACCCCGTCCGGCAGGTCCTTGGTGACCACCGCGCCCGCCCCGACCACGGTGTCCGCGCCGATCGTCACGCCGGGCAGCACGATCACGCCGCCGCCGAGCCATGCGTTGTCGCCGATCGTGATCGGCGCCGAGCCCTCCCAGAAGTCCCCCCGCCGCACCGGGTCCAGCGGGTGGGTGGCGGTGAGCAGCTGGACGTTCGGCCCGAGCTGCACCTTGTCGCCCAGGGTGATCCGGCCGACGTCGAGGAACACCCCGCCCCAGTTCACGAAGCACTGCGCGCCGACGGTGATGTTGTAGCCGTAGTCGCAGCGGAAGTCCGAGCGGATCGTCGAGCCCGGCCCCAGCTGGCCCAGCAGCTCGGTGAGCAGCTCCCGCCGCCGGGGCCGGTCCAGCTCGGCGTTGTAGGCCGCGACCAGGCGGGCGGCCCGCTCGCTGTCGGCGGCGAGGTCGGGGTCGTCCGCCCGGTACTCGAGCCCGGCCAGCATGCGGTCCTTCATCTCACCCACCCGCTCACGCTAGCTGCCACGAGAACTCTCTCAGCCCTAAGGTGTCGAGGGTGATCGTGGTGACCGCCGCGGGCGGGCGGACCGGGACGGCGGTCGTGCGCGAGCTGCGCGCCCGGGGTGAGGCCGTGCGCGCCGTGGTCAACCGCCGTGCGCCCCGGCCGGAGCTCGACGCGCTCGGCGCGGAGGTCGTCGTCGCCGAGGTGACCCAGCCGGTGCCCTGGTCCGGGGTGCTCGAGGGCGCCGACGCCCTGCACCTGATCTGGCCCAACTTCGACCCCGACGAGGCCGAGGGCGCCCCGGCGCTGTTCGCCCAGGCCCGCCGCGCCGGCGTGCGGCGGATCGTCTACCACTCGGTGCTCCGCCCGCAGGCCCGGGTGATGCCGCACCACGCCGCCAAGGACCGCGCCGAGGAGGCGCTGGACACCAGCGGGGTGCCCTGGCGGGTGCTCCAGCCGTGCGCGTACGCGCACAACCTCGACGCGCAGCTGCCGGACATCGCCGCCGGCGGGGTGCTGCGCAGCCCCTGGGGCCTGCGGACGGCGCAGTCGCTGGTCGACGTCCGGGACGTCGCGGCCGCCGCGGCCGTGCTGCTCACCGAGGACGGCCTGGACCGCGGCACCTTCGAGGCGGTGGGTCCCGAGCCGCTGACTGCGCCGCGGCTGGCGGAGCTGATCGGCGCCCGGCTGGGCCGGGAGGTCACCGCGGAGGACGTCGTCCCGCGCGGGGAGGTGCCCGACGCGTACGCCGGCCGCTGCGCCCGGCTGATGTTCGACCACTACCGGGCGCACGGGTTCACCGGCAGCCCGCGGGTGCTCACCGACCTGCTCGGCCGGCCGCCGCGCACCTACGCCGAGCACCTGGCCGACCTCGACCTCGCCGCGGTCGGGGTGACGGGGTGAGCGCGCCGCCGGAGGACGCGCTGGACCTCATCCTCGCCCAGTGGGCCCGGGAGCGGCCGGACCTCGACTGCTCGCCGATGGGCGTGATCGGGCGGATCAGCCAGCTGCAGCGCGAGGTGTTCCTGCGCCAGCGCGCCACCTTCGCCGAGCACGGCCTCGACGTCCCGTCGTTCGACGTCCTCGCGGCGCTGCGGCGCGCCGGGCCGCCGTACCAGCTCACGCCCACCGCGCTGATGCGCACCGCGCTGGTCACCTCGGGCGCGATCACCCAGCGGCTGGACCGGCTGGAGGAGCGCGGGCTGATCACCCGCGGGCGCAGCGAGGCCGACGGGCGCGCGGTCGTCGTCACGCTGACCGAGGCCGGCCGGACGGCGCTGGACGACACGCTGCCCGACCACCTGGAGACCGAGCGCACGATGCTCGCCGGGCTGTCCGACGCCGACCGCGACCAGCTGGCCGGCCTGCTCCGCCGGTGGCTGGTCGCGCTGGGCCGGGTGCCGCAGCAGCCCTGACCGTCAGCTGTGCTCGCGGCCCGGGGGCAGCGGCTCGTGCGTCTGCTGCGGGGTGCCCTCGCGGTGGTCGAGGATCGTGAACCGGTGCCACAGCCCGGACAGCTGCAGCGGGCGGGCCACCGCGCGGTCCTTCAGCGCGATCTCGACGGTGACGCCGCGCGGCTGCGCCATCCGCTCGACCTGGACCAGGGCGGCCATGCCCTGGGAGTCCAGGAACCCGACCTCGCAGAGGTCCAGCCGGAGCCGCTTGAGCCGCGGCCGGCTCAGCAGCAGGTCGGTCATCGCCCGTACGAGGGGACGGCGGACCTGCTCGGTCATCTCGCCGACGACGCGGACCTCGGCCGCCTCCTCGTCGTCCTGGTCGCCGGTGAACTCGACGGTGGGCTCGACGGTGGACTCGTCCATGCCCCCGACCTGCCCGCTCGCGCCCCGGTTCACTCATCGGCCCCGGCTCGCGCACCGCCCACGAGCAGCCTCGGTTACCGTTGAGGTCTCAACCACCGTGTCCGAGGAGTGCGCCCGTGTCCCGTCCCGTCCTGCAGGTGATCGCTGGCACCACGCGGCAGCAGCGCAAGGGCATCAGCGTGGCCCGCTGGGTGCAGCAGGCGGCCGAGGAGCACGGCGGCTTCGACGTCGAGCTGGTCGACCTGGCCGAGGTCGGGTTGCCGGTCTTCGACGAGCCCAACCACCCGCGGCTGGGCCAGTACGTGCACCAGCACACCAAGGACTGGAGCGCGACGGTCAGCCGCGCCGACGCGTTCGTGATCGTCACCGCCGAGTACAACCACTCGTTCCCCGCCGCGGTGAAGAACGCGCTGGACCACCTGTTCGGCGAGTGGGCCGACAAGCCCGTCGGGCTGGTGTCCTACGGCGGCGTCTCGGCCGGGCTGCGGGCGGCGGCCGCGCTCAAGCCCGTGCTGTCGGCGCTGCGCATGGTCCCGATCGTGGAGGCGGTGAGCATCCCGGTGTTCCAGCAGTTCCTGACCGAGGACGGCGAGTTCGTGCCCAACGACCAGGTCGCGGGCTCGGCGAAGGCGATGTTCGACGAGCTGCAGCGGCTGACCACCGCCCTGCGCCCCCTCCGCGCCCGCGACTGACCCCGGCCCCCTCGGCACAGGAAGCTCTGCACCCGCTCTCGGCGCCGGAAGCGGGTGCAGAGCTTCCTATGCCTCGGCGCGGTGCAGGAGGAGGAGGGCGTAGGCGGACAGCGACGGGCCGTCGACGAAGCGGCCGTCGCGCACCATCGCCCGGAACTCCGCCTCGCTGACGAACGCGGTCCGCATGTCGGACTCGGTCGCCTCGCGGGCGGTCGGCCCGGGGGTGAGCCCGGTGGCCAGCCAGACGTCGAGCCCCTGGTCGGTGAGCCCCGGCGCGAGGTCGACCCGGCCGAGCCGCTGCAGCCCGGCGGCCCGCAGCCCGGTCTCCTCGGCGAGCTCCGCGCGGGCCAGCTCCTCCGAGCTGCCGCCGGCGGTCTCCGGCCAGGTGCCCTGCGGGAACTCCCAGGTGCGCCGGCCGACCGGGTGGCGGAACTGCTCCACCAGCCAGAAGCCGTCCCGCTCGGCGGCGATCACGCAGGTGGCGTCCGGCTTCTCGACCACGCCGTAGATGCCCGCCGCGCCGTCCTCGCGGACCACGGCGTCCTCCCGGACCCGGATCCACGGGTTCCGGTACACCTCTCGGCTGCTCGTCGTCCGCATGGCTCCTACCCTCGCAGAGGGGAGGACGACGGTGACCGAGCGCAAGCCGACCGGGATGTCGGTCGAGACGTGGATCGACTCGCAGATCGCCCGTGCCCGCGAGGACGGCGCCTTCGAGGGGCTGCCCGGCGCCGGGAAGCCGCTGCCGTACCGCGAGCAGGAGAGCAGCTACGAGTGGGCGCTGAAGTGGGCGCGCCGGGAGAACGGCGGCGAGCTCACCGGGATGCTGCCCACCGGGCTGGCGCTGCGCAAGGAGCGGGAGGAGCTCCCGGCGCGGGTGGCCCGGCAGACGTCGGAGGCCGCCGTCCGGGCGCTGGTCGAGGAGCACAACGCCCGCGTCGACCAGTACTACCGACGGCCGGTGGAGGGCGTCTGGGTGCCGGTCGGCATGGCGGACGTCGAGGAGGTGGTCGCCGGGTGGCGCCGCGACCACCCGGAGCCGCCGCCGGGGCCCGCCGCGGACCCGGCCCCGCCGCCGGCTCCCGCACGCCGCCGCTGGTTCCGCCGCCGCCCCGCCTGACCGGGTTCCCCGCTGGGCGAACAGCGGTGCGGGTTCGCGCCGGCGGGCCCGGGTAGGGCCGACGCGTCCGAGGAGATCGCCCAGACCAGGAGGTCAGCCATGACCGAGGTACCCGGCACCGACCGCGAGCAGGCCCGCGAGCACGTCCTGCACGACACGCCGCTGGTGCCCGAGTCGGTCGACGACACCGACGACGACCCGCGCACCAGCGACCACCCGGTCAACCGCGGCGACGAGGGCGAGACCGGCGAGGAGGCCAAGCCGCACCCCGGCGGCACCGACCTCGGCACCGAGTAAGGACCCCGCTGCCCCCGCTTTCGGCGCCGAAAGTGACCCCACTTCCGGCGCCGAAACCGGTGTCAGAGCAGGTCGAACTCGTTGAACGCGGCGCCGCCGGAGAGCAGCGCGTAGCCCGGGCCGCGGTCGAAGAACGGCTCGACCTCCGGCCGGGCCGCGCGCAGCGACGTCCGGAGCTCCTCGGTCGCGTCGAGGTCGGCCGTGCCGTCCTCGCGCACGACCACGCCGTAGTCGTCGCGGGCGCCGGCCACCGACACCTTGCGCCACGCGATGTCGCGCAGCACCTCGTCGACCGGGCGGTCCAGCGGGTCGCCCCAGCCGCCGCCGCCCGTCGTCCGCACCCGGACGACGGTGCCGGCCTTCAGCGGCTCGGCGTCGGCGAGCGCGTCGACGTCGTGCTCGTCCGGCCCGCCCGGGTCGACGGTGATCTGGAACGGCCGGCCGGCCTTGCCGCCCTTGACGCCCCAGCAGGCGAGGATCGAGCGGTCGGCGATCGACATGAAGTGCGCGTCGCGCAGCACCCGGATGTGCTTCTCGTAGCCGCAGCCGCCGCGGTACCGGCCGGGGCCGCCGGAGTCCAGCGCCAGGCCGAGCCGCTCGATGCGCAGCGGGAACCGCGACTCGGTGAACTCGGTGGGCAGGTTCCGGGAGTCCGGGACGACGTGGATGGTGTCCTCGCCGTCGGCGTAGTACCGCCCGCCCGAGCCGCCGCCGAGCACCTCGCGCATGAGGTAGGGCTCGCCGTTGGCGTCGGTGCCGTAGACGCCGGTGTACCGGATCGTCTCCTGGTCGGCGGGCATCCGGCCGCCGGTGGCCTTGGCCAGCACCCCGGCCAGCACGCCGAGCAGCCGCAGGATCACGAACGTGCGGGCGTTGGTGGGCGCGGGGAACACCGGGGTGAGCAGCGTGCCCTTCTCCGGGAACCGCATCTCGATCAGCGGGACGACGCCCTCGTTGACGTCGAGCTGCGCCATCCGCTCCGGCGTCTCGGCCAGGTTGCGCAGGATCGGCGCGAGCCACTTCTTGAGGAAGTTGCCGTCGGCGTAGTCGCCGCAGTGGTTGATCGGGCCCTTGGCCTGCGGGCCGGTGCCGGTGAAGTCGATGACCAGCGGCACCTCGGCGCTCGAGTCCATGGTCAGGGTGATCCGCTGCCGGTGCAGCTGCGGCTCGTCGACGCCGTCGTGCTCGGCGTAGTCCTCCCAGACGTAGGTGCCGTCGGGGATCTGCGAGAGGATCTCCCGCCGGTAGACCTCGGTCGAGTTGGCCAGGATCGCCTCGAAGCAGGCCTCGACCGCGTCGACGCCGTACCGGTCGAACAGCTCGCCGAGCCGCCGGGCACCGGCCAGGCAGGCCGAGCACTCGGCGTCGAGGTCGGCGGCCAGCGAGTCGGGCATCCGCGAGTTGCGGGTCATGATCGTCAGCGCCGCCTCGTTGCGGACGCCGCGGTCCCACAGCTTGATCGGCGGGACCATCAGGCCCTCCTCGAACACCGACGTCGCGGCGCTCGGCATGGAGCCCGGGACGGCGCCGCCGATGTCGTCGTGGTGGCCGAACGCCTGGATGAAGGCGACCACCTCCGGCTCGCCGTCCGCACCCGCGGCGAACACCGGCACCGTCACGCACAGGTCGGGCAGGTGGCCGATCCCGCCCTCGGACAGGTAGACGTCGTTGTGGAAGAAGACGTCGCCCGGGTGCATCGTCGGGATCGGGTGGTCGCGGACCACCGGGTGCACCAGCGCCGAGTAGGAGCGGCCGGTGAGCTTGCGCAGCTGCCGGTCGTGGATGCCGGCGCGGAAGTCGTGCGCGTCGCGGATCATCGGCGAGCGCGAGGTGCGCCCGATCGACGTCTCGACCTCCTTCTCGATCGCGGCCAGCGTGCCGGCGACGATCTCGACGAGGACGGGGTCAGCGGCCTGCGTCATCGCGGGTCCTCCTTGGTGAGCAGCAGGTTCCCGAACCGGTCGACGGTCGCGGCGTAGCCCGGGTGCACCGGCACCGTCGAGCCGAACTCCTCGACGATCGCCGGGCCGGTGACGACGTCACCGGGGGAGAGGTCCGGTCGCCAGTGCACCGGCGTCTCCACCCACTCGTCGAAGTACACCGGCCGCGAGCCGCGCCGGGAGTCCCGGCCGGTGGCCGCCGGCTCGATGATCTCCGGACGGCGGATCGGCCCGATCCCGCTGACCCGCAGGTTGACCCACTCCACCGCCTGGCGGGGGTCGTCGGCGAAGTCGTAGCCGTAGAGCTGCCGGTGCGCGGCGTGGAAGGCGGTCGCGACCTCGTCCAGGGCGGCGGGGTCCAGCGCGCCGTCGCCGACCGGGACCCGCACCTCGAACGCCTGCCCGACGTAGCGCAGGTCGGCGGTGCGCTGCATCCGCTGCTGGTCGCGGGCGAAGCCCTCGCCGTCCAGGGCCTGCGCCGCCTGGTCCTCCAGTGCGGCGTAGGCGGCGGCGACGTCGTCCGGGCGCAGGTCGGCGTGCCGGCTGACCATGGTCTGCACGTAGTCGTTGCGGACGTCGACCGTGAGCAGGCCGAACGCGCTGACGTTGCCCGGGTTCGGCGGCACCAGCGTGCGGGGGAGGCCGAGCACGTCCATCAGCCGGCAGGCCAGCAGCGAGCCCGAGCCGCCGAACGTGGTGAGGGTGAAGTCGCGGACGTCGAGGCCGCGGGCGACGGTGACCTGGCGCAGCGCGTTGGCCTGGTTCCAGGCGGAGATCTCCAGGATGCCGGTGGCGGTCTGCTCCACCGACAGGCCGAGCTTGCCGCCGAGCTCCTCCAGCCCGGCGCGGGCGGCGTCCACCGACAGCGGGATCTCGCCACCGAGCAGGTGCGGGGGGATCCGGCCGAGCACGACGTGCGCGTCGGTGACCGTCGGCTGGTCACCGCCGGACGGGTAGCAGATCGGGCCCGGATCGGCGCCGGCCGACTGGGGGCCGACCTTGAGCGTGCCCTCCGGCGACAGCCAGGCGATCGAGCCGCCGCCGGCACCGACGGTGACCACGTCGATCATCGGGATCTTCGACGGGTACTCGCCGACCGAGCCCTCGGTGGTGAGCGTCGGCTCGCCGTCGATGACCACGGTGACGTCGGTCGAGGTGCCGCCGCCGTCGCAGGTGAGCACCCGGTCGAACCCCGCGGTGCCGGCGATCAGCGCGGCGCCGAGCGCCCCGGCGGCCGGGCCGGACAGCATCGTGGTGATCGGCTGGTGCACGACCTCGGTGGCCGACAGCACGCCGCCGTTGCTCTTCATCACGTAGAACGGCACGCCCGGCGCGATCTCGACGAGCCGGCGGCGGATGTTGGTGACGTAGGCGCCGACCTTCGGCTTCACCGCGGCGTCGACCAGGGTGGTCACCGACCGCTCGTACTCGCGGTACTCGCGCAGCACCTGGGAGCTGATGCTCACCACCGCGTCGGGGTGTTCCACGTGGAGCACGTCGAGCATCGCCCGCTCGTGCTCGTCGTTCGCGTAGGCGTGCAGGAAGCAGACGCCGATGGTGGTGATGCCGGCCTCGCGGAAGAACCGGGCAGCGGCGACGGCGTCCTCCCGGGAGAACGGCCGCACCTCGGCGCCGGTGACGTCGAGCCGGCCGCGCACCGTGCGGACCAGGTCGGCCGGGACGATGCGCGGCGGCTTGACCCAGAAGTAGCTGTTGCCGTAGCCGTCGGGCACCGACTGGCGGGCGATCTCCAGCACCGACTCGTAGCCCTCGGTGGTGATGAACCCGATCCGGTCGAGCTTTCCCTCGAGCAGCTGGTTGGTGGCCACCGTCGTCCCGTGGCTGACCGCGGTGACCGCGCCGCCGTCCAGGCCGAGCTGGCCGAGCACCTTGCGGACCCCGGCGAGGAAGCCCTCGGCGGGATCGGCGGGGGTGGACGGCGTCTTCGTGGTGGCCACCTCACCGGTGGCCTCGTCGACGGCGACGACGTCGGTGAACGTGCCGCCCGTGTCGATGCCGATGCGGACCCGGCGTTCGCTCATGCCCAGTTACCTTAGCGCTGAGATACCTCGTCCGGAAGTGCCCCGGCGATCCCTCCCGGGCGGGGGCATGATCGCCGGATGGACATCACCGAGATCATCCTGGAGCAGCACCACCAGCAGCGGCGGATGTTCGCCTACCTGGACGAGATGCCGCGCGGTGACAACGAGGCCCTGGGTGCGATGTGGGACCGGCTGGCCGCCTTCCTCGAGGTGCACGCGGAGGGTGAGGAGCGCTACTTCTACCCGCGGGTGCTGCAGCTGGGGAAGGGCAACCCGGACGGCGACGTCCACGACGAGGTCGAGGACGCGGTCTCCGACCACAACGAGATCCGGGACGCCGTCCGGGCCGCGGGTGAGCACCAGGTCGGCACCGACGAGTGGTGGACGGCGGTCTGGGAGGCGCGCAAGGCCAACGACGACCACATGGGCGAGGAGGAGCGGGAGGACCTGCTGGACTTCCGGCACCACGCCGACCTGCAGACCCGGCACGACATCGCCGTGCAGTTCCTCGCCTACGAGGCCAGGCACTGGGCGGGCATCCCGATCCGGGACAAGGACCCGGAGACCTACATCCAGGAGAACAGCTGAGGTGGCCGCCCGACCACGGGCCACGCTGACCGCCACCGTGCTGGGCTGCCCGGACCCGCAGGCGCTGGGCCGCTTCTACGCCGAGCTGCTCGGCTGGCCGCTGGGTGAGGACACCCCGGAGTGGGTCACGCTGCGCCCGGGCGGGCCCGGGCTGTCGTTCCAGCGCGAGGACGACCACGTGCCCCCGACCTGGCCGCAGCGGGCAGGGGAGCAGCAGATGCAGGCGCACCTCGACGTCCGGGTCGACGACCTCGACGCGGCCAGCGCGTTCGCCCAGTCCCTGGGGGCGACGCTCGCGGGGTTCCAGCCGCAGGAGCACGTCCGGGTGCACCTCGACCCGGCCGGCCACCCCTTCTGCCTCTACGTGGAGTGACCGCCGGGCCGTCGGTCAGGCCTGCTGGGCGGCCGGGACGGCGGCCAGGCGTTCCCGCAGGAACGCGACCACCTGGGCGCGGGCCTCGTGGGTGGGGTGCCCCGGGGTCTCGACGTCCGTGCTGGTCAGCACCATGTGCTCGTGGCGCCCGATGCCCGCCGGGTTGCCCGGACGGGAGTTGAGCTGGACCGGCAGCCAGCCGTCGCCGAACGCGGCCCGCAGCGCCCGGAACCGGTCGGTGGGGGAGGCGGCGTCCTCGCTGAACCGCAGGCCCATCAGGCAGAGCCCCTCGTTCGCCACCCGCGCCTCGATCGCGTCGCGCTCGCGGTCGGACATGCCCAGGTCGCGCCGGCGGGCCGGGGTGAGCGGCAGCGGCAGCGAGGGCTGGCTGGCGACCGGCGCGAGGACGGCGGGCTCGGCGGCGCTGGCCAGCGCGAAGCCGCCGCTGAAGCACATGCCGACGACCCCGACCCCCGGTCCGCCGGCGCGGCCGTGCAGCTCGCGGGCGACCGCGCGGACGTACTCGGCGACCGGCCGGTCGGCGCCCCGGGCGAAGGCGAGGAACTCGCGGCTGACGCAGGCCTTGGCGAAGCTGCCGGCCGCGTAGCCCGGCGTGATCGGGCGGCCCGGGTCGCCGAAGAGGTTGACCACGGCCACGGTGAACCCGGAGTCGACCAGGTGGTCGGCGAGACCCAGCACCGCCGGGGTCAGGCCGGGGATCTCCGGCAGCAGGACGACGCCCGGGCCGGAGCCGCGGGTGAAGACGGTGTGCGTGTGCCCTGCGGCGGTGAACTCCTCGGGCGCCCAGCCGGGCAGCGCAGCGGACGGAACGACGGCGTTGTCGGTCATCGGCTCATCGTGGCCAGCCCGGCCGCCCCCGCCAAGGGGTGAGCGCCGCCCCGCGGCTGATGTCACACACGATCGGGCGACGGCTACCGTCGGGGGCATGAGCGGGGTCGTCGAGCACCTGACGGCCCTGTCCGGGCCGGTCGCGCTGGCGGTCATCGGCGCGCTGGTGTTCGGCGAGGCGGCGGTGTTCGTCGGGTTCGTGCTGCCCGGGGAGACAGCGGTGCTGCTCGGTGGCGTGCTCGCCGGCACCGGGCGGTTGTCGCTGACGCTGCTGCTGGTCGTGGTCATCGCGACCGCGGTGATCGGCGACTCGGTGGGCTACGAGGTGGGCCGGCACTTCGGGCCGCGGCTGCTCGCCTCGCGCCCGCTCGAACGCCACGCCGGCCGGATCCTGGGCGCGCAGACGTTCCTGCGGGAACGCGGCGGCTGGGCGGTGCTGCTGTCCCGGCTGACGGCGTTCCTGCGGGCGGTCATGCCCGGGCTCGCCGGCTCCAGCCGCATGCCGTACGGGCGGTTCCTGGTGTTCAACGCGCTGGGCGGCGTGCTGTGGGGTGGTGGCGTGGTGCTGCTGGGCTACTTCGCCGGCAACTCGTACGAGCGGGTCGAGGGCGTGCTGGGCAAGGCGAGCGCCGGGGTGATCGCGCTGCTGCTGGTCGCGGCGTTCGTCGTGTGGCGCGTCCGCCGCCGTCGCCGGTCGTCGTCCGCCTGACCCCCGCCCCGCCGTCGTGCGCTGATCGCTGCTTCCCGCGTCGGGAAACGACGATCAGCGCACAAGGATCACCGCGCCTCAGTCGGTCAGCACGCGGAGGATCCGCTCCAGCTCGGCGCGGTCGGTGGCCGGCAGCCGGGCGAACAGCTCCTCGGCGTCCGCGGCGCGCGCCGCGTCGACCTCCCGCTGCACCCGCCGCCCGTCGTCGGTGAGCCGCAGCAGCACCGCGCGCCGGTCGGCGGGGTCGGCGGCGCGCTCGGCGAGCCCGCGCCCGGTCAGCGCGTCGGCCACCTCGGTCGCCGACCGCGGCGCGATCCGCAGCGCCTCGGCGAGCTCCGACAACCGGACGCCGTCCCGCGCGCCGACCACCCGCAGCGCGCGGGCCTGGTGCGGCGAGAGGTCCCACGGCGCCAGCGTCGACGCGAACCGGCGGCGCAGCGTGCGGGCGACCCGCATCACCAGGTCGCCGAGCGCCGCCGTCCCGTCGTCCGCCATGCGGGAATCCTAGCGCAGATGCTGTGGTTACCTCACGATGTAGAGACCTCAGCACCAAGAGAGGGGTGGTCGCCATCGACGACACCCAGAACCCCCGCCGCAGCGGGGCCCGGCCCGACCCGGCCGACCGCGCCCAGCTCGAGCGCTCACCCGTGCGCTGGAGCCGGGTCGCCGCGCTCTTCCGCCCGCACCGCGGGCAGCTCGCCCTCGTCACCGCCCTGATCGTCGCGTCCTCCGGCGTCGCGCTGGCCAGCCCGTTCCTGCTCCGCGAGGTCATCGACGTCGCGCTCCCGCGGCAGGACCTCCCGCTGCTGGTCTGGGCGGTCGCCGGCATGCTCGGCGTCGCCGCGCTCACCTCGCTGTTCGGCGTCGTGCAGACCTGGATCTCCACCAGCGTCGGCCAGTCGGTCATGCACGGCCTGCGGACGGCGGTCTTCACCCACCTGCAGCGCCAGTCGCTCGGCTTCTTCACCCGCACCAAGGGCGGCGAGGTGCAGTCGCGGCTGATGAACGACGTCGGCGGCATGCAGTCGGTGGTCACCTCGACCGCCACCTCCGCCGCGTCCAACGCCACCACCGTCGTCGGCACCGCGGTCGCCATGGCCGCCCTGAGCTGGCGGCTCTCGCTGCTCTCGCTCGTCGTGCTGCCGCCGGCCGTGCTGCTCACCCGCAAGGTCGCCCGGATGCGCCGGACGGTCACCGCCCAGCGCCAGCGGCACCTCGCCGATCTGCACTCCCAGGTCGAGGAGGGGCTCAGCGTCAGCGGCGTGCTGCTGGCCAAGACCCTCGGCGCCGGCCCCGCGCTGTCCGACCGGTTCACCGGCACCTCCACCGACCTGGTCGGCCTGGAGGTCCGCTCGCAGCTCGCCGGCCGCTGGCGGATGGCCACCATGAGCATCGTCTTCGCCGGCATCCCGGCCGCGATCTACCTCGCCGCGGGCTTCCCGGCGACCTCCGGCGGGATGACCATCGGCACCCTGGTCGCGTTCACCACGCTGCAGGGCGCGCTGTTCCGCCCGCTCATGGGCCTGCTCGACGTCGGCGTCCAGCTGACCAGCTCGATGGCCCTGTTCAGCCGGGTGTTCGAGTACCTGGACCTGCCGGTCGACATCGACGACCCGGCGTCCCCGCGACCGCTGGACCCGGCGACCACCCGCGGCGACGTGCGCTTCGAGCACGTCGGCTTCCGCTACCCCGACGGCCACCGCGACGCCCTCACCGACGTCGACCTCGCCGTCCCCGCCGGCGCCACGCTCGCGCTGGTCGGCGCGACCGGGTCGGGCAAGAGCACGCTGGCCTCGCTCGTGGCGCGGCTGAACGACCCGACGTCCGGGCGGGTGACGATCGACGGCGTCGACGTCCGCGACGTCCGGCTGGCCGACCTCGCCCGGGTGGTCGGCGTCGTCGCGCAGGAGACCTACCTGCTGCACGGCACGATCCGGGAGAACCTGCGGCACGCCAAGCCCGACGCCACCGAGGCGGAGATGGTGGACGCCGCCCGCCGCGCCCAGGTGCACGACGTGATCGCCGCGCTGCCCGACGGCTACGACACCGTCGTCGGCGCCCGCGGGCACCGGTTCTCCGGCGGCGAGAAGCAGCGGCTGGCCATCGCCCGCACGCTGCTGCGCGACCCGCGGGTGCTGGTGCTCGACGAGGCCACCAGCGCGCTGGACAACCGCACCGAGCGGGCGGTGCAGGCCGCGCTCGACGAGGCCAGCCGCGGCCGGACGACGATCACCATCGCGCACCGGCTGTCGACCGTCCGGGACGCCGACCTGATCGCCGTGCTGGACGCCGGCCGGGTCGTGGAGCTCGGCACCCACCGGGAGCTGCTGGCCCTCGGTGGGCGATACGCCGAGCTGGCCGGCGCCGCCGAGCGCGACGCCGTCCTCGCTGCGTGAGCCGGGTGGAGTCCCCGCGCTCGGGAGACGATGCGCTGGGACTCCACTGCGGCAGCTGTGCGTGACCCAGGACTGACCCTGCGTGCACGGCTCAGCGGGCGGGCGCGTGCCGCTGCCTGCTGTGGTTGGCCTGTGCAGTGATCCAGGTCATAGCCTGCGGCTCCGTTCCCGGTTCCGGGGGCGACCATCGGAACCCCGGAGCGCGGACCCATGGACGAGTCGACAGCCGCCCCCACCGACCACGGAGTGCGCAGGTGACCGGGCGCGTCCGGGTGCCCCGCGTCGCACTCGTCGCCGGCCTCACCGCACTCGTCGCCGCCGGCCTCGCGCCGGCGACCGCGGCCGCCGGGGGCCCGCCGGCCGGCGCCGCCCGGCTGGACTGCGGGTCCCTGGCCGGGACCGCCGTCCCGGCGGGGCGGATCGGGCTGCCGACGAGCGGAGCGCGGGTCGCCTCCGCGGTGGTGGTGCCGGCCGCAGCCGCCACGGAAACCGTGCCCGCGACGGGGACCTCCCCGGCGGTCCCCGCGCACCCGGCGGTGCCCGAGTACTGCAAGGTGCTGGTCTCCATCGCGCCGGTCGACCCGACCGCTCCGGCGATCAACGCGCAGGTCAGCCTCCCGGTCGCCTGGAACGGGAAGGCGATGCACTTCGGGGGTGGCGGCTACGACGGCTCCGTGCCCGACACCACGGCCAACACGCCGTCGGCCCCGGCGGGCACCCCCACCCCGCTGGCCCGCGGGTACGCGACCTTCGGCAGCGACTCCGGCCACCAGGGCGGCACCGCGGTGTTCGCCCTCAACGACGAGGCGCTGGTCAACTTCGGCTACGCGGCCCTCAAGAAGACCCACGACGTCGCGGTGGCGCTGATCCGGGCCGGGTACGGGCACCGACCGCAGTACATGTACTTCGCCGGCAGCTCGCAGGGTGGCCGGGAGGCGATCACGGTCGCCCAGCGGTTCCCCGCCGACTACGACGCCGTGCTCAGCCGGGTGCCCGTGGTGCCGTTCACCGAGCTCCAGATCGCCGGCAACCGGGTGGGCGCCTCGGTCGCAGCAGGCGGGTGGATGAATGCCGCCGAGATCGGGCTGCTGTCCGCGGCGACCACCGCCGCGTGCGACGGCCTCGACGGGGTCACCGACGGGCTGATCGCCGACTACCCGGACTGCCGACCGGACCCGGCCGCACTGCTGTGCCCGGCCGGCGTCGACCCGGCCGGCACCGACACCTGCCTGTCCCAGGCCCAGGTCGACACCGTCCGGGTGGTGCGCTCCCCGCTGGCGCTGGACTTCCCCGTGGCCAACGGCGTCACCGGGTACCCCGGCTGGCCGGCCGGAGCGGAGGCGGCGTCCTGGCCGCTGTGGGTGATGGGGGCCACGCCGCCCTCCCCGCAGCTCCCCGGCACCCCGGAGAACCCGGCCGGCTTCGCCCCGGGGACGTCGTTCCTGGGCAGCCTGGGTGCGCAGTGGATCCGCTACGCGATCGCCCGGGACCCCTCGCTGGACACCCTCACGTTCGACCCGGACGGCCCCCGGTGGCGGCAGCGGATCCAGCAGGTCACCCAGATCGTCGACTCGACGAACCCGGACCTGTCCGCGTTCCGGGCCCGGGGCGGGAAGCTGATCGTGCAGGAGCACTTCGGTGACTACGCCCAGAGCGGTTTCGCGGGCTCGGCCTGGTTCGAGTCCGTGGTCGACACCCTCGGTCCGCGCCGGACGGCGGACTTCGCCCGGCTGTACGTCTCTCCCGGGGCGGACCACGGGGGCGGCGGCGCGCCCAGCCAGGTGGACTGGGTGCGGGTGCTGGAGGACTGGGCCGAGCACGGTCAGGCACCCGGGCGGCTGGTCCTGTCCGGCGCTGTCGGTGGGGTCCAGCGGACGCTGCCCGCCTGCCAGTTCCCCCAGTGGCCGCAGTACCGGCGGGGGCCGGTCGAGGACGCCGCCAGCTACCACTGCACCGGCCGGGAGCTCGGCCACAGCTGACCCGCGGCCCCCGACTTCGATCAGGTGACCTGATCAAAGTGCATCCCCCCGCACCAACGTTCGTGCAGGGGGACAGCCTTTGATCAGGTCACCTGATCAACGCTGGACGGCGCGTGCGTCGGGCCGCGGCCGGCTCAGCCGTGCGCCTTCTTGGACAGCGCGTCCCACTCGTTCCACTCCGCCAGCCGCGACT
Organism: Modestobacter sp. NPDC049651; assembly: GCF_040659695.1. Classification (NCBI taxonomy): domain Bacteria; kingdom Bacillati; phylum Actinomycetota; class Actinomycetes; order Geodermatophilales; family Geodermatophilaceae; genus Modestobacter; species Modestobacter sp. NPDC049651. The sequence continues at coordinate 64,071 of NZ_JBFAOG010000012.1, forward strand.
CGTAGTCGCGGGTGGCGATGCCCAGCGGGGCGTCGCCGAAGAAGACCCGCAGCGGCGGGTTCTCGGCGTCGACCAGCTCGAGCACGGCCGCGCGGGTGGCCACCGGGTTGCCCGGCGTGCCGCCCAGCCGCTGCTTGCGCTGCTCGGCCGCCTTCTCCCGGAACTCGTCGTAGGCCGGGTCGGGGGTGGCGTGCTTGGCCGAGGCGCCGCCCCAGTCGGTGGAGTAGCCGCCGGGCTCGATGAGCGTCACCTTGATGCCGAAGTCGGCGACCTCCTGGGCCAGCGCCTGGCTGAACGCCTCGAGCGCCCACTTCGACGCGTTGTAGATGCCGATGTTCGGGAACGCCGAGATGCCGCCGATGCTCGAGACCTGCAGCACGTGCCCGCTGCCCTGGGCGCGCATGAACGGCAGCGCGGCCTGGGTGATCCACAGCGCGCCGAACACGTTGGTCTCGAACTGCGCCCGCGCCTCGGCCTCGGAGATCTCCTCGATCATCCCGAACTGGCCGTAGCCGGCGTTGTTGACGACGACGTCGAGGCTGCCGAAGTGGTCGTGCGCCTGCTGGACGGCGGCCACGTCGGCCGCCCGGTCGTCGACGTCGAGCTGGATCGGCAGCACGCGGTCGCCGTACTGCTGCACCAGGTCGTCGAGGGTCGCGGTGCTGCGCGCGGTCGCGGCCACGTTGTCGCCGCGGTCGAGCGCCGCGATCGCCCACTCCCGGCCGAAGCCGCGGGAGGCGCCGGTGATGAACCAGGTCTTCGCCATGTCGTTCTCCTTCGTCCGGTCACGTGTGCGGACCCCCGTTGCGGAGGCCCGCCTCCGATACGGCCAAGGCGCGGGCCGGGCCATCTGTTCCGGCCGGCAGGAGACTCCCGGTATGGCGACCTTCGCGGTGACCCTCGTGTCCGGGCCGGCCTGGGACCACACCCGGGGCCGGCGGGACCAGCGCGGGTGGGCCGAGCACGCGGCGTTCATGGACGGGCTCGTCGACGACGGCTTCGTGCTGCTCGGCGGGCCCACGGGCGACGACGTGCTGCTCCTCGTCGAGGCCGCCGACGAGGGCGCGGTCCGCGACCGGCTCGCGGCGGACCCGTGGCAGCCGGCCCGGCTGCTGCGCACCGGCACGGTGCGCCGCTGGGAGCTGTGGCTGGACGGTCGAGCCGCCGGGTGAGCGCGCGGACCTGTGATCTCCGCTGCAATCCGGAGCCTGGGCTCCGGTTACGGCGCTACGCTCCGTTGCCCGGGGCAACCGCCCCGATCGGAGAGGGACCCCTGTGCATTCGAGCTCCACCGAGCAGCGCGCTCACCACACCGTCACCTTCGCCGTCCTGGCGACCGGCGTCGTCGCCTACGGCCTGCTGCAGTCGCTGGTCACCCCGGTGCTGCCCACCCTGATGCGGGCGCTGGACACCACCCAGTCGAACGTGACCTGGGTGCTCACCGCCTACCTGCTGTCCGCGTCGGTGTGCACACCGATCCTGGGCCGGCTGGGCGACATGACCGGCAAGAAGCGGATGTTCGTGCTCTCGCTGGTCGGCCTCGTCATCGGCTGCCTGCTCGCGGCGCTGGCCACCAACCTGACGGTCATGATCGTCGCCCGGGTGATCCAGGGCATCGGCGGCGGGATGCTGCCGCTGGCCTTCGGGATCATCCGCGACGAGTTCCCGGCGCCCAAGGTGCCCGGCGCCGTCGGCGTCATCGCCGCGCTGATCGCGGTGGGCGCGGGCGTGGGCATCGTGCTGGCCGGCCCGATCGTCGAGGGGCTGGACTACCACTGGCTGTTCTGGTTCCCGCTGATCGTGCTGGTGCTCGCCGCGGTGGCCGCGCAGCTGCTGGTGCCCGAGTCCGCCGTCCGGACGCCGGGGCGCATCAACTGGCTGACCGCGGCGCTGCTCTCGGCGTGGCTGGTCGCCCTCCTCGTCGCGGTCAGCGAGGCGCCCGACTGGGGCTGGGCCTCCGGGCGGGTGCTCGGGCTGCTGGCCGCCGCCGTCGTCCTGGCCGTCGTCTGGGTCTGGGCCGAGTCGCGCAGCGACTCCCCGCTGATCGACATGGGCATGATGCGCGTGCGCGGCGTGTGGACGGCGAACCTGGTGGCCCTGCTGTTCGGCGTCGCGATGTACGCCGGCTTCGCGTTCCTGCCGGAGTTCCTGCAGACCCCGTCGGCCGCGGGCTACGGCTTCGGCGCCTCGATCACCGGGTCGGGGCTGATGATGCTGCCCCAGTCGGTCGGCATGTTCCTGATCGGCCTGGTCACCGGCCGGCTCGCGCAGCGGTTCGGCTCGAAGAACGTGCTGGTCGTCGGCTCGGTCATCGGGCTGCTGTGCTACCTGGGGCTGGCCTTCGCGCACGGTGCGGAGTGGCAGATCTACCTGAACTCCGCGTTCATGGGCCTGGGCTTCGGCATGGCGTTCGCGGCCATGTCCAACCTCATCGTGGCCGCCGTCCCGCCGCACCAGACCGGCGTGGCCAGCGGCATGAACGCCAACATCCGCACCATCGGCGGCGCGATCGGCGCCGCGGTGGTGGCCAGCGTGGTCACCGCCGACGCGCTGCCCAGCGGCCTGCCGCAGGAGTCCGGCTACACCCACGGCTTCCTGCTGCTGGCCGGCGCGCTGGCGCTGTCTACGGTGGCGGCGCTGCTCATCCCGGCGGTGCGCCGCGACCCGCGCACGCACGTCGAGCCGGACGTCGAGCTGCGCCACCCCGAGGCGGCGCTGGTGGCCGGCGGCACGCTCGTGGGCGACGACCCGGAGTGAGCCCCGGGGGCCTGCTCAGCGGTTGGGGAGCAGGCCCTCCTCGTGGTCGAGCTCCCGCTCGAGCACCCGCAGGCCGTCGTCGGGCAGCCGGCCGGCGTCCCGCAGCCGGAGCAGCTCCTCCCGCTGGGCCTCGATCACCGCGCGGCGCACGCGCAGCGCGGCCTCGTACTGCGGCGAGAAGGGGACCTCCCCGTCCGATGCCCGCTCGAGCACGGCCAGCCGCTTCTGGTAGCGGGCCAGCCGGCCCTCCAGCTGGGCGCGCAGGGAGTGGATCGCCTGGTCGTCGATGGCGTCGTGCTCGTGCGTGTCCATCTCCTCCAGCCGGTGCAGCGCCGCCTCCACCGACGCCGAGCGCGCCTCGTTGCGCAGCCGCGCCTGGTCGGCCTTGTCGGCGCGCAGGCCCAGCGCCCGGACCAGCGGCGCGAACGTCACACCCTGGCCGACCAGGGTCACCAGCACCACGCAGAACGCGCAGAACAGCAGCAGGTCGCGGTCGGGGAACGGCAGCCCGGCGTCGGTGGTCAGCGGCAGCGTGAAGATCGCCGCCAGGGTGATCACGCCGCGGGTGCCCGACCAGCTGAGGACGACGATCTCCCGCCAGCGCAGCCGGTCGCTGCCGTCGCCGCCCAACCGCATGTGCAGCGACCGCGGCAGCGACTGGGTGAGCAGCAGCCACAGCGGCCGGATCAGCAGCGCACCGCCGACGCTGATGGCGACCGCCGTGGCGATGGTGCCGCCGGAGTAGTCGCCCAGCCCGCCGATCACGGCGGGCAGCTGCTGGCCGATGAGCAGGAAGACCAGGCCCTCGAGCAGGAAGTCGACCAGCCGCCAGACCGCGCTGGTCTGCAGCCGGCTGGCGCCGGACACCGCGCGGGAGGTGTCGTGGCCGATGATCAGCCCCGCGACGACGACCGCGAGGACACCGGAGACGTGCGCCTCCTCGCCGAGCAGGTAGGCCAGGAACGGGGTGGCCAGCGAGACGGCGTTCAGGGTGAGCGGGTCGTCGCGGAACCGCCGGACGGCCCGGACGACGAGGGCGACCACGACCCCGACCGCCACGCCGCCGACCGCCGCGACCAGGAACTGGCCGATCGCCGACCACGTCGAGAAGCCCTCGCCGGACGCCGCCGCGACGGCCACGGTGAGCGTGGTCAGCGCGGTCGCGTCGTTGAGCAGCCCCTCGCCCTGGACCAGGGTGATCAGCCGCGGCGGCAGACCCACCCGCCGGCCGACGGCCAGCGCCGCCACCGGGTCCGGCGGCGCGACCGCGGCACCCAGCGCGATGCCGGCGGCCAGCGTGCAGCCGGCGACGAACAGCGAGAAGCCCCAGCCGATGAGCACCGCGGTGACCAGCACCAGCACCACCGACAGGCTGACCACGGTGCGCAGGTTCTGCCGGATCGCCAGCAGCGAGGAGTTCAGCGCCGCGCTGTAGAGCAGCGGCGGGATGACCACGGTCAGCACGAGGTGCGGGTCGAGCGCCACGTTGGGCCCCGGGAGCAGCGCGTAGACGATGCCGAGCACGGTGAGCAGGGCGGCGGCGGGCAGGCCGGTGCGCTCGTCGAGCCAGTGCACCACCACCACGATCGCCACGGCGGCCAGCACGAAGAGCAGGGTCGCCTCGAGGTCCATGCGCCTCATTCTCCCGGTGGCCCCGGCGCGCACCCGCACGGCACAGGTCACAGGTCGGCACCGGCTGGGTCGGCGAGGCTTGACAGCCGCGCCGCCGCCCCGCACGATCTGCGGCCATGACAACGTTGTCAAAGCGAGCGGGCGTCGCGCGATGACTACGTTGTCATCTCCTGGTGGCGGTCCGCGCCGACCCGGGCGGCTGCCCACGATGGTCGACGTCGCCCGCGCCGCCGGCACGTCGCAGAAGACCGTCAGCCGGGTCGTCAACGCCGAGCCGGGGGTCACCCCCGAGACCGCCGAGCGCGTCCAGCGGGCCATCGCCGAGCTCGGCTTCCGGCGCAACGACGGCGCCAGCCACCTGCGCCGCGGCACCAGCACCGCGAGCCTGGGCCTGGTGCTCGAGGACCTCGCGGGCCCCTTCTACGCGGCGGTCACCGCCGCCGTCGAGCGCCGCGCCCGCGAGCACGGGCACCTGCTGCTCACCGGCTCGGCCGACGGTGACCCCGGCCGCGCCGCCCGGCTGGTCGAGGCCTTCGCCAACCGCCGGGTCGACGGGCTGCTCATCGCCCCCAACCTGGTCGGCGACGAGGTGCTCACCGCCCACCTCCCGCCCGACGTCCCGGCCGTGCTGCTCGACCGGCCCAGCGCCGACGGCAGCACCGACGAGGTGCTCTCGGACAACGCCGGCGGCATCGACGCCGCGGTCGACCACCTCGTCGAGCGCGGCCACCGCCGCATCGCCTACCTCGGCGACGACGACCGCTACTGGACCGCGCGGCGGCGGCGCGACGGCTTCCTCGCCGCCTGCGCCCGGCACGGGCTGCCCACCGACGGGCTGGTCGCGATGAACGCCCGCGACCCGGAGGCCGCCGCCACCGCCGAGGCGGCGTGGCTGGCCGGCGGCAGCCCGGTCACCGCCGTCGTCACGGGCAACAACGTCGCCAGCACCGCGCTGCTGCGGCACCTGCACGGCCGGCCCGGCCGGCGCCCCGCGCACGTCGGCTTCGACGAGCTCGACCTCGCCGACCTGCTCGACCCGCCGCTGACCACCGTCGCCCAGGACGCCGCCGGCATCGGCCGGGCCGCGGTCGACCTGCTCTTCGAGCGGATCGCCGACCCCGCGCTGCCACCCCGGCGGGTCGTCGTCCCGACCCGCCTCACCGTCCGCGGGTCCAGCCCGTCCCCCAGCTGAACCACCGCACCGCCCGCCAGACCCCCACCACACCCGACCCACCCCACCACCCAGCCGAGCCCACAGGAGTGCCCGTGTCCCGAACCCGTCTCGCCCGCCGCCTCGTCGTCCCCGCGACGCTGGCCGCCGCCCTCGTGCTCAGCGGCTGCGGAGGCGGTGACGACGACAGCTCCGCGGCCGGTTCCAGCAGCAGCGGCGGCAGCGGCGCCACCAGCTCCGCCGTCCCGGACACCGCCTCGATCGTCGACGCCGTCAGCAAGGACGACGCCCTCGCCGGCGCCGTGCCCCCGGACCTGGGCGGCAAGCTGACCGTCGGGTCCAACGTGCAGTCGCCGCCGAACAACTTCTACGCCGAGGACGGCAAGACCCCGGTCGGCTTCGAGGTCGACATCATCACCGCGGTCGGCAAGAAGCTGGGCCTGCAGACCAGCTACTCCGACATGGCGTTCGACTCGCTGATCACCAGCCTGCAGACCGGCCGGGTGAACACGACCATCGCCGGGATGAACGACACCGCCGAGCGCCAGGGCAAGGTCGACTTCGTCGACTACTTCAACTCCGGCATCACGATCATGGTCCAGAAGGGCAACCCGGCCAAGATCACCGGCAGCGACGCGCTCTGCGGCAAGAAGATCGCCGTCGTCCAGGGCACCACCCAGGAGGACTTCGCCACCGAGCAGTCCGGCAAGTGCACCTCGGCGGGCAAGGACGCGCTCGACGTGACCGCCACCCCGAGCGACTCGCAGAACCAGACCCAGCTGCGCACCGGCCGGGTCGACGCGATCCTCAACGACCTGCCCACCGCCGTCTACATCTCCAAGACCGCCGGCAACGGCAAGTACTTCGAGACCGTCGACCAGGCCCCGATCAACGGCGGCCCCTACGGCATCGGCCTGGCCAAGGGCTCGCCGCTGGTCCAGCCGGTGCAGCAGGCCCTGCAGTCGCTCATCGACGACGGCACCTACGGCAAGATCCTCACCGCCTGGGACGTGACCTCCGGCGCGGTCGACCAGGCGGTCGTCAACGGTGGCTGACCCGGGGGCCACGGCCGTGGGCCTGCGGCCGGCGGACGCCGAGCTCCTGCCGCAGGTCCGGATCAAGCGGTGGGGCCGGTGGGTGGCGGCGGTGCTCGTGGCCGCCGTCCTGGTCCTGCTGCTGGTCGCGGTGTCCCGCGGCGACATCGACTACGGCAGCGTCCCGGACCTGCTGACCCAGCAGGTCATCCTCGAGGGCCTGGTCAACACCATCGTGCTGGCGGTGGTCGCGCAGGGCGGGGCGATCGTGCTGGGCACGGTCGTGGCGCTGATGCGCACCTCGACCAACCCGGTGCTCCGGGCCGTGTCGTGGCTCTACGTCTGGGTGTTCCGCGGTCTGCCGGTGCTGCTGCAGATCCTGCTCTGGTACAACATCGCGCTGGTCTTCCCGACCATCTCGATCCCGGTGCCGTTCACCGGCTCGTACCTGGTCGACCAGCCGGCCAACGCGCTGATGACCGGCTTCCTGGCCGCGCTCCTGGGCCTCGGCCTCAACGAGAGCGCCTACATGGCCGAGATCGTGCGGGCCGGCCTGACCAGCGTCGACCGCGGGCAGACCGAGGCGGCCAAGTCGATCGGGATGGGCCCGCGCAAGGTGCTCACCCGGGTGGTCCTGCCGCAGGCGATGCGGGTGATCATCCCGCCGACCGGCAACGACTTCATCAACATGCTCAAGGGGACGTCGATCGCCTCGGTGATCGGCTTCACCGAGCTGATCCACGCCGCCAACAACCTCTCCAGCCGCAGCCTGGCCGTGATGGAGACGCTGCTGGCGGTGGCCGTCTGGTACATGGTGGTGGTGAGCGTGGCGAACGTCGGGCAGTACTTCCTGGAGCGGCACTACGGTGCGGCGCACCGTGACCCGTCCGCGGGGATCTGGTCCCGCATCGGGGGCTCGCTCAAGGTCCCGCCGTTCGTGCGGGGCCAGCGGTGAGCGCCCCGGTGACCGCGCCGGTCGAGGGTGCCGTCGAGCGCGACGTGCTGGTGCGCGCCAAGCAGGTGCGCAAGCACTACGGCGCGCTGGAGGTGCTGCGCGGGGTCGACCTGACCGTGCGCCGCGGCGAGGTCGTCGTGCTGCTCGGCGCCTCGGGCGCCGGGAAGAGCACGCTGCTGCGCTGCATCAACCACCTCGAGGCCGCCGACGGCGGCGAGATCTGGGTGGACGGCGTGCCGATCGGCTTCCGGCTCGCCGACGGCAAGCTGCACGAGCTGCCCGAACGCGGGGTGGCCCGGCAGCGCGCCGACATCGGCATGGTGTTCCAGCGGTTCAACCTGTTCCCGCACCGGACCGTGCTCGACAACGTGGTCGAGGGCCCGGTGCAGGTGCTCGGCGTGCCCCGCAAGGAGGCCGAGGCCCGCGCCCGGGAGCTGCTGGCCCGGGTCGGTCTCGCGGAGAAGGTCGACGTCTACCCCGACCGGCTCTCCGGCGGCCAGCAGCAGCGGGTGGCGATCGCCCGGGCGCTGGCCATGCGGCCCAAGCTGCTGCTGTTCGACGAGCCCACGAGCGCGCTGGACCCCGAGCTCGTCGGCGAGGTGCTCGCGGTGATGACCGAGCTGGCCCGCGAGGGCATGACGATGATCGTGGTCACCCACGAGATCGCCTTCGCCCGCGAGGTCGCCGACCACGTCGTGTTCATGGACGGCGGCGTGGTGGTGGAGGAGGGGCCGCCGGAGGCGGTCATCGGTGCCCCGCAGCACGAGCGCACCCGGTCGTTCCTGGCCCGGGTGTCCTCGTGAGCCCCTGCCCCAGCTCCTACCTGGCCGAGTTCGCCGAGGACGAGGGCTACCTGGACTTCGCCCGGGTCGGCCCCGTCCCGCGGGCGGTGGTGGCCGCGGCGACCGGTGCGCTGACCGCGCAGTCGGCCGCCGGGCGCACCACCGTCGACGAGCTGATGGGCGCCGAGGACCGGGCGCTGCAGGCCGCGGCCCGGCTGACCGGCTTCCCCCGGTCGGCGCTGGTCTGGTCGCCGAGCACGTCGGCGGGGCTGTTCCAGGCCGCGTTCGCCGTCTCCGGCCGGGTGCTGGTCGGCGCAGGCGAGTTCCCGTCGAACCTCTACCCCTGGTGGCGGGCCGCCGCGGCCGGGCGGCTGGACGTCGGCCTGCTGCCGGGGGGCCCGGTGACGCCGGACGCCGTCCGGGCAGCGCTGCGCGAGCGGGACGCCGACGCCGTGGCCGTCAGCGCGGTCGACTTCGCCACCGGGTACCGCGCCGACCTCGCCGGGCTGCGCGAGGTGGTCGGGGACCGGCTGCTGGTCGTGGACGCCATCCAGGGCCTCGGCGTCGTCGACCAGGACTGGACGGCGGCCGACGTGCTGGTCGCCGGCGGCCAGAAGTGGCTGCGCAGCGGCTGGTCGACCGGGGTGCTCGCGGTCGCCGACCGGGCGCTGGACCGGCTGCACCCGCTGCTGGCCGGGTGGACCGGCGTCGCCGAGCCCACCCGGTACGACGGGATCGAGCACCCGCTCGCCGCCGGAGCGGACCGGTTCGTCACGACCAACGGCAGCCCGGTCGCGCAGGCCGCGCTGGCCGCGGGGCTGGAGCTGCTGGAGTCGGTCGGCGTCGGGTGGGTCGCGGCGCGGGTCGCCGAGCGCGCCGGCGAGCTGCTGGAGCTGCTCGACCGGTCCGGTGTCGAGGTGGCCAGCGAGCGGGACCCCGCGCACCGGGCGGGCATCGTCGCCGCCCGGGTGCCCGGGGTGGACGGCGCGGTGCTGCACGCCGCGCTCGGCGACGCCGGGGTCGCGTGCACCCGGCACGGTGACCGGGTGCGGTTGAGCGTGCACGCCACGACGACACCGGCCGCCTTCGCCCGGGTGGGGGAGGCGCTCAGCCGGGTGACCGGCCGCCGCTGAGCTGCCAGGCTGGGTCCATGAGGTCCCGGTGGTCGCTGTGGTCCGAGGACTCGGTGCTCTCGATCGGCTCGAAGGGCTCCTTCCTGTCGATCGGGAGCGTCGGGTCGATGCTCTCGATCGGCAGCGTCGGCTCGTTCGGCTCGTTCGGCAGCATCGGGTCGGCGCTGTCCGCGCTGTCGTCGGGCAGCTGGCAGTCGCTCGGGTCGGCGCTGTCGTCGCAGTCGCGCTGGTCGGTGCTGTCGTCGCAGTCGACCTGGTCGGTCCTGGCGCACCGGTCGGCGGCTGCGTCGCCGGCCCGGCGTGACGACCGCCGCACCCCGGTCCCGGAGTGAAGCAGGGGGCGAGCCGGTTGCGCGGTGCATGGACCTGTTCACGCCCGTCACCCTCGGCGACATCGAGCTCGCCAACCGCGTCGTCATGGCGCCGCTCACCCGGATGCGGGCCGGCGCCTCCGGCGTCCCGAACGACCTGCTCGTCGAGCACTACGCGCAGCGCGCCGGCACCGGCCTGATCATCACCGAGGGCACCTACCCCCGGTTCGAGTCGCAGGCGTTCGTCGGCCAGCCCGGCATCGTCACCGACGAGCAGGCCGCCGGCTGGGCCCGGGTGGCCGACGCCGTGCACGCCCGCGGCGGCAGGATCGTCATGCAGGTCATGCACGGTGGCCGGGTCACCCACCCCGACGTCAACGGCGGCCGCCGGGTCGAGGCGCCCAGCGCGATCGCCATCGACGGCGAGGGGCACACCGAGCAGGGCAAGCAGGCCTACCCGGTGCCGCACGCGCTCACCGTCGAGGAGCTGGCCGAGGTCCGCGACGCGTTCGTCGCCGCCTCGGTGCGCGCCGTCGAGGCCGGCCTGGACGGCGTCGAGCTGCACGGCGCCAACGGCTACCTGCTGCACGAGTTCCTGGCGCCCACCGCCAACGTCCGCACCGACGCCTACGGCGGCACCCCGGAGAACCGGGTGCGGTTCGTCGTCGAGGTGGTCACCGCCGTCGCGGCGGCCGTCGGCGCCGGCAAGGTGGGCCTGCGGATCTCGCCCGAGCACAACATCCAGGGCGCGCTGGAGACCGACCGGGACGACGTCCTGGCCACCTACGGTCTGCTGCTGGACCAGCTGCGGCCGCTGGGCCTGGCGTACCTGTCGGTCCTGCACGCCGAGCCCGCCGGTGACCTCGTGCAGGAGCTGCGCCGCCGGTTCGGCGGGCCGCTGGTCGCCAACAGCGGCTTCGGCGTCGTCACCACCCGCGAGGAGGCGGTCGCGCTCATCGAGGCCGCGCACGCCGACGCCGTCGCGGTCGGCCGCCCGCTGATCGCCAACCCCGACCTGGTCGAGCGCTGGCAGGGCGAGCACCCGGAGAACGAGCAGCGGCCGCACCTGTACTACGCCAGCGGCGCCGAGGGCTACACCGACTACCCGACGCTGCAGCTCAGCCAGAGCTGAGCCCGGCGTCCCGCGGTCGCCGCTCCTTCCCTCCTGGCGGGCGGAAGCGGCGGCGACCGCGGACCGGCCCGTGGGGTTCGCTGGGCGGGTGGGTCCCCGGCACGCCGCGTCCGCCCGCCGGGCGCACCACCGCGTGACCTTCGCGGTCCTGGCCACCGGCGTGGTCGCCTTCGCGCTGCTGCAGTCGCTGGTGAACCCGGTGCTGCCGACCCTGCAGCGCGAGCTGGGCACCGACCAGGCCGGCGTCACCTGGGTGATGACCGCCTACCTGCTCTCGGCCTCGGTCTGCACCCCGATCGTCGGCCGGCTGGGCGACATGGTCGGCAAGAAGCGCGTGCTCGTGGCCGCCCTGGGCACCCTCGCCCTCGGCTGCGGTCTCGCGGCGCTGGCCACCGACCTGACCGTGATGCTCGTCGCCCGGGTGGTGCAGGGCGTCGGCGGGGGGATCCTGCCGCTGGCCTTCGGCATCATCCGGGACGAGTTCCCCCGGCAGCGGGTCCCGGCCGCCATCGGCACCCTCTCGGCGATGCTGTCCGTCGGGGCGGGCGCGGGTCTGGTGCTGGCCGGCCCGGTCGTCGACCTGCTGGACCACACCTGGCTGTTCTGGCTGCCGATGGCCGCACTGCTGGTCGCCGCGCTGGCCGCGCACGTCGTCGTCCCGGAGTCGCGGGTGCGCACGCCGGGACGGGTCAACTGGCTCGCGGCCCTGCTGCTCTCGGGCTGGCTGCTCGCCCTCCTGCTGCCGATCAGCCAGGCGCCCTCCTGGGGGTGGGGCTCGGCCGGGGTGCTCGGGCTGCTGGCCGCCGCGGTCGTCCTGCTCGCGGGCTGGGCGCTCGTCGAGTCCCGGGCCGCCGAGCCGCTGGTCGACCTCCGCCTGATGCGGCTGCGGGCCGTCTGGACCACCAACCTGGTGGCGCTGCTGGTCGGGTTCGGCATCTACGCCGCCTTCGCCTTCGTGCCCCAGTTCCTGCAGACGCCGACGTCGGCCGGCTACGGCTTCGGCGCCTCGATCACCGAGTCCGGGTTGATGAACCTGCCGCAGACCGTCGCCTCGTTCGTGCTCGGCCTGGCCGCCGGCCGGCTGGCGCAGCGCTTCGGGTCCAAGCGCCTGCTCGTCCTCGGCACCCTGCTCACCGCCGCCGGCTACGCCCTGTTCGCCCTGGTGCACGGCGCGCGCTGGGAGGTCTACGCGATCACCACCGTCATCGGCGCCGGCTTCGGGCTGGGGTTCGCCGCGGTGGCCACCCTCGTCGTCGCCGCGGTGCCCGCGCACCAGACCGGGGTCGCCAGCGGGATGAACGCCAACATCCGCACCGTGGGCGGGGCCATCGGGGCCGCCGTCATGGCCTCGGTGGTCACCGCGCACGCCGGCCCGACCGGGTTGCCGGCCGAGAGCGGCTACACCACCGGTTTCCTGGTGCTGGCCGGGGCGCTGCTGCTCGGTGCGCTGGCCGCGCTGCTCATCCCGGCGGTGCGCCGCGACGCGGGAACGCAGGCCGAACCCGACGCCGGGCTCCGGCTCCCCGGGGCCGGCCTCGTCGCGGCCGCCCCCCTGGTGGCGGAGGACCGTGACTGACCCGCCCCGACCGCTGCCCCGCCGACCACAGGTCGGCGGGGCAGCGGTGTCTCAGGCCCGGGCAGCGAACACCCCGGCCAGGTGCTCGCGCAGGCCCTGCTCGGCCGCCGGGCGGGCGCGGTACCCGACGTGCCCGTCGGGCCGCACCAGGTACGCGGCGGTGCCCGCGCCGGCCACCCCGTAGGCCGCTGCGAACCCGTCCGCGGCGTCCCGCAGCACCGGCAGGTCGACCAGCGACGGCGCGGCGGCGTCGGCCGGGACGACCAGGTACGGGTGCACCTGCCCACCGGTCGCCGCCCGCACGGAGGCGGCCAGCTCCTCCAGCGGTCCGGCGTCCGTGCCCGTCCCGGCCCAGAGCAGCAGCGTCGAGTGGGTGCCGCGGGTCAGGTCGAACAGCCGGACGTCGTGCGCGACGCCGAACCGGCGCAGTCCCAGCGCGTCCGGCGCCCGGTGCCCGGGCTCCGGCCCGCCGGCGAACCCGCCGGGCGCCTCACCGACCAGGGGGCTGCCGGCGTAGTTCATGCTCATCTGCATCTCGAGCAGGAACTGCGCCTTCTCGTCCTCCATGTCCATCTCGTCGGTGAACGCCACGGCCACGGCGCGGTCGACGACTGCCTTGCCGGCCGGCCGCCGCTCGGCCTCGTAGCTGTCCAGCAGCCCGGGCGAGGCCTCACCGCGCACCGCCAGGGCCAGCTTCCAGGCCAGGTTCCAGGCGTCCTGGATGCCGGTGTTCATGCCCTGCCCACCGGCCGGCGGGTGCAGGTGCGCGGCGTCGCCCGCGACGAACACCCGGCCCACCCGGTAGCGGTCGACGATGCCGTGCTTGATCCGGAAGACCGACGACCAGCGCAGGTTGCTGGCCGTGGTGCCCGCCGGGCCGAGGTCGTCGATCGCGGCCTGGATGTCGGCCAGCGACGGCGGGTCGTACTCCTTCCAGAAGCCGGGGGGCACGACGCCGCTGCCGATCGTCTGCTGCAGCCGCTGCGGGGCCAGCGTCGCCACCCGGTACCGGTTGCGGCCCTTGAGCGGCACGCACACCAGCATCCCGGTGAAGTCGCCGTCGTCCTCGATGCGCACCCAGCGCACCAGGTGGCCGGGCGGCATGTCCCAGTCGACGTCGACGTCGCCCAGCATGAACAGCTGCGGGAACATCGACAGCCCGCCCTCGAAGGTGAGCCCGAGCGAGTCGCGGACCACGCTGCCCGCGCCGTCGGCCCCGACCAGGTACTGCGCGCGCACGGTCCCCGCGGTGCCGTCGGGGTACTCCAGCTGCGCGGTCACCCCCTGGTCGTCCTGCAGGAACCCGCGCAGCTCGACACCGCGCTCCACCCGCCCGCCGAGCTGCTGCAGCCGGGCGCCGAGCAGCCGCTCGGTCTCGTACTGCGGCAGGCCGAGGTGGGCGTAGGGCAGCTCCGCCAGGCCCGACCAGTCGACCTGGTGGGTCTGCCGCCCGTTGACGAACACCGTCTGGCCGTGCAGCCACGTGCCGGCGTCCATCGCGTCGGTGACGATCCCCTGGTCCTCCCAGATCTCCATCGTCCGGCAGTGGATGCCGATCGCCTTGTCCGCCTGGCCGGCCGGCTCGGCGCGCTTGTCGACCACCCGGACGGCGATCCCGCGCCGGGCCAGCTCGATGGCGGCGGTCAGGCCCGTGGGCCCGGCCCCCACCACGAGCACCTCGGCCGCCGGCGCGATCCGCGCCGCCGCGGGTGCGGCGGGTGGTGCGGCGGCCTGCTGCACCGGCTGGGCGGGGGTGCGCGGTGCGGGAGCCACCGACGGCGCCGGGGTCACGGGCGTCGGGGCCGCGGGCGCGTGCGCGGGCGTGGCGCCGGCTGCCGGAGGAGCGGCCCGGACCCCGCGCACGCCGGCCTCCGGGGGCCGGTAGCGGATCTCGAAGAGCTTCCGCTCGAAGAACACCGACAGCCACCGGATGATCGGGCCGGTCCGGTCGGCGTGCGACGGGTCGTCCACCCAGTTGCGGAAGTCCTGGTCGGACTCCCACTCGGCGAAGATGTGGTAGAGCCCGGTGCCCGGTTCCCGGAGCAGCTCCTCCCGGATCAGCCCGGGCGTGCCGCGCAGCCGCTCGGCCACGACGGCGTAGGCGCGCTCGAACGCCTCCTCCTCGCCGGGCCCCACCTTCGTGCTGATGTCGATCCGCACGTGGCTGGCCTGCTCACCGCCGGCCACGCCGTACAGCAGCTCGTAGGTGCCCCGGTCGGCGTCCTCCCGCAGCTCCCGCAGGGCGGCGGTGAGCGCCTCGCGTGCGCTGGACCGGCCGAACGCGTCGGCGGCGGCCCGGTCGGCCCAGTCGCCGGCGATGAGGAAGGTCCGCGGGTCCTCGGCGTCCCGCATCAGCTCCTGCCGGACGTTGCCCGGCTGGCCGGCGATCTGCGCGGCGGCGGCGCGCCACGCCTCGACGAACTGCTCCTCCCCACCGGGCCGCACCCGCATGCGCAGCAGGGTGCGGACCGCGCCTCCGCGGTCGGTGACGGTCGGGTCCTCCACGGTGGTCATGACGTCGTCCCCTCTGTGGGTCGGCGCAGCACCAGGCTGCTGTTGAAGCCGCCGAAACCGCGGGCCAGCACCACGACGGTGCGGAGGTCCGCGACCCGGCCGGACTGCACGAGGTCGACACCCGGCGCGTCGACGGGGTCGTCGAGGTGGGCGGTGCCGGGCACGATCCCGTCCCGCATGGCCAGCAGGGCCGTCGCCACGGCCAGCGCGGACCCGCCGGCCATGAGCCGCCCGGTCCACGACGACGGCGCGGTGACCGGCACCGGGGTGGCCCGGCCGCCGAAGACGTCGGCCAGCGCGGCCAGCTCCAGCGCGTCGAGCTCCGGGGTGCCGGCGCCGTCGGCGAGCACGAGGTCGACGTCGTCCGGGCCGATGCCGGCGTCGGCCAGCGAGAGCCGGATCGCCCGGGCGTACTGGGTCGCGTCGGGCGGGGCGTCCTCGTGGTGGTGCGCGTCGTGGGTCGATGCGTGGCCGGCGACCTCGCCCCACACCCGGCGCGCTCCGCGGGCCCGGGCCGCGCCCGGCTCCTCCAGCAGCAGGATCGCCCCGCCCTCGCCGACCACGTGGCCGTTGGCCCGCCGGTCGAAGGGCTTGTAGGCGTCCTCCGGGCGGGCGGCGGTCGACAGCCGGCCGCTGGTGGCCTGGCAGAGCAGCGCGTAGGGGCAGAGACCTGCCTCGGTCCCGCCGACCAGGATCGCGGGGGTCCCGCGGCGCGCCACCCGCCGGGCCCAGCCGATGCTGTCCAGCCCGCCGGCGCCCTCGGAGACGACGACCCCGGACGGGCCCTTGTAGCCGTCGCGGATGGAGACCTGGCCGGTGCTCGCGGCGTAGAACCAGGCGATCGACTGGTAGGCGCCGACCGACCGGGGCCCCTTCGCCCACAGCCCCTGGATCTCGTGCTGGCTGAACTCGTTGCCCCCGGACCCCGACGCCAGGAACACCGAGGTCGCGTAGGCGTCCTCGGGCGCGTCGTAGCCGGCGTCGGCCGCGGCCATCGTGGCCGCGGCCAGCGACATCCAGGTCCACCGGTCGGTCTGCACCATCAGCCGGGGGTCGACGTGGTCCTCGGGCACGAAGCCGCGCACCTGGCCGCCGAGGGGGACCCCGTACCGGGTGGCGTCGAAGCCCTCGATCGGCCGGACCGCCGGCTCGCCGCGCACCAGCGACGCCCAGTGCTCCTCCACCCCCACCCCGGTCGGCGCCACCACGCCGATGCCGGTGACCATCAGGCCGGTCACGGCATCCGCCGGGTGGGGTGCGCGAGCACGATCGCGGACTGGAAGCCGCCGAACCCGCTGCCCACCGAGAGCGCGACGTCGACCTTCTGCTCCCGCGCCACGTTGGGCACGTAGTCCAGGTCGCACTCGGGGTCGGGCACCTCGTAGTTCGCCGTCGGCGGCACCAGCCCCCGCTGGACGGCCAGCGCGGTGGCGGCGATCTCGATCGACCCGATCGCGCCCAGCGAGTGGCCGACCATCGACTTGATCGAGCTCATGGTCACCTGCCGGGCGGCCTCGCCCAGGCTGACCTTCACCGCCGCCGTCTCGTGCCGGTCGTTCTGCTTCGTGCCCGAGCCGTGCGCGTTGACGTAGCCGACCTCCTCCGGGTCGACCCGGCCCTGGGCCAGCGCGAGCCGGATGGCCTCGGCCATCTCCGTGCCGTCGGGGCGCAGGCCGGTCATGTGGAAGGCGTTGCAGCGGTTGGCGTAGCCGCTGACCTCGCAGTACGGCTCGGCGTCCCGCCGCCGGGCGTGCTCCAGCTCCTCCAGCACGAGCACGGCGGCGCCCTCACCCATGACGAACCCGTCGCGCCGCGCGTCGAAGGGCTTGGAGGCGTGCTCGGGATCGGCGTTGTTGGCGGTGGTGGCCCGGATGACGTCGAAGCAGGCCATCGAGATGGGGGAGATGGGTGCGTCGCTGGCCCCGGCGATCACCACGTCGGCGTCGCCGTCCTCGATCAGCTGGCTGCCGTAGCCCACCGCGTCGATCCCCGACGTGCACCCGGTCGAGACCACCGTCGCCGGCCCGTGCGCACCGAAGCGGATCGCCAGCTCGGTGGCGCCGGAGCTGGGCACCAGCGCCTGGTGCAGGAACCGCGAGGCGTAGCGCGGGTCGACCAGCCAGTGCGTGCCGGCGTCGCTGACCTGCACGTACTCCTGCTCCAGCCGCATCGTGGCGCCGACGGCGGTGCCGAGGGTGATCCCCACCCGGTCCGGGTCGGGGGCGTCGGCGCTGCCGCCGGTGCCGAACGTGAGCCCGCTGTCGGCGACCGCCTCGTCGGCGGCGACCATCGCCATCTGCACGAACCGGTCGTTGCGGGCGACCTCGTGGGCGGTCAGCCCGAGCCGGCGCCCGTCGAAGTCGACCTCCGCGGCCACCTGCGACCGGAAGGCGGAGGGGTCGAAGAACGTGATCCGGCGGGTGGCCGTCCGGCCGGCGGTGATCATGTCCCAGAAGCCCTCCCGGCCGATCGACCCGGGCGCCACCACCCCGATGCCGGTGACGACGACCCGTCTGCGGTCGCTCACCGGACGCCGTTCGGGTTCGGCTCGGTGTCCACGTGACCGAGCTCCGGCCGCGGCGCCAGCGGACCGCAGAGGAAGACGAAGAAGGCCGGGGCGTCGCCGTCGTTCACGATCCGGTGGCGCACGCCGAGCGGGATGTGCACCGCCGACTCGCCGGGCAGCCGCCGCTCCTCGCCGTCCAGGGTGACCAGCACGTCGCCGGACACGCAGTAGAGGAACTCCTCCGAGTACGGGTGCCAGTGCTCGGTGACGACCTCGCCGGGCTCGAGGGTCAGCGTGCCCATGAAGCCGGCGGTGCTGCCGACGCTCGCGGGCGACAGCAGCACGCGGATGTCCCCGCCGCGCCGCCGGTTGGGCGGGGTGTCGGCCCGGGACACGGTGCGCCCGGTCCGGACCGTCGTCGTCGGGTGCTGGATGGTCGTCATGTCTCTCCTCGGGTGGGGGCCGACCCGGCGAGCGCGGGTTCGGACGTCTCGGGGGTGGGCAGCGGACCGGGCGCGGCGGCCAGGTGGACCGGCACGCCGTGGTGCGCCTGCCGCACCAGCGGGCCGAGCACCGCGACGGACCCCACCTCCACCACCCCGGTCGCCCCGGCGGCCAGCAGCGCCCGGCAGGTGGCGGCCCACTGCACGGTCGAGGTGAGGTGGGCGGCGAGGTTGCGGGCCAGGCGCCCGGGGTCCCGGGTGGGGACGGCGTCGGCGTTGGGGACGACGGGCACCGACGGGGCCGACCAGTCCAGGTCGGCCAGCTCGGCGGCGAGGTGGTCGGCGACCGGCTGGACGAGCGGTCCGTGGCACGGGGCGCGGCCCGGCATCCGGCGCCACGTCAGCCCGGCCCCGACCGCCGCCGCCCCGGCGCGGGACAGCTCCGCGCAGTGCCCGGACAGCAGCACCTGGTCGGGCCCGTCGACCGCGGCGACGGTGAGCGTCCCGCCGAGGTCGGCGACGACGGCGTCGGCCACCTGCGCGGCGCCCGGGCCGACGACGGCGGCCATCCCGGCGTCGGAGGGCCGGGCGGAGCAGGACAGCAGCTCCTCCCGGCAGTGCACCAGCTCGACCACCTGGGCCAGCGGCAGCGCCCCGGCGACCACCAGCGCCGCGAACTCGCCGACGTCGTGCCCGGCCACGGCCACCGGCCGCAGGCCGCGGGCGCGCAGGCTCGCGGCCCCGGCCACCCCGGTGACCACGATCTCCAGCGCGGCGGCGACCGGGTCGACGAGGTTGCCGCGCTCCCGCCACCACTCGGCGACGTCCCGGCCGACGACCTCGGCGGCCTCGGCGACCACTCGCCGGGCGGACTCGTCGGTCAGCCAGCCGTCGAGCATGCCCGGGACGGCACCGTCCTCGCCCTGCAGGACGAGGGCCGGGCCCCCGGTCACGTCGCCGGCTCCGGGCGCCGGCTGCCCGCGGCCGCCTCCACCTTGTCCCGGATGAGCGCCATCTGGGTCTTGGTGTTGGCGTCGATCCGCCGGGTCATGCCGGCGGTGTCGATGGGGGCCTCGGGGCGCATCCGGAAGTCCTGCACCCAGCGCATCCGGGTGCCGGTGCCCTCCGGCGCGTAGGACCAGCGGATGTCCATGAACTCGAACGGCCCGGGCTCCACCCGGCGGGCGACGACCTGGTGCGCCGCCTCGTCGAGGGTCCGCTCGGAGACCCAGCTCCACACCCGGCCCGCCTCGTCGGGGTGCATGGTGAGCCGGAACCGGACGGTCGGTCCCTCCTGGGCGAGCACCTCGACCGCCGCGTACTCGGAGAACAGGTCCGGCCAGGAGGGCAGGTCGTTCGTCATCCGCCAGACGTGGTCGATGTCGGCGTCGATCAGCACGGAGTTGTCGGTGTGACCGATCACCGGGCCGTCGTCGGTGGGGTTCATGTCGGTACCTCCGGTCGTCGCGGGCGTCAGGCCGGCTGGGTGGACGAGGCGGACACGGTCGAGACGATGTCGCCGAGGGTGTAGCCGTCGGGGCTGTCGTCGGGCATCTGCGTGCCGTAGCGCTCCATCAGCTCGGTCTGCATGGACAGGAAGGCCAGCGAGTCCAGCCCGATGTCGCTGAAGTGCGCGTCCGGGTCGCTGGTGTGCGCCGACGTCGGCAGGCCCGCCTTCTCGGTCAGCAGGTCCATCAGGTCGGCCAGGGTGAAGGTGGGGTCGGACATGGCAGGGGTTCCTTCCGGGGAGGGGACGGGGGTCATGCGGATCGGTCGACGCCGGTGGGCACGGGCACGAGGTGCCGGGCGCCGCGCGGCGCGGGCATCGGGGTGACCGGGTCGCCGGCCGGGGCGGTCCGGGCGACCAGGTCCGCCAGCCGGCGGTCGAGGAACTCGACGTCGTGCCGGTCGGCGGTCACGTCGGGGTCGCGCAGCAGGGTCCGGTGCAGCTGGACGGTGGTGTGCACGCCGGGGCCCTCGATGCGCAGCTCGCCCAGCGCCCGGTCCATCCGCCGGATCGCCTGCTCGCGGTCGGGGGCCCAGACCACGAGCTTGCCGATCAGGGAGTCGTAGTGCGGGCTGACGTCGTCGCCCTGCCGGTACCCGGCGTCGAACCGGGTCCACGGGCCGCCGGGGGCGCGGAGCACGTCCAGGTGACCGGGTGCCGGCACGAACCCGCGGGTGGGGTCCTCGGCGTTGATCCGGCACTCGATGGCGGCGCCCCGCGGGACGACGTCCTCCTGGCGCAGCTGCAGCCGTCGGCCGTCGGCGACCAGCAGCTGCTCGCGCACGAGGTCGATGCCGGTGAGCATCTCGGTGACCGGGTGCTCGACCTGGATCCGGGCGTTCATCTCCATGAAGTAGGCGCGGCCGCCGGCGACCAGGAACTCCATCGTGCCGGCGCCGGTGAAGCCGACCGACAGGGCGCCGCGCAGCGCGAGCTCGCCGAGCTCGGCGCGCTGACCGGGTGACAGGTGCCCGGCCGGCCCCTCCTCCAGCAGCTTCTGGTGCCGCCGCTGCAGCGAGCAGTCCCGCTCCCCGAGGTGGACGCCGGCGCCGTGCTGGTCGCAGAGGACCTGCACCTCGACGTGCCGCGCGCCGGTGAGGTACCGCTCGACGTAGACCGCCGGGTCGCGGAAGACGGCGCGGGCGACGGCCCGGGTGGTGGCGAACGCCTCGGCGAAGTCGCCGGGGGAATCGACCACGGTCATCCCGCGGCCGCCGCCCCCGGCGGCCGCCTTGATGATCACCGGGTAGCCGATGTCGTCGGCGATCCGGCGCCCCTCCTCGGCGGTGCGCACCGGCTCCACGACGCCGGGCAGCAGCGGCAGCCCGGCGTCGGCCATCAGCCGACGGGCGGTGGCCTTGTTGCCCATCTGCTGCATGACCTCGGGGGGTGGGCCGACGAACGTGAGGCCCTCGGCCTCGCAGATCTCGGCGAAGTCCGGGTCCTCGGACAGGAAGCCGTACCCGGGGTGGACGGCGTCGGCGCCCGTGCGCAGCGCCGCCTCGATCAGGTTGGGCACGTGCAGGTAGCTGTGCCGCGGGGCGGGCGGCCCGATGTGCACCGCCTCGTCGGCCATCTCCACGACCGCGGACCGCCGGTCGCAGGTGGAGTACGCGGCGACCACCTCGATGCCCAGCTCGCGGCACGCCCGGGCCACCCGGACGGCGATCTCCCCGCGGTTGGCGATGAGCAGCCGGCTGATCACGGCTGCCCCGTCGGGCGCAGGTAGAGCAGCACCTGGCCGTACTCGACCGACTCCGCGTTGCCGGCGACCACCTCGGTCACCACGCCGGCCTGCTCGGCGACCACCGGGTTCATCAGCTTCATCGCCTCGACGATGCCGATGGTCCGGCCCGCCTCGACCTCGTCGCCCACCCGGACGAACGGGTCGGCGTCCGGCGACGGAGCGGCGTAGAACGTGCCGACCAGCGGCGCGGTGACCGCGGTCAGCCCGTCGTGCCGGTCGGCCGGGACGGCGGCCGCCGAGGCCTGGCGGACCGGGGCGGCGTCGCCCCCGTCCCCGCCGCCGGGGAGGCCTGCGGGCGCCCACTCGATCTCGATGGCCGTGTCGCCGCTGCGGACGGTGAGCCGGCGGAGGTCCCCGGGCAGGGCGCGCGCCAGCTCCAGCACCTCCTCGTGCAGCCGGCGGCTGCGCAGGTCGGGCACCGGGGCCGTGGGCGAGGTGCCCGCGGGGGGCCGTTGGACCAGCTCGTTGGGGGTCATGTCAGCCCTCCCCGCCGGTGACCGGCTGCAGGCTGCGGTGGCCGGTCCCGCCGACGGACCCCAGCCGCCGGGCCCGCGCCTCGACGAGGTCCGCCGGGTGGATGCGGCTCAGCTCGTCGACCTCGCGCAGGAGGGCGGCCCGCAGCACGCGGGCGGCGGTCGCCGGGTCGGTGTGGGCGCCGCCGGGCGGTTCGGGCACCACCGAGGTCGCGATGCCGGCCTCGACCAGGTGCTGCGCACCCAGCCGCATCGCCCGCGCCGCCACCGGGGCCGCCGCGGCGGTCCGCCACAGGATGGCGGCGCAGCCCTCGGGGCTGATGACCGAGAGGTAGGCGTTCTCGAGCACGAGCAGGCGGTCGGACGTGCAGAGGGCGAGTGCCCCGCCGCTGCCCCCCTCGCCGGTCACCACCGAGACGACCGGCACCCGCAGCCGGCTGCTGCGCATGATGATCTGCGCGATCGCGTGCGACTGGCCGCGCTCCTCCGCCTCCGGCCCGGGGTGGGCGCCGGGGGTGTCGACCAGGGTCACGACGGGGAACGAGAACGTCTCGGCGTGGTCGAGCAGCCGGAGCGCCTTCCGGTACCCCTCGGGGTGGGGCATCCCGAAGTTGCGGGTCACCCGCTCACGGACCGAGTGCCCCTTCTCCTGGCCGATCACCACGACCGGCCGGCCGGCCAGGGACGCCACCCCGCCGACCACCGCCGGGTCGTCGCCGAAGGCGCGGTCGCCGTGCAGCTCCACGAAGTCGTCGAAGACGGTGTGCAGGTAGTCCAGCGTGGTCGGGCGCCCGGAGGTGCGGGCCCGCTGGACGACCGCCCACGGATCGGGGGCCGCGCCGGCCGGCGGGACCGGGGCCGGCTCGTCCGCCTGCCCGTCGTCGGGCGGGGGCTGCGCCGGGCGGTGGACGGCGAGCAGCCGGCCGAGCAGCGGCCGCAGCTCGGCGCGGCTCTCGACCCGGTCGACCAGCCCGTGCGCCAGGAGGAACTCGGCGGTCTGGAAGTCGCTGGGCAGCTCGGCCCGGATCGTCTCGGCCACCACCCGCGGCCCGGCGAAGCCGACGTGCGCCCCGCGCTCGGCCACCAGCACCGAGCCCAGCGTCGCGAACGACGCCGAGACGCCGCCGTACGTCGGGTCGGTGAGCACGCAGACCGACAGCAGGCCGGCCTCGTGCAGCCGGGCGAACGCCTCGCTGGCCCGGGCCATCTGGAACAGGGAGAGGACGCCCTCCTGCATCCGGGCACCGCCGCTGGCGCACACGGTGACCAGCGGCAGGCGTCGCCGGCCGGCGAGCCCGGCGGCCTCGCTGACCCGCCGGCCCACCTCGACGCCCATGCTGCCGCCCAGGAAGGCGAAGTCCATGACGGCCAGGACGGCGTCCTGCCCGGCGATGCGCGCCTCTCCCACCACGACCGCCTCGGACTCGCCGGAGCGCTCGGCCGCCTCCCGCAGCCGGTCGGGGTAGGCCCGCAGGTCGGTGAACGACAGCGGGTCCTGCGGCCGGGGCGGGAAGCCGGTCTCCCGGAAGGTGCCGGGGTCGACGAGCAGCTCGATGCGCTCTCGCGCGCTCATCCGCAGGTGGTGCTCGCACTCGGGGCAGACCGAGAGGTTGCGCTCCAGCCGCTTGCGGTACAGCAGCCAGCCGCAGGCCGGGCAGGACAGCCACCCGGACGGGCGCATCCGGTCGGCGACGGTGGGTGCGGGGGACGACGTGGTCATCGCGATGCTCCTGGGCCGGGTCCGCCGCGCCTCACTCGGGCGTGGCCGTCCAGTGGTAGAAGCGCTGGGCCATCGCGTCCCGGGGCGAACGCCAGTTCGGGTCGTAGGCCTCGATGTAGGGCTTGAGGTCCTCGCTCACGGCCCGGAACGCCGGCAGCGACTGGGCGATGCGCATCGCCTCCGGCGCCGGCCGGTCGAAGTCGATCAGGTGCACGTAGATGCCGTGGAACTGGAACAGCGACCGGTGCCGGACGCCGATCTCGTGCGGCATGGACGTGGCGTCGTAGCGGCCGAAGACGGCGGCCACGTCGTCGGCGGCACCCGGGTCCATCTTCGCGATGATCATGGTCTGGTGCACGGGAGCTCCTGCTGCCTCGGCGGGCGGACGCCGGGAACGCTAGGGACGGCGGGAGGGCAGCGGCATCGGCCGCGTGGCGGAACTCGGACCGCGCCCCAGGTGCGCTGCCGGACCGCGGGCATCCGCCCGAAGGCGCGCGACGCGGGCGTCCGCGTCCCTCCGGTGCCCGCCCCGCGGCGGTCCGTCGCACGACCGGAGGCCCCGGGTGGTCGCCATCCGTCGGGAGCGTCCTGCGACTCGGGTATGAACAGGCGGGTCCGGGCGCGCACCCGGTGGCGGATCGACGGGTGGATCACCTAGCGTCCTGCAGACCCGACGAGCGGCATTGCCCTCACGGGCCCGGACCGAGCGGAGCTGGGACATGGGCGGGGAGCCGGACGGCCAGGTGGCCCGTGCGCAGGTGGCGGCGGACCGGCCCGTGGAGGTGCTCGTCTGCGACGACCACGAGGTGCTCCGGCAGGGCGTGCGCACCGTGCTGGCCCCGGTGCCGGACCTCACGGTGGTCGGCGAGGCGGCCGACCCGGACGAGGCCCTGGCCCTGGCCGCCCGGCTGCGGCCCCGGGTGGCCCTCCTCGGGGAGGGCCTGCGCGGCGGGCGGGCACCCGCGGCCGGCGACCTGGTCGCTGCGCTGGCCGCTCTCGGCGTCCGCGTGGTGCTGCTCGGCGAGTCGAGCACCGACCTGGTGCTGGCGCTGCAGGCCGGGGCGACGGGCTACGTGCACACCACCGTCACGCCGCAGCGGCTGGTGGAGGGGCTCCGGGCGGCCGCGCGGGGTGAGACGGTGCTCGACCCCGCCGCCGCCGGCGAGCTGCTGCAGCACCTCGACGGCACCCCGCACGGGGGCGGGGCCGGCCCCGCCCCCCGCAAGGACCCGCTCACCGCCCGGCAGACGGCGGTGTCCCGGCTGGTCGCCGAGGGGTTGTCCAACGCGGAGATCGCCGAGCGGCTCGACGTGAGCCCCGCGACGGTGAAGGGCCACATCACCGTGGCCCTGCGGCGGCTCGGGCTGCGCGACCGCACCCAGCTCGCGATCCACGTGCACCGCACCTCGGTGACCGGCGGCGAGGGGGGCCGGGCGGGCGGCCCGGCGCCGGGCACGCCGGGCGCCGCCGTCGACGGGCTGCTGTGAGAGAGGTGTGAATTCGCGGGATCGATGATGCGCAATGCAATCGGTCGGTCCGCTAGCGTCCCGGTCGGTCGAGGAAGCTCGCGGACCCGAGCCCGGACGAGGCGGGCTCCGGCCCACGGACGGCCGTCCGGCGCGGACAGGGGGAGCTCATGAGCCAAGGTGACCGCCGTGCACCGGCCAGGTGGGCCGGTCCCCCCGTCCGGCCGGGGCGCCCCCGTCCGCCGCGTCCCCTGGTCCGGGTGCTGCTGTGCGAGGACCACGAGGTCTTCCGGCTGGGGCTGCGGGTCGTGCTCGAGCGGGAGCCGGACATCGCCGTCGTCGCCGAGACCAGCCACTTGGCCCAGGCGCTGGAGGCCTCCTCCCCCGCGCCGCCGGAGGTGCTGGTCGTCCGGCAGGGCCTGGTCGCGGACGACGACCTGGTGCTGCTGCGCGACCTGTGCCGGAGGGGCACCGGGGTGCTGGTGCTCGCCGACCACGGCCCCGGTCACGGCGCCGGCTGCGCGGAGCTGGTCGACGTGCTGCAGGCCGGGGTGCGCGGGTGCCTGCCGCGCCGGTCGGCCGCGCAGCGCCTGGTCGACGCGGTGCGGGCGCTGGCCCGCGACGAGGCGACGCTGGACGCGGCAGCGACCAGCCAGCTGGTGCGCTACGTGACCGGCGGCGCCTGCCGGTCCCCGCAGCTGCCCACCGCGCTGGACCTGCTGACCGAGCGGCAGCGGGAGGTGGCCGAGCTGGTCGCCCAGGGGCTGAGCAACGAGGAGGTGGCCGCCCGGCTGTTCCTCAGCCTCGCGACGGTCAAGAGCCACCTCACCGCGGTGATGCGCCGGCTCGACGTCCGCACCCGCACGCAGCTGGCCATCCTGGTCAACCGCAACAGCTCCCCGGCCGCCTGAGCGGCCGGGCGCCGGTCAGCTGACGTCCCGCCGGACCAGCAGCAGGCCGGTCAGCGCCACGGCCGCGACCAGGAACCCGCCCAGCACCAGGGCGGCCTGGGTCCCCCCGACGGTCGCCGCCACCCCCGGGGTGCGCAGCGTCGCGCCCGGCCCGGCCAGCGCGGCGACCAGGGAGCCGGCGTTGACCCCCGGCAGGGCCGCCTGGGCCGCGTCGAAGAAGCCGAGCAGCGGGGCGGCGACGTTGACCACCAGGTTCTCGACCGCGAGCACCCACACCAGGCCGAGCCCGACCGGCAGGGCGGTGCCGCGCAGGGCCGTGCCGAGCAGCATGCCCAGCACTCCCCAGGTCAGGGCGATCAGCAGCCCCCCGCCGAACCCCGCGGTGAGGCGCGCCGCGCTGGGCCAGGCGACGGGGGCCGACTCGATCCCCGCGATGGCCCGGCTCGCCACCGCGGTCACCAGCAGGCTGACCACCACCGTGCCCGCGAGCACCACCAGCAGCGCCAGCAGCTGCGCGGTGAGCACCGAGCGCCGGCGGGGACCCTGGGTGAGCAGGGTCCCCAGGGTCCGCCAGCCGTACTCGCTGCCGGCCAGCAGCGCGCCGAGGGTCAGCAGCAGCGCGCCGCCGAACAGCGGCAGCCCGGACAGCGCGTTCTCGACCAGCCGGTCGGGCAGCACCTGGGCGAGCAGCGCCTCGGGTGAGCTGCCCTCGTAGGCGGAGCCGCGCCGGTAGCTGCTGTACGGGATCACGGTGCTGAAGACCAGCTGCAGCGACGGCCAGAGGCCCAGCAGCACCCAGGTGGCGGGCCGCCTGAGCAGCTTGGTGAGCTCGGCGGACACCATCCCGGGGAGCGGACCGGCGGGGCGGGCCGCCGCGACCGCGGTCACCGGCCGGCCCCGGGGCGCAGCCGCCGACGGCGGGGGTGCTCCGGTGGTGGCGCCGGCGGTGCCACACCTGCCGGCCCGGGTTCCGTCACCTGCAGGAACACCTCCTCCAGGGTCCGGGCCTGGCGGCGCAGGCCGGTGACGTCCACGCCGGCGAGCACGAGCGCGCGGTTGACCCGTGCGGTGTCCCCGGCGCCGGCCTCCAGGCGCAGGGCGCCGTCGACCACGGTCACCCGGTCGGGCCCGAGCAGCTGCGTCACCACCGCCAGCGCCTCCGCCAGGGGCTCCGCCTCGACCACCAGGCTGGCCAGGCCGAGCAGGTCGCCCACGTCGCTCTCCACCACCAGCCTGCCCCCCGAGACGACCGCGACCCGGTCGCACACCTGCTGGACCTCGCCCAGCAGGTGGCTGGACAGCAGGACGGTGCGCCCCTGGCCGGTCAGCGTCCGCAGCAGCTGCCGCATCTCGGTGATGCCGGCCGGGTCGAGGCCGTTGGTGGGCTCGTCGAGGACGACGAGCGCGGGGTCCTTCAGCAGGGCGGCCGCGACCCCGAGCCGCTGCTTCATCCCCAGCGACCAGGTGCTGAAGCGGTCGTCGGCGCGCTCGAGCAGGTCGACGGTGCCCAGCACCCGCTCGACGCGGTCGGCCGGCGCCCCGGCGTAGCGGCTCAGCACCCGGAGGTTGTCCCGCCCGGACAGGTAGGGGTAGAAACCCGGTCCCTCGATGAGCGCGCCCACCTCCGTCGCGGACGACCCGGCGGGCCGGCCGAGGACCGTCGCCGTGCCGCTCGTGGGACGGACCAGTCCCACCAGCATGCGCAGCGTCGTCGTCTTGCCCGCGCCGTTCGGGCCGAGGAACCCGTAGACCTGCCCGCGGGGGATCCGCAGGGAGAGGTCGTCGACCACCACCCGCGACCCGTAGCGCTTGGTCAGGTGCTCGGTCACCACCACGGCGTCGGCGTCGGCGTCCGCGTCGGCGTCCGCGCCGGCCGGCTGCTCCGGCCACCGGTCGGCGATCGTCCCCCGGGTGCTCCGCATGCCGGGCACTGTGCTGGATCCGGGCGGGTGTGTCGACGGCTGCAACGACCTGGGCGGCCGCTTCCGCCGGGGGGACGGCGTCGTCCGGTGGGCGGGTGGTGCGGGGGCGCGACCTCCTGCCCGGTGCCCGCCCTCCGCAGGTCGTGCACCGGCCCCGCCGGAGGTCGCGGGACCGACCCGGGGCGCGGCGCAATGCAGACCCAGGACGTCTTGGACGCGGCGACGTCGTCGTCGATGGTTGTCCGCGCCACGCGACAGGGCGCCGTCCGTGCGTCCGTGCGGGATCGCCGGCGATGCGGTGCGACCAGGAGGACGACATGCGGTGGACGACATCGACACTGATCCCGGTACCACTCACGGGCCGGGCGGCCGCTCCCCGGCGTCGCTGGGCGGCCCGGGCCCGGGTGACCGCGGTGGCGGCGGGGCTGGTCCTGGCCGCGGTCCCGCCAGGGGTGGCCGCCGCCGGCGGGGGCTCGACCACCTGGGTCGTCCACCTGGGGCAGTCCATCCAGGCGGCCGTCGACCAGGCGCGGTCCGGGGACACCGTCAAGATCGCCCCCGGCACGTACCGCGAGGCCGTGTGCGTCGTGGGGAAGGGCCTGACGGTCGTCGGCGCCGGTGCCGGCCGGACGACGATCACCTGGCCGGAGTGGGGGGCCGGCAAGCCGCTGCCGCCGGTGGCGGCCAACCCCTGCTGGACCGCCCAGGAGCAGGCGGACGCCGAGGACGACCCGGGCACGCTCGCCGACGACGTGTCCGGCTTCTTCTTCCTCAACCCCTCCGGCCCGGTGAGCGTCTCCCGGCTCAGCACCGTCAACCACCCGGCCAGCGGGATCGTCGCGTGGGGCGCGCACGGGTTCGACGTGCACCACACGACGGGCACCGGGCACGAGCGGTACGGCGTCTCGGCCGCGGCGTCCACCGGCATCTCCGTCACCGGCAACGTCGAGAAGGGCGTCGACCGTGGCGCGCCCTGGTACAGCGGCACCGCAGGCGTGGGGGTCAGCGACTCCGACGGCGCCCGGGCGCGGATCATCGGCAACCGGGTCGAGGGGGAGAACCTCGGCGTGTTCGTCCGCGAGAGCCGCGGCGGCACGGTCACCGGCAACACGGTGACCGGCAACTGCGTGGGCATCCTGTTCTTCGACGACTCGGCCACCGAGGTGCCCGACACCAGCCACCACGTCGAGGGCGGTGACTTCACGATCAGCGGGAACGCCGCGATCGCCAACAACCGGTACTGCATCGCGGGTCGCGACGGCAGCCAGCGGGTGTCCGGCGTGGGCATCTCCGTCACCAACGCCGACCACGTCCGGATCCTCGGCAACGTGGTCCGGGGCCACCACCCGGTCGTCCCGGCGGGCGCGCAGCCGATCAACTACCCGCCGGCCGGGCTGAACCTGGTCAGCTTCAGCCCGCCGCCCGGGACCAACCCGCCGGGTGCCGTCGACCCGGGCCTGGTCGAGCACGTCACCGTCAAGGGCAACGTGTTCAAGGACAACCAGCCCGTCGACATCTGGGTCACCCGCCCGATCCCCGGCACGCTGCTGCAGGGGACCGGACCGGGGATCGACATCCGGCACAACCTGTGCGCGGCGAGCGACCCGGCCGGCCTCTGCGGCTGACCCGGTCCGCCCCCGGGGCCCCCTCCTCGACGGGAGGGGGCCCCGGTCGTGCGCGAGGAACCGCGGCCGCTCAGCCCGGCGACCCGGTCCGCGACGGGAGCGGAGGACGGCGGCGGAGGCCCTCGTTCCACAGCTCGACGGTCTGCAGCACCCAGAACACCGCGAACAGCACGATCAGCGAGGTCTCCAGGCTCAGCGCCCAGTGCGCCCAGTCCAGCGTGAGGAGCAGCACCACGTGCGCGACCGCGGCGGCCGCCATCCCGGCGGCCACCCACGCGTAGCGGTTGACCCGCCGCGCCGTCCGGCTGGTGCGGAAGTCGACGGCGTCCAGGCAGACGGTCAGGAAGACCAGCCCGAACATGGCCCCGGCGGCCACCACGTGGCCGTGGCCGACGAACCAGCCGCGGGCACCGAGGAAGACGCCGAGGGCCGCGGCCCACAGCGCGGTGACGACGGCGTAGCCGACGACCGCCGTCCGGCCGGGGCGCTGCCGGCCGCCGCGGGTGAGCCGCACCGCGGTGAGCACCCCGACCACGCCGAGGGCCAGGCCGCCGGCCGCCAGCAGCGCCGTGACGCTGGTGGCCACCGCGGCGTCCCGCCCGGCCGTCGCGGCTGGCACCGACGAGCAGCCGCCCGCGTCGGGGGTGGGCACCAGCGCGACCACCGGCGCGCAGATCCCCGCGAGGTTGAGCAGCAGGTCCTCGCCCTCGGTGCTGCTCTTGAGGCAGACCAGGCAGACGCCGATCGCGACCAGCGCGCCGACCAGCGCGCCCTGCGCCGGGGTGTACCAGTAGGCGCTGATCGAGGGCTGCCAGCAGCCGCCGGGTGCCCGCGCGTGCTCGTGCAGCACCGCGGCCAGCAGGGCGGCGACCAGCACGATCATCGCCAGCCGCAGGTACCGCCAGGTCTTGACCGCGGCCAGCGCCGGGTCGGGGGCCGCTCGTCTCGCGCCGTCCACGGGTGGTCACTACCCAGCTCGCGGCCTCGCGGTCGCTGTCGGTGATGCCGCGCGCGGGCCGTGCCGGGGTCCGTTGACCCGCCGGCTCCGGGCCGGGAGCCTGCGCCGACTGCGACGCGCGGGGAGCGGGGGACCATGAGGGTGCGGCGGGTGTGCGTGCTGGGCGCAACGGGGTTGCTGGTGGCGGGCTGCTCGCCGCTCGGCGGGGACGCCGAGGTGGCGGCCGCGACGGTCACGGTGACCGCTCCGGCCCCCTCGGCGCCGTCGTCGTCCCCGGCCTCATCGTCCCGGGCCACCGCGT
The DNA here is from genome assembly GCF_040659695.1 of Modestobacter sp. NPDC049651. Lineage (NCBI taxonomy): Bacteria > Bacillati > Actinomycetota > Actinomycetes > Geodermatophilales > Geodermatophilaceae > Modestobacter > Modestobacter sp. NPDC049651. The sequence goes on from NZ_JBFAOG010000012.1 coordinate 94,647, forward strand.
CGTCCTCGACGTCGTCGTCCGCACCCGCCCCGTCGTCCAGCGCCCCGCCGCCGACCCTGCAGCAGGCGTTCGAGCGGGTGCGGTCCGGCGTCGTGCGGTTCGAGGTGGCCACCTGCGACGGCAACGCGATCGGCTCGGGCTTCGAGCTGTCGCCGACCCTGGTGGCGACCGCGGCGCACGTCGTCGACGGTGGGCAGGTCATCCGGATCATCCAGGGGACGACGTCGACCGCGGGCACTGTGATCGGCATCGACCCGGGCGCCGACGTCGCACTCGTGCGCACCGCCACCCAGCTCACCGGGCACCCGTTCACGTTCGCCGGGACCAGCCCGGCGGTCGGTGACCAGGTGGCCGCGATCGGCTTCCCGATGGGCGACCCGCTGTCGTACAACACCGGCACCGTCAACGGGCTCGGCCGCAAGGCGGTGGTCGACGGGCTGCCCCGGCACGACCTGCTGGAGATGGACGCCGCGGTCACGCACGGCAGCAGCGGCGGGCCGGTCATCCGGCCGGACGGCGCGGTGGTGGGCCTGGTCGACGCGGGCCCGGACGGCGAGGCCGGCCGCCGGCTGGCCGTGTCCAGCGCGACGGCCCGCCCGCTGGTCGACGGCTGGGCGCAGTCCCCGCAGCCCGTCCTCCCCGGGGACTGCGCCGAGGCGGTGGACGAGGCCGGCGACCCGCTGCCGCCCGGCGACGTCCCGACGCGGGCGGACCTGCAGGCCGTCACCACGCTCGACGTGTACTTCCGGGCCGTCAACGGCGGCGACTTCACCACCGCGGTCGCGCAGCTGGCCCACCCGGTCGACCTCGAGACGTTCACCGAGGGGGTCACCAGCACCCAGGACGTCGACATCACCTACCGCTCGGTGGCGCAGGAGGGCGAGGACCTGGTGGTGTGGGCGACGTTCACCAGCCACCAGGACGCCGGGCGCGGGCCGGCCGGGCGGCCCCAGGAGACGTGCACCGACTGGTCGCTCGACTACGTGCTGGCCCAGCGGAACGGGCTGTGGCTCATCGACGCCACCCGGCCGCACGACGGTCCGGCCAGCGCCCCCTGCGCCGCCGGGTGACCAGGCGTCCTCCCCGCGCTGTCAGGAGGCGGCGTACTGCACGGCCACGTCGAGCACCCAGGTGACGCCGAACCGGTCGCGCAGCATCCCGTAGGCGGGCGACCACTGCGCCGGGCCGAACGGGACGACCACCTCGGCGCCCTCGGCCAGCCGCGCCCAGCAGCCGGCGACCTCCTCGGCGGTCTCGCCGCGCACCGAGACGAAGAAGCTGTTCGTGCCCCGGTCGAACGGTTGCGCGGCCGGCACGTCGTAGGCCATCACCCGGAACCCGTCGCCGGCCACCTGGCCCCAGGTGACCTGGTCGGCCTCGGCCGGGTCGGTGACGGCACCGGCGTCGGCGTAGGTGACGACGGCGAGGTCGCCGCCGAAGACCGCCTGGTAGTGCTCGAGGGCCGCGCGGGCCTCGCCGCGGAAGTTCAGGTGGGTCGTGGTCGCGATGGTCATGCTGGCTCTCCTCGCCGGTGGTCGATCGGCGGGGGAGCAGGCCCGGTCGGCCCGCTCTGCCCCGTCGATCCCGACGCTAGGGAGCGTTGGTGCCAGTTCCTGACCGCAGTAGTGGGCTCAGGCGCGCTGGAGGACCGCGGCCGGCCGGTCGGCGTCGGAGGCCGTCAGCGTCTCGGCGGGGCCGGGCCGGCCGAACAGCCAGCCCTGCCCGCTGTCGGCGCCGAGCGCGTGGAGCACGGCGTGCTCAGCGGCGGTCTCGACGCCCTCGGCGACGATGTGCACGTCGCAGCCGTGCGCGAACTCCACCAGCGAGCTGACGAGCTTGCGCAGCACCGGGTCCCGGTCGACGCCGCTGACGATGCTTCGGTCGATCTTGATGACGTCGGGCGCGGTGACCACGATGTGCCGCAACGAGGAGAACCCGGCGCCGACGTCGTCGATGGCCAGCCGCATGCCGGCGGACCGCAGCGGGTCCAGCGCCGCGGTGAGGGCGGGGTAGTCCTCGACCTGGTCGTGCTCGGACAGCTCGAGCAGCACGCGGGGCAGGGGGAGGGCCGCGAGCAGGTCCAGGCAGTCGGGGGTCAGCAGGGTGGCGGGGGAGACGTTCACCGAGACGTAGCCGTCGACCCGGCCGAGCAGCTTGGCCGCCCGGCGCAGCGCGAGCAGTTCCAGGTCGTGCCCCTGGCCGATGGAGTGCGCCTCGGCGAAGACCACGTCGGGGGCCTTGGCCCAGTCGGCGGGGAAGCGGCTGAGCGCCTCGGCGCCGACGCGGGCCCCGGTGGCGAGGTCGACGATCGGCTGCAGGACGACGACCGGCCCGCCGGCGTCGACGACCTGGTCGAGCCGGCCGCTGATCTCGGCGTGCTGCTGCCGGGCGCGCAGGTCCGGCTCGATGATCACCGACGCCGCCTCGGCCAGCACCTGCATGAGGGTGGCGTCGCGGGTGCTGAGCTCGGGGTCGCTGGTCATGCCGAAGGCGCAGAAGCTGCCGTAGACCTCACCGTCGCTGAGCACGACCGGGGCGGTGACGAAGCTGCGGACCCGGGGCACCCGGGCCGGGCGCAGGCGCATGGCGTCGGGGAAGTCGCGGACGTCGGGCATCACCGCGGGCAGCCGGCCGTCGATCACCGCCTGGCAGAACGAGGTGTCCTGCGGCTGGCTCTGGCCGTCGTGGAAGACCACCGGGTAGGCGGACTCCACCACCTCCAGGTGCTGGGTGGTGCCGTCCATCCGGCTGAAGAACGCCACGCTCAGCCCGAGGGACTGCCGTGCCGTCTGCAGCAGACCGGCGATCTGCTGCTCCGCCTCCGAGCGCTGCTTGCGCACCTGACCTCTTCCGTCGTCATCGACGGCGACCTGGCCCGGTGTCGTCCAGGTGGTCGCTCGTCCCTGTGATCGGCAGAACTGGTTGCGCACCACACATCAAGGCCGGTGATCGCCGGCCGGCCTCACCCGTTGGAGGCGGGCGTCAGCCCCGGCGGCCGAGCAGGTAGCCGACCCACACGCCGAGCAGGGTGAGCAGCCCGCCGCCGGCGGCGCCCACCAGCAGCGGCTTGGCCTCGGCCGGCACCCAGCCGCCCGCGCCGGCGGCCGCCGCGGCGGGGCGGGCGTAGGTCGTGGGTCCGGAAGGGGCGGCGGGCGCCGACGGCGTTCCCGCGGGAACGGCCCCGGCCGTCGTCTCGCTCACCGCGGCGGCGCTCGGCCGCTGCTCGGCGGCCGCGGGGCTGGCGAGCTCGCGGTCGATGGCGGAGAAGAACTGGCCGGCCATCCGCTTCGCGACGCCGGTGATCATCCGCTGGCCGACCCCGGCCACCGCGCCGCCGACCACGGCCTCGGCGTTGTAGGTGAGCTTCGTGCCGCCGTCGACGGCCTCCAGGGTGATCGGCACCGTGGCGCGGACCGACCCGGGCCCGCCGGAGCCCGAGGCGTGCATGACGTAGGACGTCGGCCGGTTCAGGTCGGCGAGCCGCACCTCGCCGGAGTACTTGCCCTTGACCGCCCCGACGCCGGCGGAGACGACCATCGTGTAGCTGTCCTCGCCGACCTGCTGCAGCGACTCGCAGCCGGGGATGGTGCGCACCAGCACCGCCGGGTCGGTGATCACCGACCACACCTCCTCGGGCGAGCCGCTGAGCACTGCACTGCCGTCGAGGTTCACGCCATGGCTCCAGTCGTGGTCGGGGTGTTGGTGACCACCTCCGCGGTGTCGGACCGCATGAGGTCGTACAGCTCGCTCGGCGAGATCGGCATCGCGGCGATCCGCCGCCCGACCGCGTCCTCGATCGCGGAGGCGATCGCCGCCGAGCCGGGGATGACGCCGGCCTCGCCGGCACCCTTGATGCCGAGCGCGTTGAGCGGCGACGGCGTCTCCTGGTGGTCGATGTCCACCGGCGGCACCTCGCTCGCGTAGGGCATCAGGAAGTCCATGAACGAGGCGTTCTGCAGCTGCCCGTCGCGGTCGTAGGCCATCCGCTCGTACAGCGCCCCGCCCACGCCCTGCGCGACGCCGCCGTGCACCTGGCCCTCGACGATCATCGGGTTGACGATCTTCCCGCAGTCGTGGACGACGGCGTACTGCACGACGTCGATCTCCCAGGTGGCCGGGTCGATCTCCACCACCGCGGCGTGCGCGCCGGCGGCGAAGGTCGACCGCAGCGGCGAGTAGTAGTCGGTGTACTCCAGCCCCGGGGAGTCGCCCACGGCCACCGGCGGCTTCGAGTCGTCGGCGGGGCCGGCGAACTGGGTCGCCTGCCGCGCCGCCTCGTCGAAGGCGTACCGCAGCGGGTTGGACAGCACCGCGACCGTGCGCAGCGGGATCAAGGCGCCCGGCGTCCCCTTGACCTGGATGAGCCCCTGCTCGATCTCCAGGTCACCCGGGTCGGCCTCCAGCACGTCCGCGGCGATCCGCAGCGCCTTCTCCCGCACGCCCTTGGCGGCCAGCGCCACGGCGTTGCCGCTGACCACGGCGGCGCGGGAGGCGAACGTGCCCACCGCGTAGCCGAACCGGCGGGTGTCACCGGTGGTGACCTCGACGTCCTCCAGCGGCACGCCGAGCTCGGACGCCGCCAGCTGCGCGAACACCGTCTCGTGCCCCTGGCCCTGCGAGGTGAGGCCGGTGGAGACGAGCACCTTGCCGCTGCCGAGCACCTGCACGTGCGCGCCCTCGTACGGGCCCGGACCGGTGCCCTCGACGTAGGGCGCGAGCCCTGCCCCGAGCAGCTTCCCGCGGGCGGCGGCCTCGGCGCGCCGCTCCTCCATGCCGGTCCAGCCGACCAGCGCCTCCAGCTTGTCCAGCAGCCCCGGGTAGTCGCCGGAGTCGTAGACCAGCGGCTTGCCGTCCTGGAAGGTCAGGCCCCAGTCGTAGGGGAACTGGTCGGGCTGGATGAGGTTGCGCCGGCGCACCTCGAGCCGGTCCAGCCCGCGCTCCTGCGCGATCCGGTCCATGGTGCGCTCCATGACGAACGTCCCCTGCGGCCGGCCCGCGCCGCGGTACGGCGTCACCAGCACGGTGTTCGTGTAGACGCTGAACACCTGCGCCCGGTAGACGGGGATGTCGTACGGGCCGCACAGCTGGGTCGCGGTGTTGATCGGGACGATGATCCCGTAGTTCGTGTACGCCCCGTTGTCGTGCCAGACCAGGACGTCGAGCGCGGTGATCTTCCCGTCGTCGTCGTAGCCGACCCGGACCTCCTGGCGCTGCTGCCGCTCGTGCGCGCTGGAGACGAAGTGCTCGCGGCGGTCCTCGGTCCACTTGACCTCGTGGCCGAGCTTGATGGCGGCCATCGGCACCAGCAGCTCCTCCGGCCACGGGTGCACGATCTTCACGCCGAAGCCACCGCCGACGTCGGGGGCGATGACCTCGACCTTGTCCAGCGACATCTCGAGCTTCGCGGCGATCGCCGCCCGCACCGAGGTCGACGCCTGGGTGCTCGAGTAGACGCGCAGCGAGGCGTCGTCGGGGTCGAAGCGCGCGTGCACGCCCTTGCCCTCCATCGGCATCGAGGCGCTGCGCTCGAAGTACTGGGTGAAGCTGAGCGTGTGGGCGGAGGCGGCGAGCGCCGCCTCGACGTCCCCGGTCTCCTGGTGGTGCCGCGCGGCGATGTTGTCCGGGACGTCGGGGTGGACGGCGTGCTCGGCCGCCTGCGCCGCATCGACGCCGACCACCACCGGGAGCTCCTCCCAGGTGATCGCGATCCGGTCGCAGGCGTCCTCGGCGACGTACCGGTCGGTGGCCACGACCATCACCACGGCCTCGCCGACGTGGTGGGCGACGTCGCGCACCAGCGTGTAGCCGGTGCGGGGCGCGTGCAGCTGGGGGTGCGGGATGAGCACCGGCAGCGGCTCGGCCATCGGGCCGGTGAGGTCCTCGTAGGTGTAGATCGCCAGCAGCCCCTCGACCTCGAGCGCCGCGCTGACGTCGACGTCGACCACCCGGGCGTGCGCGTAGGGGCTGCGGACGAACGCCGCCGCGTACGCGTCGGCGCCGATGTCGTCGAGGTAGCGGCCCTTGCCGACGATGAGCCGGGCGTCCTCGCGCCGGCGGACCGGCTCGCCGAAGAACTTCGTGGTCACGAGGCCGCCTCACGCAGCTTCTCGGCGGCGGACCGGCAGGCCTTCTTGATGTTGGCGTAGCCGGTGCAGCGGCAGAGGTTGCCGCCGACCAGCTCGTCGACCTCCTCGTCGGAGATCGGCGTGCCGGCGTCGCGGGCGTCGAGCCCCGCGGCGATCGTGGTCAGGAAGCCCGGCGTGCAGAACCCGCACTGCAGGGCGTGGCACTCGCGGAAGGCCTCCTGGATCGGGTGCAGCACCTCCCCGCCCTGGTGGTCGGGCCGGCTGAGCCCTTCGACGGTGGTGACCTCGCAGCCGTCGACCTGCACGGCGAGCACCAGGCACGACCGGGTCGGCTCACCGTCGACGAGCACCGTGCAGGCGCCGCAGACGCCGTGCTCGCAGCCGACGTGCGTGCCGGTCAGCCCGAGGCCGTGGCGCAGCGCGTCCGACAGCAGCCAGCGCACCGGCACGGTGGCTTCACGTGGAACACCGTTCACGGTGACCGAGATGGTGCGTTCGGTCTGGATGCTCGTCATGCGGCCCTCTCGATCGCTTCCGCTGCCGCGGTCGCGAGTGTCCGTTCGGTCAGCGTGCCGACCAGCAGCCGGCGGTAGTCGGCAGAGGCGTGCAGGTCGCCGTCCGGGTCGACGAGGCTGCGGGCCAGCGCGCCGGCGGCCGCCCAGTCGGCGCCGTCGACGGGCGTGCCCGCCACCGCCTCGGTCAGGTCGTGCACCTCGGGGGTGAGCCCCACCGAGAGGTACGCGGCGCGGGCCGCGGCCACCCGCAGGTCGTCGTCCAGGGTGACGACGACGGCCGCGCCGCAGACCGCGTAGTCGCCCTTGCGGCGGGCGATCTCGGCGAACGCGGTGCCCGAGCGCGGCGGCAGCGCGGGGAAGAACGCGTCGGTGACGACGGCCGGGCCGGTCACCGTGGTCTCCAGCGGGCCGACGAAGAAGTCCCGCCAGCCCACGGCCGACGACCCGGCCGGCGTGGCCACGGTGACCGATCCGTCGGTGAGCGCGAGCACCGCCGTCATCTCCCCGGAGGGGTCGGCGTGCGCGATGGAGCCGACCGTGGTGCCGCGGTTGCGGATGGCCGGATGGGCGACGTTCGCCGTCGCCCGGCCGAGCAGCGGCTGGACCGCGGCAGCCTCGGGGGAGCGGAGGAGCTGGGCGTGCCGGACCAGCGCGCCGACGCGGACGCCGGACTCCCCGGCCTCGACGGTGTCGAGGCCGGGGACCCGGTTGATGTCCACGAGCGTGCTGGGGGCCGCCAGCCGCATGGAGAGCAGCGGCAGGAGCGACTGGCCCCCGGCGAGGACCTTGGCCCCGTCGCCCTCGGCAGTGAGGACGTCGAGTGCTTCGCCCAGCGTGGTGGGCCGGGCGTAGCCGAACGGTGCGGGCTTCACGAAGTGCGGGTCACCCCCGAGCCGCGGGTGTCCTGCCCGACGGTCTGGTCGAGGCTGGACGGGTCGGCGCCGCCGAGGTCGTGGCTGCCGGCGGAGCCCAGCGCGATGCCGGTGCCGCCGTAGTAGCCACCCTCGTTGCGCAGCGCGGCACGCATCTCGGCGGGTGCGAGGACCCGGGCGAGGTGCCAGCCGAGGACCGCGACGATCGTGCCCAGCGCGATGCCGCCCAGCGAGTAGTTGTCGGTGAACTGCATGTTGACGTTGCCGATGGCGATGATGATGCCCGCGGCGAGGGGGACCAGGTTGATCGGGTTGCCGAAGTCGACCCGGTTCTCCTTCCAGATCTTGGCGCCGAGCAGGCCGATCATCCCGTAGAGGACGACGGTGATGCCGCCGAGCACGCCACCCGGGGTGGCGTTGACGATCGCGCCGAACTTGGGCACCAGGCCCAGCAGGATCGCGACGATCGCGGCCACGTAGTAGGCCGCCGTCGAGTAGACGCGGGTGGCGGCCATGACGCCGATGTTCTCCGCGTACGTGGTGGTGGGCGAGCCACCGACCGACGTCGCGACGACCGTGCCGATGCCGTCGGCGAAGATCGCGCGGCCGAGCACCGGGTCGAGGTCGCGCTTGGTCATCTCGCTGACCGCCTTGACGTGCCCGGCGTTCTCCGCGATCAGCGCGATGACGGCCGGCAGCACGAGCAGCGAGAAGTTGAAGCTGAAGTGCGGCGCGGTGAAGTCGGGGGTGCCGAACCAGTCGGCCGCCTTGACGCCGCTCCAGTCGACCCGGTCGTGCGAGGTGGCCTCGGCGGCACCGGCGAGCTTCGAGGTGATGGGGCCGGCGGTGGCGTCGAGCAGCACCGACAGCAGGTAGCCGAAGACCAGGCCCAGCAGGACCGAGATGCGGGCCCAGAAGCCGCGCAGCGCCAGCGAGACCACGATGACGAAGGCCATGGTGGCCAGCGCGACCCACTGGTCCTGCGGCCAGTAGGTCGAGGAGACGACCGGCGCGAGGTTGAAGCCGATCAGCAGCACGACCGCACCGGTGACCGCCGGCGGCAGCACCCGGTTGACCAGTCGCGGGCCGGCGAAGTGGATCAGGATGCCGACCAGCGCGAGCACCACGCCGGAGACCAGGATCGCGCCGACCACGTCGGCGGACTCACCGCCCTGGGCGCGCACCGCGGCCACGCCGCCGACGAACGCGGCGCTGGTGCCCAGGTACGAGGGCACCTTGCCCTGCACGATCAGCAGGAACAGCACCGTGGCGATCCCGCTCATCATGATCGCCAGGTTCGCGTCCAGGCCCATGACCAGCGGGAAGACGAAGGTCGCCCCGAACATCGCGACCACGTGCTGGGCCCCGATGCCGACCGTCAACGGCCACGACAGCCGCTCGTCGGGCGCCACCGCCTGGCCCGGAGGCGGGGTCTTCCCGTCGCCGTACAGCTTCCACCCGAACGCCATCATGGGTCCTCTCTGAACCATCCCCCAACCTGTGGACCGGAACTGTGGCACCCGCCACCGACAGCTGGGAAGTCCTTCAGAGCTAAGACTTTGTTGCGTTCTGATTTCCCTCACCGCTAAGGGACTTCCTCGGGTAGCGTCCGCCCCCATGAGCGCCCCGACCGACGTCGCGGACTCCGTCCGGCACGTCTCCCTGCGCAGCGGCGTCTACGCCGACTCCGTCCGGTTGATGCAGGTCAGCCGCGAGATCGGCGCGCGGCCGGGCGTGCGCGCCGTGCTCGTCGCGATGGCCACCCCGCTGAACCTCGAGCTCGCCGCCGGAATGGGCCTGGCCCCGGACGGCGACGCCAAGCCCGACCAGCTGCTGATCGCGCTGTCCGCGACCGACGACGCCGAGCTGACCGCCGCGGTCGCCGCCGTCAACACCGCGCTCGCCGCCCGGGAGCAGACCGGGGAGGCGCAGACCATCCCGTCCCGCACCATTGCGGCCGCGCTCGCCGAGGGCCCGGGCCGGGCGCTGGCGGTGGTCAGCGTCCCCGGGCAGTACGCCGTCCTCGAGGCCGCCGACGCGATCGACGCCGGGTCCAGCGTGCTGGTCTTCAGCGATGGCGTGCCGGTCGAGCACGAGGTGGCGCTCAAGCGGGCCGCCCACGAGGCCGGCGTGCTGGTGATGGGCCCCGACTGCGGCACGGCGATCGTCTCCGGCGTGGCGCTCGGGTTCGCCAACGTCGTCCGCCCCGGGCCGGTCGGGCTGGTCGCGGCCTCGGGCACCGGCGCCCAGCAGGTCAGCTGCCTGCTCGACATGGCCGGCGTCGGCGTCTCGCACGTGCTCGGCGTCGGCGGCCGCGACCTGTCGGCCGCCGTGGGCGGGCTCGGCACCCTCGACGCGCTCGCCGCCCTGGCCGGCGACGAGGGCACCGAGCGGGTGCTGCTGGTGTCCAAGCCGCCCGCCCCCGAGGTGGCCGCGCGGATCCGCGAGGCGGCCGCCGGGCTGTCCGTCCCGGTGGGCGAGGCCGTGCTCAGCGCCGACTCACCCAGCCTCACCGCCGCCGTCGAGACGCTGCTCGGGGAGCTGGGCGTCGACGTGCCGGAGTGGCCGTCGCGCCCGGGCACCGCCGACGCTCCCGCGCCGGGCGCCGTCCTCAAGGGATTCTACGCCGGCGGCACGCTCGCCGACGAGGCGATGCTGCTCGCCGGGCCGGTGCTCGGCGACGTCCGCTCCAACATCCCGCTGCGGCCCGAGCTGGACCTCGGCACGGACCTGCGGGCCCGCGGCCACGTGGTGGTCGACTTCGGCGACGACGCGCTGACCGTCGGCCGGGCCCACCCGATGATCGACCCGACGCTGCGGCTGGAGGCGATCAGCAACCTCGCCGCGAGCGGGGAGCCCGCCGTCCTCCTGCTGGACGTCGTGCTCGGCCACGGCGCCGAGGCGGACCCGGCCTACTCGCTGGTGCCCGCGCTCCAGGCCGCCGGGCTGCCCGCGGTGGTGGCGCTCATCGGCACCGAGGCGGACCCCCAGGGCTGGTCCCGCCAGGCCGACGCGCTGGCCGAGGCGGGCGCCGCGGTGTTCGCCAGCAACGCGCAGGCCGTCCGGTACGCCCTCGACCTGATCGGAGAACGGGCATGAGCGAGCTGCTGTCCGGCCCGCCCGCGATCGTCGCGGCCGGCGTGGAAGTCTTCTCCACCGCGCTGCGCACCCAGGGCGCCGACGTCACCGACGTCGACTGGCGCCCGCCGGGCTTCGGAGCACCGGAGGACCTGACCCAGCTGGCGCTGGACCGGCGCCGCGCGTCGGCCAACCGGACGGCGGTCGAGCGGATGCTGGCCGCCGGCTCCGTGCTGACCGACGTCCGGCCCGCGCGCGAGGTGCTCGGCCTCCCCGACCGCACGCTGCTGCACTCCGGCCCGCCGCTGGACTGGGAGCACGCCTCCGGCCCGATGCGCGGCGCGTGGATCGGCGCCTGCCTGTTCGAGGGCTGGGCGTCGACGGTCGAGGAGGCGGAGAAGGTCCTCGCCGCCGGCGAGATCGCGCTCGACCCGTGCCACCACCACCGCACCGTCGGCCCGATGGCCGGCGTCACCAGCCCGTCGATGTGGATGTGGTGCCTCACCGACCCGGTGGGCGGCGGGCAGGCGTTCTGCAACCTCAACGAGGGCCTGGGCAAGGTCCTGCGGATGGGCGCCTTCAACGACGAGGTGCTGACCCGGCTGGCCTGGATGCGCGACGTGCTCGGCCCGGTGCTGCAGGCCGCCGTCCGCAGCCGCACGGAGCCGCTGGACGTCAAGGCGATCCTCGCCCAGATGCTGCAGATGGGCGACGAGGGGCACAACCGCAACCGGGCCGGCTCGCTCATGGCGCTGCGTGAGCTGTCGCCGTCGATCGTCGCGGTCGACGCCGCGTCGTCGGGGTGGTCGAGCAGCGACATCGCAGAGGTGCTGCGCTTCATCGGCGGCAACGAGCACTTCTACCTGAACCTCGGCATGCCGACGGCGAAGCTCGCGATGGACGCCGCCCGCGACGTCCCCGGCTCGACGATGGTCACCGTGCTGTCCCGCAACGGCACCGAGTTCGGCATCCAGACCGCCGGCACCGGCGACCGCTGGTTCACCGGCCCGGCCAACACCCCGGTCGGGCTCTTCCTCGGCGACTACGGCCCCGACGACGCCAACCCCGACATCGGCGACTCCGCGATCATGGAGGCCTACGGCGTCGGCGGGTTCGCGATGGCCGCGGCACCGGCGATCGTGCGGTTCGTCGGGGGCACCGTGCCCGACGCGCTGGCCACCACCGAGCGGATGTACCAGCTCACCCTGGCCGAGAACCCCGCGATGCAGATCCCGATCATGGGCTTCCGCGGCTCGCCGTCCGGGATCGACGTGCTCAAGGTGGCGCGCACCGGCTGGCTGCCGCAGATCAACACCGGCATGGCCGGCCGGGTCGCCGGCACCGGCCAGGTCGGTGCCGGGCTGGTCCAGCCGCCGCAGCAGTGCTTCGAGCAGGCGCTGGCCGCGCTCGCCGAGGAGTCCCGCCGGGCGGCATGACCTCGGCGTCCTCGTGGCCTCCCGGCGCTGGAGGCCACGAGGACGCGGGTCTCGCATGCGGCCGGCCGCGCCGGGTAGTCGTCGGGCCCACGCCGACGAGAGGAACCCCATGGCCACGTGCGAGGTCTGCGGCAACGACTACCGGCTCAGCTTCGAGGTGCACGCCGCTGGCGCGGTGCACACCTTCGACAGCTTCGAGTGCGCGATCCACGCCATGGCACCGGTGTGCGAGCACTGCGGGGTGAAGGTCGTGGGCCACGGCGTCGAGGCCGACGGCGTCTTCTTCTGCTGCGCGTCCTGCGCCCGCATGCACGGCGAGCAGTCCAGCGCGAGCGAGCTGGTCGACCACGCGGGCCGGGCGCCGGACGAGCGGTGACCGACGTCGTCCGGACCAGCAAGCGGCTGTCCTACGTGCTGCGGCACCACCCCGACAGCGCTGGCCTGGTCCTCGACGAGCACGGCTGGGCGGACGTCGGCGCGCTGCTCGCCGCCCTGCGGCTGACCCGCGCCGAGCTGGACGACGTCGTCGCCCGCAACGACGATCAGCGGTTCGCCTTCGACGCCACCGGCACCCGGATCAGGGCCAGCCAGGGGCACAGCATCGCCGTCGACCTCGGCTACGCCCCCGCCGTCCCGCCCGACGAGCTCTTCCACGGCACCGTCGAGCGCTTCCTCCCCGCCATCCGGGCCGAGGGGCTGCGGCCGGGCAACCGGCACGCCGTGCACCTGAGCCCGGACGCCGCCACGGCCCGGCGGGTCGGCGCCCGCCGCGGCCGGCCGGTGGTGCTGCACGTCGACGCCGCCGCGATGGTCCGCGACGGCGCCACCTCCACCCGCTCCGCCAACGGGGTGTGGCTGGTCGACGCCGTCCCGCCGCGCTACCTGGCCGAGGCCTGACCCAGCAGCTCGCGCACCCCGGCGTCCAGCGCGGCCTGCGCCTGCACGGGGTCGGCCAGGTATCCGGCGACCATCGCGCCGTCGCGGAGCACCAGCCAGCGGCGGGCGGCGTCCGCGGGGTCGGGGTGGCCGACCGCCGCGAACGCCGCCCGCACGGCGGTCTCCAGCCACTCCCGGTGCGCCCGCACGGCGCGGCGCACGGCGCTGTCCGGGTCGGGGTTCTCGGCGGCGGCGTTGATGAAGGCGCAGCCCCGGAAGCCCGCGCCGCACAGCTGCTCGCCCAGCGCCGCGGTCAGCCCGCGCAGCCAGGCCGCCGCACCCTCGGCGTCCGCCGGCACCTCGCCCACGCGCTCGCGCACCGCCCGGTCGACGCCCTCGAGGTAGGCGACGACCAGGTCCTCCTTGCCGGGGAAGTGCCGGTAGAAGGTCGCCCGGGTCACCGACGCCTCGGCGATGACCCGGTCGACGCCGACGCCGCGCAGGCCCTCGGCGTAGAAGAGCGCCGAGGCGGTGCGCAGCAGGCGCTCCCGGGCCTCCGACGTCCGAACCGCGCTGGTCATGGGGTCACGGTACCTGTTACGGTTGGGCAGAACGACCGTTCTGTCTCTCTGACTGAGGAGCGCTTCATGGCTGCCGTCTACACCGCCGTCGCCACCGCCACCGGCGAGGGCCGCAACGGCCACACCCGCACCGACGACGGCCTCATCGACCTCGACCTCAAGGTGCCCACCGAGATGGGCGGCCCCGGCGGTGGCGCCAACCCCGAGCAGCTGTTCGCCGCCGGCTACGCGGCGTGCTTCCACGGCGCGCTCAAGCTCGTCGCCGGTCAGCAGAAGGTGCGGTTCACCGACTCCGCGGTCACCGCCGAGGTCGGCATCGGCCCGAACGGCACCGGCGGGTTCGGCCTCGAGGTCACTCTGCACGTCGAGCTCGGCGGCATCGACCAGGTCGAGGGCGAGAAGCTCGTCGAGGCCGCGCACCAGGTGTGCCCGTACTCCAACGCGACCCGCGGCAACATCCCGGTGACCCTCGAGGTCGTCACCGCCTGACGGTCCCCGGACCCGCACCTGCCGGTGCGGGTCCGGTCGCCCGGTCAGCGGGAGCGCGTGGCCAGCCAGTCGTCGAACCGGGCGGCCACGATCCGCTCGTCGTGCACCCCGGCCGCGGCGTCCGAGCACAGCCACCGGATCGGTGCGGCCATCACGTCGGCCGGCAGCAGGTGGGCCGGATCCGCGCCGGCCGGGATCATCCCGGTCGCCGTCGCCCCACCGGGCAGCAGCAGGTTCACCGTCACCGGGCTGCCGGCCAGGTCGGCGGCCATGATCCGGGACAACGCCTCCGCCCCGGCCCGCGAGGGGCCGTAGGGCACGAAGCCCTGCCGGTTCATCGTCGAGTGGTTCATCGAGACGTTCACCACCCGGCCGCTGCCGGCCTTCAGCAGGCGTGGCACCACCTCGCGGGCGACGAGGAAGTAGCCGGTCAGGTTGGTGTCCACCACGTCGCGGAAGCCGTCGGGGGCCACCGCCCAGAACGGCTGCGGCTCGGTGAGGAAGTGCGGGTTCACCGTCCGCATGCCGATGCCGGCGTTGTTGACCAGCACGTCGAGGCCGCCGAGGACGTCGAACGCCTCGGCCACCCCGCGGGCGACGTCCGCCTCGCCGCGCACGTCCATCGCCACGCCGGCCGCACCCATCGTGGCCGCCGCTCGGGCGGCGCGATCGGCGGACCGGGAGGTGACGACCACCTGCGCCCCGGCGTCCACCAGGGCCCGCGCCATCGCCTCCCCCAGCCCGCTCGTGCCGCCGGTGATGAGCACGCGTGCGCCGTCGGCGCGGAAGTCGGTCACGTCCCCCGACGCTAGGCGCGTCTCAGCGGGTCAGCGTACCCAGGTCGACCGGCAGCTGGACGCCGGTCACGTGCCGGGCCTCGTCCGACGCCAGCCAGGCCACCGCGTTCGCGATGTCCTCGGGCTGGGACACGGGGTCGGGCAGCGTCTGCATGAAGATCGGCCCGAGGGTCGCGGCGTTCTCCTGGATCAGCGGCTGCAGGTCGTCGACGGTCATCCCGGTGGCCACGCCGTGCGGGTGGATCGTGTTGACCCGGATGTTGTACTGCCCCAGCTCGTTGGCCATGGTCCGGGCCAGCCCCACGACTGCGTGCTTGCTGGCCACGTAGTGCCCCAGGAAGGGCAACCCGCGCAGGCCGGCCACCGAGCTGGTGATGATGATCGAGCCGCCGGTGCCCTGCTCGATCAGCCGCGGCACGGTGGCCTTCGCGGTGTGGAAGACGCCGGTCAGGTTGGTGTCGATCGTCTCCCGCCACTGCTCGGCGGTGATCTCCCACGACCGCGCGGCCGAGCAGATCCCGGCATTGGCGACCACGACGTCCAGCCGGCCCAGCTCCGCCACGCCCTCGTCGATCGCCGCCTGCAGCGCGTCGAGGTCGCGGACGTCGGCCTCGCGGGCCACGATCCGCCGGTCCTCGGCCTCGACCAGCCGGACCGTCTCGGCGAGGTCCTCGGGTGTGGGGCCGGGGTAGGCGGTGGTGGCCGCGCTCGCGTTGACGTCGACGGCGATCACGTCGGCGCCCTCGCGGGCCAGCCGGACGGCGTGCGCCCGCCCCTGCCCGCGCGCCGCCCCGGTGATGACGGCGACCTTGCCCTCCAGCCGACCTGCGGCCATGCCCACTCCCTCGCGTCCGGTTGCACTGAGTGCAACGTGATGGCCATCACCCTAGTGGCGCACCGGCCGCTGGCAAGGGCCGTTAGCGTTCCGCCGTGCACCCCGTCCCGGCCCGCGAGCAGCAGCGGCGCGACAGCTGGCGCGCGCTGCAGTCCGCCGCCGTCGAGCTGGTCGGCCGGCGCGGGTTCGCCGCGGTCACCGTCGACGACGTCGCGGCCGCCGCCGGGGTCTCCCGGCGGACGTTCTTCAACCACTTCCCGACCAAGGTCGCCGCCCTGTTCGACCCCGACCCGGCCGACGTGGAGCTGCTGGACCGGCTGCTCACCGGCGCCGACGGCTCGGCCGGGCTCTGGCCCGCGCTGCGCGGCGTCTGGCTGGCCTTCCTCGCCGACCACCGCGGCCTGGCGCTGACCCCGGTGCGCCGCCGGCTGGTCGCCGACCCGGAGCTCGCGGCGCACATGCGCTCGGCGCACCTGTTCGTCGAGGTCGCGATGGACCGCTGGGCGGCCGGGCAGCTGCCGGGCGACCCGGTCACCGCCTCGCTGGCCGTGCACACGGCCGGCGCGGTGGTGGGCAGCGCCTTCGCCACCTGGTCGCCCGACGAGCCGCCGGCCGCGTTCGTCGCGGCCGCCGCCCGCGGCTTCGACCGGCTGGCGCCGGCGTTCCCCGGCTGACCGGAACACCCGGTGCGGCCGCCGCCTTGCCACCGGACATGCAGATCGACCTCAGCGGGAGGACAGCCCTGGTCACCGGCTCGTCCCAGGGCATCGGGCTGGCCATCGCGAAGGGGCTGGCGCGGGCCGGGGCGTCCGTCGTCCTCACCGGCCGGGACGCCGGGAAGCTCGACGCGGCCGCCGGCACGGTCGCCGGCGAGGTGCGCGCCGTCGCCGGCGACGTCACCACCGACGAGGGGACGGCGGCGCTGCTGGACGCGGTGCCGCAGGTCGACGTCCTGGTGAACAACCTCGGCGTCTTCGGCGCCCAGCCGGCCCTGGAGATCCCCGACGACGAGTGGCGCCGCTACTTCGAGACCAACGTGCTGACCGCCGTCCGGCTGACCCGCGCGTACCTGCCCGGCATGCAGGACCGCGGCTGGGGCCGGGTGCAGTACATCGCCAGCGACTCGGCGGTGGTCATCCCGGCCGAGATGGTGCACTACGGGATGACGAAGAGCGCGCTGCTCGCCGTCTCCCGGGGCTTCGCCAAGGCCGCCGCCGGCAGCGGGGTGACCGTCAACTCGGTGATCGCCGGCCCGACGCACACCGGCGGGGTCGAGGACTTCGTCTACTCGCTGGTCGACCGCGCGCTGCCGTGGAACGAGGCGCAGCGGGAGTTCATGCGCACGCACCGGCCGCAGTCGCTGCTGCAGCGGCTGATCGAGCCCGAGGAGATCGCCAACATGTGCGTCTACCTCGCCTCACCGCTGGCCTCGGCGACCACCGGCGGCGCGCTGCGCGTCGACGGCGGCTACGTGGACTCGATCCTGCCGTGAGCCGCGTGCCGCTCCGCTCGCGGTGATCATGCAGATGTTGCCCGGTGACACGCCGTGGGGCGGCGTGTCACCGGGCAACGAGTGCACGCTCGGCGGTCCGCACCGGCGCTAACCGGCCGGACGTCAGCGCGCGGTGAGGGCAGTTCCGGCGAGCCGCACGGCGACCTCGGCGAACGCGCGCACCAGCGGGTCCCCGCGGCCGGCCTGCCAGGCGAGCGCGACGACGGTGGCCGGCAGGTCGGCGACCTCGACCACGGCGACGTCGGGCCTCGGGTAGGCGCGGGCGGTCGACGCCGGCAGCGCGACGAATCCCGAGCCGGCGGCGACGTGCTCCAGCTTCTCCTCCACGGTCCGCACGGCCGGCAGGCGGTGCCAAGCGCCCCCGTCGATCCCCAGGTCGCGCCACTCCGGCACCGCGTCGGGGTCCTGCAGCAGGTGGTCGCCGACCAGGTCGGCCAGCCGGAGCCGCTCCTTGCCGGCCAGCGGGTGGTCGGCGGGCAGGGCCGCCACCCGCGGCTCGCCGGCCAGCTGCTCGACGTGGAGACCGGTCCGGTCCAGCGGCAGCCGCACGTACCCCACGTCGACCCGGCCGTCCCGCAGGGTCGTGACCTGGTCGTCCCAGCCGGTGCGGACGACGTCGACCACGACGTCCGGGTGCGCCCGCCCGAACGCCCGGACGGCGGGTGTCACCACGACCCCGGGCATAAAGCCCACCACCAGCACGCGCTCACCGCGGCCCGCCCGGGCCACCCGGCGCTGGACCGCCGCCGCGCCGCCGAGCAGCGCCGGTGCATCGGCCAGCAGCTGCTCGCCGGCCGCGCTGAGCTCGGTGCCGCGGGTGTCGCGCACGAAGAGCACCACCCCCAGCTCGCGCTCCAGCGCGCGGCTCTGCCGCGAGAGCACGGGCTGGGCGATGAACAGCGACTCCGCCGCGCGCCCGAAGTGCCGGTGCTCGGCGACCGCCACGAAGTAGCGGACCTTGCGCAGGTCGAGGTCCATCGGCCCTTCCAGCTCGGCTGATGCCCTGAGGGTATCGGCCGGTCGGGATCAGGTCGTGGACGCCGGGCGCCCGGGGCCCGCAGCGTGGGGCCATCCCACCCGCCCGACCGAGGGAGCCCCACCCATGAACCTCACCGACCAGCACGTCGTCGTCCTGGGAGGCACGTCCGGCATCGGCCTGGCCGTCGCCCGGCAGGCCGCCGAGCTGGGCGCCCGGGTCACCGTCGCCTCCAGCCGGCCCGCCGGTGTGCAGGAGGCGCTCGGGCTGCTGCCCGGCACGGCCGCCGGGCACGCGGTCGACCTCACCGACCCGGCCGCCGTCCGCGACCTCTTCACCCGGACCGGTCCGCTGGACCACCTGGTCTTCACCGCGGGGGAGGCGCTGTCGCTGCTGCCCGTGCGCGAGCTGGACCTCGACCTCGGCAGGGCCCGGGACTTCTTCGCGCTGCGGTACTTCGGCGCGCTGGGCGCAGTGCGCAGCGCACTGCCCCACCTGCAGCCCGGCGGGTCGATCACGCTGACCACGGGGTCGGCCGGCGACCGACCGGACCCGGGCTGGTCGGTGGCTGCCAGCATCTGCGGGGCGGTGTCCTCGCTCACCCGGGCGCTCGCCGTGGAGCTCGCCCCGATCCGGGTCAACGCGGTCGCGCCGGGGGTGGTACGCAGCCCGCTCTGGCGGGACATGGCGGAGGACGCCCGCGAGGCGCTGTTCGCCGCCGTCGGGGACACCCTGCTCACCGGCGCCGTCGGGGAGGTCGAGGACGTCGCCGCGGCCTACCTCTTCCTGCTCCAGCAGCCGTTCGCCAGCGGCAGCGTCGTCACGGTGGACGGCGGTGCGGCGCTGGTCTGACCCCGCCGGGGGTCATGCGGGTGGTGCCCGGTGACCCGCCGCAGGACGGCGGGTCACCGGGCACCAGGTGCAGGTCCGAGCGGTCAGGCCTTGATGATCGCGGCGACCGGGCCGCCGCCGGACGGGCCCTGGTGGACCGCGGCCACCGACACGAACACCGCCGGGTCGCCGGTCACCGAGGCGGCCACGCCACCGACGGTGGCCTTGATCTGCCGGTGCCAGAAGACGTCGGAGTCGTCGAGCATCGCGTTGCGCCGGCCGCGCACGTAGCCGGTCGGGTCGGCCTCGCACTTGAGGAAGACGTTGACCAGGCGGTCGCCCAGGTCGCTGACGTGCGGCCGCTCGGGCAGGTCGAACCCGGCCTGGCGGATGGCGTCCCAGATGCCGTCCTGGTCCAGCGCGTCCTTCATGACCGAGTGGCCGATCCGGTAGTTGCCGCCGTGCCCGCGGGCGTTGCCGACGACCACGATCTGCGCCCGGTCGAGCTCGACGCCCGAGGAGCAGGAGGCCACCGCGCTGAACAGCGACAGGTCGCGCATGACCTGCTCCTGCGTCGGCATCTCGATCTCGCCGAGGGCCACCGCGATGCCCAGCGCAGTCGTCCCGTTGGACAGGTCCATCGAGCCGTGCGGCTCGTCGTAGTAGGTGTCCTTGCCGCGGGACTTGGCGTCCCGGATGGTCTCGATCGTCAGCAGCGGGGTCTTCGTCTGCACGTAGTGGACGTCGGCCGGGTCGGTGATCCCGGCGGCCTCCATCGCCCGGCGCACGCCCTCGGCGACCTTCTCCACCATCGTGATGCGGCCGATGTCCTCGGGCAGCAGGACGTCGCTCATCGCGTAGCCGACGGTCAGCCGCGGCTCGTCGGTCTTCTCCACCGACTCCTCGGGGAGGGTGGCGAAGATCGTGGCGTGCGGGCTGATGACGCCGTCCGTGCCGCCGGACCAGACGATCGGGATCTCCCCGACCTCCTCCTTGCTCCGGCTGCCCTTCTCCAGCAGCACCTCGCGGAACGCGCGGTCGGCGATGATCCGGGTGTAGTCGTTGACGCCGCCGTTGCCCTCCGTCTTGCCGATCACGGCGACGACGCGGTCGGCCTCCATGACGCCGTCGTCGATGAGCTTGGCGAGCTCGGAGGCGTCGCTGACGTTGTGCAGCGGGACCTTGCGGACCTCGATCGGTGCAGGCACAGGGGTTCCTTCCAACGGGGGTGGGGTCAGGACGTGAGGACGGTGCCGACGTCGTCACCGCTGACGGCGTCGGAGATGTGCTCGAGCGAGGTGATGACGGCGCGGCCGGCCGGGTGCCCGGCGACGAACCGCAGCGCCGCGTCGACCTTGGGGCCCATCGAGCCGCGGGCGAACTCGCCGGCCGCGGCCAGCTCCCGCAGCTCGGCGGCGGTGACCCGGCCCAGCGGCCGGGCGTCCGGCGTGCCGAACCCGACCATGACGGCCGGGACGTCGGTGGCGATGACCAGCGTGTCGGCGACCAGCTCGCGGGCCAGCAGGGCGGCGGTGAGGTCCTTGTCGATGACCGCCTCGACCCCGCGCAGGGCCGGCCCGTCGTCGACCACCGGGACGCCGCCCCCGCCGGCGCAGACCACGACGAACCCGGCCGCGGCCAGCGCCGCGATCGCCGGGACGTCGACGACGGACCGGGGCTCGGGCGAGGCGACGACGCGCCGCCAGCCGCGGGCGCCGCGGTCCTCCCAGGTCTGCCCGAGGTCGATGAAGCGCTGGGCCTGCTCGCGCGGCAGGTAGCGGCCGACCGGCTTGGCGGGGGTGGTGAAGCCGGGGTCGGCCGGGTCGACGAGCGTCCGGGTGACCAGGGCGGCGGTGCGCTGGGGCAGCCCGCGGGCGCCGAGGGCCGCGTCGAGCTCGTCGGCCAGGGTGAAGCCGATCGTCGCCTGGGTCTGCGCGACGTTCCAGTCCAGCGGCACCGGCGGGACCTCGTGAGCGGCCAGCTCGTTCTTGACCAGCAGGTTGCCCACCTGCGGTCCGTTGCCGTGGGTCAGGACGACGTGCGCCCCGGTGCCCACGACCTCGGCGATGTGCCCGGCGGCGACGGCGATGGCGTCCCGCTGCGCGCCGGGCGTCGCCGACCCGTCGGGGCCGGTCATCGCGTTGCCCCCGAGCGCGATGACGACGCGGCGGGGGAGGGTCATTGCGCGACCCTAGGACAATTTCCCTTAGCGGTGAAGTAGTTCTTCCCGCCGGGACCGGTGGGGGTGCGTCAGGAGGCGGCGAGCAGCCGGTCGTCCGCGGTCTCGACCGGCGCGGACGCGGCGGCGACCCGGCGCGGCCGGAGCAGCAGCGGGGGCAGCGGCGGCAGCTCGGAGACGGGCAGGACGTGGGCGTCCTCGTCGTCCAGCTCGTCGTCGTCCGCGGCGTACCAGGACTCCGGGTCGCTGAAGGTGGTGTCCTCGGGCTCGCCGGCCGGCTGCACGGCGTCGGCCGGGGCGTCCCAGTGCGCCGCGATCGCGGCGATGGTGGCCATGGCCTCGGCGTGCAGCTGGTCCAGCCGCGCCAGGCCGGCGGTCGCGACCGCCTCGGTGGAGAAGGTGCCGTCCCAGAGCTGCTGCGCCATCACGTGCTCGTCATCGGCAGCTCGCGGGCCTCCCGTGACGGACCGGTCCAGGCGGGAGTGGCAGGTGGGACGTCTGACGCCTCCCGTGACCGCCCGGCGGCCGGTCAGCGGCGCCAGAAGTCGAAGCGGTCCCGGCCGGGCCTGAAGCCGGCCTGCTCCACGACGTCGACGGCCAGCGCGAACTTCTGCCCCACGTTGCCGGGCAGGTGCGCGTCGCTGCCGAAGCTCACCGCGTCACCGCCCGCGTCGCGGTACCAGCGCAGCAGGTCGACCGACCACAACGGGCTGGTCGTGTTCACCTCGAGCGCGCGGCCGCTGGCCGCCAGCGCCCGGAACACCGCCCGGTACTCCTCCTCGAACAGCTTCTCGGGGTACCGGTCGCGCCCGCCGGGCCAGTAACGGCGCGGGTAGTCGCAGTGCGCGAGCACCTGGAAGACGTCGCTGCTGCCGATCATCCCGACCATCTCGGTCAGGTACCGGCGCATCACCGTCTCGGGGTCCTCGGTGCGCAGCAGCCGGTTGACGCCGAGGAGCCGGCCGTCGACGGGCAGCGAGTGCAGCGAGCCGAGGATCCGGTCGACCGGTGCCCGGTCGAGGTGCTCGGCGACGCTGCCGCCGAACAGGTGCGGCTCACCCGCCTCGACGCCGGTCCAGATCCGCAGCTGCGGGAACCGGTCGCGGCACTCCCAGATGGTCTCGGAGTAGACGTCGACGTCGATCGGCAGCTGGTTGGCCGGGAACCGGTCGGTCAGCCCGTCGGCGGTGGCCTTGTCGCGGGCACCCCAGACCGTGAAGTCCAGGTGCTCGGTGAAGGCGACCGCGGGCAGGCCGACCCGGACCGCCTCCGCGCAGGTGGCCAGCATCGACGCCCGCGGCCCGGTGTCCCACGAGAACTCGGAGTGGACGTGGTTGTCGGGCGGCAGCATCGCCGTCATCTTCGCGCGCCGTCCACAGCCTCCGCACGGCGACCCCGGAGTGTCGGTGCCTGCGCCTACGGTCGGGGGCATGACAGCGGTGGCCCCTCCCTCGACCGAACTGGCCGACGAGGCCCTCGCCGTGCTGCGCGAGCTCACCGGCCGGCCCGACGCGGTCTTCCGCGAGGGGCAGGACGCCGCGGTGGCCGCGCTGGTCGAGCGGCACCAGCGGGCGCTCGTCGTGCAGCGCACCGGATGGGGCAAGTCCGCCGTCTACTTCGTGTCCACCGCGCTGCTGCGCCGCCGCGGGGCCGGCCCGACGCTGCTGGTCAGCCCGCTGCTGGCGCTCATGCGCGACCAGGTGGCCGCCGCCTCGCGCGCGGGCATCAAGGCGGTGGAGATCTCCAGCTCCAACGTCACCGAGTGGGACGACGTCAACGCCCGCCTGGCCGCCGACGACGTCGACGTGCTGCTGGTCTCCCCGGAGCGGCTGACCAACCCGCGGTTCCGCGACGAGCAGCTGCCCGCCCTCGTCGACCGCTGCGGCCTGCTGGTGGTCGACGAGGCGCACTGCGTCTCCGACTGGGGGCACGACTTCCGCCCCGACTACCGCCGCATCCGCGACCTGCTGGGCCAGCTGCCGGCCGGCACCCCCGTGCTCGCCACCACCGCGACGGCCAACGAGCGGGTGGTCGCCGACGTCGCCGAGCAGCTCGGCGCCGGCGGGGTCGACGTCACCACCGTGCGGGGTCCGCTGGCCCGCGACTCGCTGCGGCTGGGCGTGCTCCGGCTCGACACCGACCGGGCCCGGCTGGCCTGGCTGGCCGCCCACCTCGAGGACCTGCCGGGCAGCGGCATCGTCTACACGCTCACCGTCGCGGCCGCCGAGGAGACCGCCGCCCTCCTCCGGGACGCCGGCCACGAGGTCCGGGCCTACACCGGCCGGCTGGACGACGCCGACCGCAAGGACGCCGAGGAGGCGCTGCGCGAGAACCGGGTCAAGGCGCTGGTCGCCACCTCCGCGCTCGGCATGGGGTTCGACAAGCCCGACCTCGGCTTCGTCGTCCACCTCGGCGCACCGTCGTCCCCGGTCAGCTACTACCAGCAGGTCGGTCGCGCCGGCCGCGCGGTGGAGCACGCCGACGTGCTGCTGCTGCCCGGGCCCGAGGACATCGCCATCTGGCAGTGGTTCGCCACGTCGTCCATGCCCCGGGAGGACCACGCCGCCGCCGTCCTCACCGCGATGGCCGACGGAAAGGCCTGGTCGGTGGCCCGGCTGGAGACGGTCGCCGACGTGCGGCGGTCCCGGCTCGAGCTGCTGCTGAAGGTGCTGGCCGTCGACGGGGCGGTCGAGCGGGTGCAGGGCGGCTGGCGGTCCACCGGTGTGCCGTGGGTCTACGACGCCGAGCGGTACGCGCGGGTCACCGAGACCCGGGAGGCCGAGCAGCGGTCGATGCTCACCTACGCCAAGCCGGTCGACGCGGCCGAGTGCCGGATGGCCTTCCTCCAGGAGGCGCTGGACGACCCGACGGCAGCCCCGTGCGGTCGGTGCGACGTCTGCGCCGGCCCCTGGTACGCCACCGACGTGCCGGCCGGTGCCGCCGAGGCGGCCTCCGCCCGGCTCGACCGGCCGGGTGTCGAGCTGCCCCCGCGCGCCCAGTGGCCCACCGGTGCCGACCGGCTCGGGGTGCAGGTGAAGGGCAAGATCCCCCCGGCCGAGCAGATCGAGACCGGCCGGGCCGTCGCCCGGCTCACCGACCTGGGCTGGGGTCAGCGGTTGCGCACCCTGCTCGGTGACGACGGCGTGGGCGGCGTCGCGACGCTGGCCGACGACCTGGAGGCCCCGCCGCTCGAGGAGGACCCGGACGCCGCCTACGACGTGAGCCACCGGGTGATCCGGCCCGGCCACGCCTCTGACGCACCACCGGACGACGACCTGCTCACGGCGTGCGCCCGGGTGCTCGGTGCGTGGGACTGGGCGCAGCGCCCCGGCGCGGTCGTCTCCATGCCGTCGCGGCGGCGCCCGGCCCTGGTGGCCGGGGTGGCCGAGGGCCTGGCCCGGGTGGGCAGGCTGCCGTACCTGGGGTCGCTCGAGCTGGTGCACGGCGGTCCGACCGGTCAGCCCGGTGGCAACAGCGCCTTCCGGCTCGCGGGTGTCTGGCAGCGGATCGTCGTCGGCCCCGAGCTGCGGGAGCACCTCGCCCGCCTGGGTGATGCCCCGGTGCTGCTCGTCGACGACCTGGCCGACTCCCGGTGGACGATGACCGTAGCCGGGCGGGAGCTCCGGCTCGCGGGGGCCGCGGCCGTGCTGCCGTTCGCGCTGGCACTCAGCGCCTGACGTTTTCCACAGGTTTTCGAACACATGTGCGAAACCTGCGGTAGCGTGCCGGCATGTCGCTCGCGCACCAGCCGTCCATGTGGGACGTCGCCGAGGAGGCCGCGCTCACGCCGCTCTCCGGGCGGGTCGTCCGGCACCAGCTGAGCCGCGGCGCCTGGGTCGACCACCTGCCGGGCTGGGTGGAGGGCTCCGACGAGCTGCTCGGCGTGCTGCTCGGCGACATCGGGTGGCGCGCCGACCGCCGGCAGATGTACGACCGGGAGGTCGCCGTGCCCCGCCTGCTGCGCTGGTACGGCGGCGGCGAGACGCTGCCCCACCCGCTGCTCACGTCAGCGCGGGAGAACCTGAACACCCACTACGGCCCCGAGCTCGGGGAGCACTTCGTCACCGCCGGCATGTGCCTCTACCGGGACGGCCGCGACAGCGTCGCCTGGCACGGCGACCGGGTCGGGCGCAGCCGCTCCACCGACACGATGGTCGCCATCGTCTCCTTCGGGTCGCCGCGTCCGCTGCTGCTCCGACCAGTCGGTGGCGGCGAGAGCCTCCGGTTCCCGCTCGGGCACGGCGACCTCGTGGTGATGGGCGGCTCCTGCCAGCGGACGTGGGAGCACTGCATCCCCAAGACCACCAAGGCCGTCGGACCGAGGGTCAGCGTCCAGTTCCGGCCCCGCGGGGTGGCCTGAGCGGTCTTCTGCCTGCTCAGCGGGCATGGAGGGTCGTCGGTTGACCCTTGGGGGACCCCCGGTGTGCGGGGTTGTTGGGGGGCGTGTAGTGTTCTTTTTGCACCGAGCGAGAACGGACCGGGCCGCAGGGCCTGGGAAACCGCCGGTTGAGCCCCTGAGGTTCGACTGCTGCGGAGCCGGTGTACTGTGGGATCACCGCCGCGGATGAAGGCCAAGGAATTGGCTGGGGTTCGTGCGCGTCCGTTCCTTGAGAACTCAACAGCGTGCCGAAAGTCAGTGCCAAGTAACAAAACCCCCATGAGCGGTGTCCTTTGGATGCCGTGGGGATTCCTTTGGTTGATTGACATCGAGAGTGCTAGCTCTCGGTTCTCGGCCATGGGTTG
>NZ_JBFAOG010000013.1:0-111859 GCF_040659695.1 Modestobacter sp. NPDC049651
CGACGAGGCCGGCCAGGTCGTCCGTCCCGCCCTGCTCTGGAACGACACCCGGTCCGCCGGCGCGGCCACCGACCTGATCGCCGAGCTCGGCAACGAGCGCGGCGGTGGGGCGGCGGCCGGCCGGCAGGCCTGGGCGGACGCCGTGGGCCTGGTGCCCGTGGCGTCCTTCACCGTCACCAAGCTGCGCTGGCTGGCGCAGCACGAACCGGAGAACGCCGCGCGCACCGCCGCGGTCGCCCTGCCGCACGACTGGCTGACCTGGCGGCTCGCCGGCTCCCCGGGCCTCGACGCGCTGGTGACCGACCGCGGTGACGCCAGCGGCACCGGCTACTGGTCGGCGGCGACCGGCGAGTACCGCACCGACCTGCTGGAGCGGGCGCTGGGCAGTACGCCCGTCGTCCCGCGCGTGCTGGGCCCCGCCGAGCAGGCCGGCACCGTCGGCTGGGACGGCACCGGCACCGGCGCGCTGCTGGGCCCGGGCACCGGCGACAACGCCGCGGCCGCCCTCGGCCTGGCCGCCGAGCCCGGCGACGTGGTGCTGTCGATCGGCACCTCCGGCGTGGTCTCCATCGTCTCCACCACCCCGACCGCGGACCCCACGGGCACGGTGGCCGGCTTCGCCGACGCGACCGGCAACTTCCTGCCGCTGATCGCCACCCTCAACGCCGCCCGGGTGCTGGACGCCACCGCCCGGCTGCTC
Organism: Modestobacter sp. NPDC049651; assembly: GCF_040659695.1. Lineage (NCBI taxonomy): Bacteria > Bacillati > Actinomycetota > Actinomycetes > Geodermatophilales > Geodermatophilaceae > Modestobacter > Modestobacter sp. NPDC049651. The sequence goes on from NZ_JBFAOG010000013.1 coordinate 701, forward strand.
GGCGTCGACCACGCGGAGCTCTCCCGGCTGGCGCTCACCGCGCCGGCCGGTGCGGGTGGCCTCGCGCTGGTGCCCTACCTCGAGGGCGAGCGCACCCCGGACCGGCCCACGTCGACCGGCGCGCTGCACGGCCTCACCCTCACCACCGCCGACCCCGCGCACCTGGCCCGCGCCGCCGTCGAGGGGCTGCTGTGCGGCCTCGCCGACGGGCTGGACGCCGTGGCCGCCGGGGGCACCCCGGTGCGCCGGGTGTTCCTCGTCGGTGGTGGCGCGGCGTCGGAGGCGGTGCGCCGGCTGGCGCCCGCCGTCCTGGGCGTGCCGGTGCTGGTGCCGCCGCCGGGGGAGTACGTCGCCAACGGCGCCGCCCGGCAGGCCGCCTGGGTCCTGCGCCGCCAGTCCGACCCCTCCGCCGACGCACCGGCGTGGCCGGTGCCCGGCACCGAGGTCTACGAAGCGTCTCCCGTGCCGTCGGTGCGGGAGCGGTACGCGGAGGTCCGGGAGATGACGGCCGAACGCGTGTGAGCAGGGCCGCCGCGACGAGGCGGCAGAACGTCCAGTGCACCACCCACTCGGATCGTCCGGCACGTTCCTGCCGGTAGGAGGACACCATGGCCACCGTCACCTTCGACCACGCCACCCGGCACTACCCGGGTGCCGACCGCAACGCGGTCAACGAGCTGCAGCTGGAGATCGCCGACGGCGAGTTCCTCGTCCTGGTCGGCCCGTCCGGCTGCGGGAAGTCGACCTCGCTGCGGATGCTCGCCGGGCTGGAGGACATCGACGAGGGGCGCATCCTCATCGGTGGGCGTGACGTCACCGACGTCGCCGCCAAGGACCGGGACATCGCGATGGTGTTCCAGAACTACGCGCTCTACCCGCACATGTCGGTCGCCGACAACATGGGCTTCGCGCTGAAGATGGCCGGCACCCCCAAGGAGGAGATCGCCAGCCGGGTCCGCGAGGCCGCGAAGCTGCTGGACCTCGAGCCCTACCTGGAGCGCAAGCCGAAGGCGCTGTCCGGTGGCCAGCGCCAGCGCGTGGCCATGGGCCGGGCGATCGTGCGCAAGCCGCAGGTCTTCCTGATGGACGAGCCGCTGTCGAACCTCGACGCCAAGCTGCGCGTCTCGACCCGCACCCAGATCGCCCAGCTGCAGCGCCGGCTGGGCATCACCACCGTCTACGTCACCCACGACCAGGTCGAGGCCATGACCATGGGCGACCGGGTCGCGGTGCTCAAGGACGGCAACCTCATGCAGGTCGGCTCGCCGCGCGAGCTGTACGACCGCCCGGCGAACGTCTTCGTCGCCGGCTTCATCGGCTCCCCGGCGATGAACCTGTTCGAGCTGCCCGTCGCCGACGGTGGCGTGCTGCTCGGTGACCAGGTCGTCCCGGTCTCGCGGGAGGCGCTGGGCGCCGCCGAGGCGCCGCGGGTCACCCTGGGCGTGCGCCCCGAGGACCTCGACGTCTCCGAGACCGGTGTGCCGATCGAGGTGGACGTGGTCGAGGAGCTCGGCGCCGACGCCTACGTCTACGGCCGCAGCAAGCTCGGCGACGGCGAGCACCAGGTCATCACCCGCGTCGACGGCCGGCGCCCCCCGCTCAAGGGCGACACCATCCACGTCACCCCGCGGGTGGGCCACCTGCACCTGTTCCGCACCACCGACGGCGAGCGGCTCCCCGCCTGAGGAGACCCGTCCGGCCGGCCGGGGCCCCGCGCCCCGGCCGGCCGGACGGCCACCCCGCCGCCGCGGCGGGGGAGTGGCACGCGCTCCGTAGACTCGTCCGAGGTGCACGGCGACCCGTGTGCCGAGATCGAGCGAGGAGAGTCCAGTGGCCGTGCGTGCCATCCGCGGCGCCACCCAGGTGTCCGCCGACGACCGGGACGAGGTCCTGTCGGCCACCCGGGAGCTGGTGACCGAGGTGATGGAGCGCAACGCCCTCACCTCCGCCGACCTGATCAGCATCCTGTTCACCGCCACCCCGGACCTGGTGTCGGAGTTCCCGGCGCTCGCCGCCCGCGAGCTGGGGCTCGGCGACGTCCCGCTGATGTGCGCGACGGAGATCGCCGTCCCGCACGCGCTGCCCCGCGTGCTGCGGCTGATGGCGCACGTCGAGACCCCGCGGGAACGGACCGACATCAGCCACGTGTACCTGCGCGGCGCGGTGGCCCTGCGACGGGACATCGCCCAGTGAGCGGGTTCACGGGCCAGGTGACCCTCGACGGACCGTCGGGCACCGGCAAGAGCAGCGTCGCCCGCGGGGTGGCCACCCGGCTGGGCGCGGCCTACCTGGACACCGGCGCCATGTACCGCGCCGCCACCGTCGCCGTGCTCGACGCCGGTGCCGACCTGGGCGACCCGGCGGCCATCGAGCGCGCCGTCGCCCGGGCCGACATCCAGGTCGGGACGTCGGCCGCCGCCGAGGTGGTCACCGTCGACGGCGTGGACGTCGCCGAGCGGATCCGCGGCACCGAGGTCACCCGCGCGGTGTCGCCGGTGTCCGCCGTGCCGGCCGTGCGCCGGCTGCTCGTGGACCGGCAGCGCCATCTGGTGGCGGCCGCCGACGCGGTGGTCGTCGAGGGTCGTGACATCGGCACCGTGGTGCTGCCGGACGCGACGGTGAAGATCTACCTGACCGCCGCCCCGGAGACCCGGGCGCAGCGGCGGGCCGGGCAGCTCGGGGTCACCGACCCCGCCCGGATCGCGGAGATCGCCGCCGACCTGCGGCGCCGCGACGAGTACGACAGCAGCCGGGAGGACAGCCCGCTGCGCCCCGCCGCCGACGCCGTGGTCGTCGACAGCACCGGGCTGGACCAGGAGGCCGTGGTCGAGCGTGTGCTCGACCTGGCCCGCGCAGCAGTGGGAGAACCGGCATGACCGACATCCAGTCCACCGAGCAGACCGGGCCGCTCCCGGTCGTCGCCGTCGTGGGGCGCCCCAACGTCGGGAAGTCGACGCTGGTGAACCGCATCCTCGGCCGGCGCGCCGCCGTCGTCCAGGACGTCCCGGGCGTGACCCGGGACCGCATCTCCTACCAGGCGCTGTGGAACGGCAAGAGCTTCACCGTCGTCGACACGGGCGGCTGGGAGCCCAAGGCCAAGGGGATGGCCGCCTCCATCGCCCGGCAGGCCGAGTACGCCATGGACACCGCCGACGTGGTCGTGCTCGTCGTCGACGCCTCGGTCGGGGTCACCGACACCGACCTGGCCGCCGCGCGGGTGCTCCGGCGCGCCGACCGCCCGGTCATCGTCGTCGCCAACAAGGTGGACGACGAGCGCTCCGAGGCCAGCGCGGCCGAGCTCTGGCGGCTGGGGCTGGGGGAGCCGCAGTCGGTCAGCGCCCTGCACGGGCGCGGCTCCGGTGACCTGCTCGACGTGATCCTCGATGCGCTGCCCGAGGCGCCGCGCGAGACCGAGGAGGAGGGCGGCCCGCGCCGGGTGGCGCTGGTCGGCCGGCCGAACGTCGGCAAGTCCAGCCTGATCAACCGGCTGTCGAAGGAGGAGCGCTCGGTCGTCGACTCGGTGGCCGGCACCACCGTCGACCCGGTGGACTCGATCGTCACCCTGGGCGGCGAGGAGTGGCGGTTCGTCGACACCGCCGGCCTGCGCCGGAAGGTGAACACCGCCAGCGGCACCGAGTACTACGCCAGCCTGCGCACCGAGGCCGCGATCGAGGCCGCGGAGGTCGCCGTCGTGCTGCTCGCCGCCGACGAGGTGATCAGCGAGCAGGACCAGCGGGTGATCACCCAGGTGATCGAGGCCGGCCGGGCGATGGTCATCGCGTTCAACAAGTGGGACCTGCTCGACGAGGACCGGCACGCCCAGCTGGAGAAGGAGATCGACCGCGACCTGGCCCGGGTCAAGTGGGCCACCCGGGTGAACATCTCCGCGCAGTCCGGCCGCGGCGTCGGCAAGCTGGCCGACCACCTGCGTGCCGCGCTGGCGTCCTGGGAGACCCGGGTGCCCACCGCGGAGCTCAACGCCTACGTGCGCGAGCTGGTGCAGGCCACGCCGCCGCCGGCCCGCGGCGGCCGCGCTCCGAAGATCAAGTACGTGACCCAGGCGGACGTCCGCCCGCCCCGGTTCGTGGTGTTCTCGACCGGGTTCCTCGAGGCCGGCTACCGGCGCTTCCTGGAGCGCAAGCTGCGCGAGCGGTTCGGCTTCGAGGGCACGCCGCTGGACATCTCGATTAAGGTCCGGGACTCGAAGGCGCGCGACCGCAAGGGCTGACCCCGCGACGGGGTGGCGATCCCCGGTGGGGTAACCTGCTCCAGCAGCGATCGAGGGGCCCAGCCCCCCGGAGCTCGGGCTGTAGCGCAGCTTGGTAGCGCACTTGACTGGGGGTCAAGGGGTCGCAGGTTCAAATCCTGTCAGCCCGACAGAGCAGGTCAGGGACAAAGCAGGTCAGAGGCCGTTTCCGGGGCACCGGGAACGGCCTCTGACGCGTCTCGGCACGGTGCGACCACCTCAGGAGCGGCCGGGCCGGCCTGGTCGTGGGCGTCGGCGGAGCCGTCCTCGCCTGCTGGCCGGTCGCGGCAACGTCGACGTGGCAGTCGCTCCTCAGGAGCCGGCCGACGGCCGCGGGCCGGGCGCCGTCACCCGCACCGGCCCCGTCATGGTCGCCGACAGCTCAGTCCCCGCCGGAGCGTGTCCCCCGCTGCAGCGCAGCGGCATCGAGGGAGCCGGTGACGATGCCGGAGGCGATGGTCGTGAGCAGGCTCCCGCTGCGCCTGGCGTGGGTGCGCATCAGGCGGAAGGCCTCTTCCACGCTCGTCCCGGCGCGCTCGGACAGCACACCCTTGGCCTGCTCGATCAGGATCCGGCTCTGCAGGGCGCTCTGCAGCTGCTCCGACAACGCGAGCTGGTCGCGTGCTGCCCGCTCGTGCAGCAGACCGATGGTGGCGATGTCGGCCAGCCCCTGGGCGACGGCGAGATGGTCCGCGCTCAGCGGGGCCGGCCGGGTGGAGAACAGGTTGAGCGCCCCGATCACCTGACTGCGCAACCGGAGGGGCAGCGCGTGCGAGCTCGCGAACCCGAGGTCTCGCGCTGCCGTGGCGAACTGCGGCCAGCGGTCGGTGGTCAGGGCGAGGTCGATGTCGGTGATGCGTTGACCGGTGGCGAAGCAGTCGAGGCAGGGTCCCTCGCCCCGCTGGAGCTCGAAGAGCTCCAGGAGCCGGGCGGACTCATCGGTGTAGGCGACCGGCTGCAGGGTGCCGCGTTGGTCGTCCAGCATGAGACCGGCCGCGTCGGCGTCGACGAGCTCGACACAGCGCTCGGCGAGGGTGTGCAGGAAGTCGACGACGTCGAACTCCTCGATCAGGGTGTCGGCCAGCTCCACGAAGACGTGCACCAGGCGTTGTTCTCGTTCCACGTCGCTCCTCCTCCGATCGGTCCGCGGTTGCCGGCTGGGGCGGCGAGCTGCTCGTCATCCACCCTCGACGTCGTCGTCGAAGTCGACCACCCCGCTCAGCACGTCCCGGGCCAGTGCGTCGATGGGACGTTGCTCGGCGTAGGCCCGGGCCCGGAGCAGCAGCAGCGCCTCCTGGAGGGGCACGCCCGCCTGGACCGAAACCACCCCGGTCGCCTGGTGCACCTCGGCGTGGTCGTCGAGCACGGCCAGGGAGCCCAGCGGCGGACCGCGGCCGGCGGCGCGGGCCTGCAGGTGCAGCAGCACGGCCGTGGCCGCATCGGCGAACGACAGCGCGAGGCCCAGCTCGTCCGCGGCGAGGACGCCCGCCGTCGTCCGGTACAGGTCCAGCACACCGAGGCGGATCCCGCCCACTCGCAGCGGGAACGCGAAGACGGCGGCCAGGCCGGCGTCTGCCGCCGCGGCGGCGAAGACCGGCCAGCGTCGCCCTCCTGTCTGCGCAAGATCGGGTTGGAGGACCGGTCGGCCGCCCTGCGAGGCGTCGACGCAGGGTCCTTCCCCGAGGGAGAACTGCAGGTCCTCCAACGTGCGTGCCCGGGCGTCGGACGCGGCCAGGGTCCCGGCCGGCCCGGCATCGGTCATCAGGGCCATGCCCACACCGCCCACCGCGAGCGACCGAGCGCACAAGGCCACCAGCCCTGCCGGCAGCGGAAGGCCGCCGCGGTCGTGGTCGGACAGCAGCGCGGCGAGGATCTCGGTCACCTGGGTGGGCGTTGCGCTCACCTCTCTCCGGTGCGTGGTGCCTGACCCGGGACGCCCGCCCTGCCCGCTCGACCGGTTGGGGGGCGCTGGGTTCCCCGGATCGTGACCGTGGTGCCGTCGCCACCCGTCGCCACGCTGGTGTCGGTCAACGCGTGCATCATCTGCAGGCCACGGCCGCGGAAGCCGCCCGCCGTGGGCGCGAGCGAGCGTCCGTGCTCCGTCACCGTCGCCTCGTCGACCCAGGCGACGATGTCGAGGAACGCCGCCTCGCGCGGCGCCTGCGCGTGTTCCAGGGCGATGCCGGCGGCTTCGAACACCGACAGGAGCAGGTCGTAGGACTCGTCCTCGGACAGCCGGCTCGTGCGCAGGAGTGCGCTGAGCTCCCGACGCAGGGTGGGCAGCGAGCTCGGCACGGCGGGCACGCGCCACTCGTGCCGGCACGCCCACGGATCGGGTTTCGGAGCGCGCGGGTGGTCCTTCACCAGCGGGCCGGCGCACGCCGACGGGACAGGGCCGCGTGACTCGAAGCGGAGCCTCGTTCGGCCCGGCGGACGACGAACACCAGCGCCAGGCGCACGTGCCGGCGACGGATGCTGGCGAGCACGTGCGGATCCGACCTCGCCCGCAGGGGTGCCGCCGTGGCACTCAGGGACGACGGCAGTGCGGCGCGGACGAGCACCTCGACGTCCGGGTCCGGCGAGGCACCCTCGGTGTCGGCAGCAGATCGGCGCACGTCGAGGAGCGGAACCGCAACATGATCAAGAGCAACGGTTGATGAGGCGGGCACGACCGACTCCCCAGGGAGGTGAGGTCGCCGGGTCCGGGGCCACCAGATGAGCTGGACGAACGCTCCGCCCTCCACGGTAGCCCCAGGGGCCCTACCGTGCCGATCAGGGCCCGTGCGCCGTCACGGCACCCCCGTGTCGCCGTGCCGGGCTCCCCAAGAACCCGGCACCCGGCAGGGGAAGGCAGCCCCGCCCGGACAGGCCGGTGACCGCATCAATCCCGGCCATGGCGTGGATCGCCATCATCGATCACCAGTGCCGAGCCGCAGTCCACGTCGAGGAGATGACGCGCGACCGCCGACGACACCGACGCCAGCCGCAGATCCCCTTGCCGTGAGCGCATCGACGCGTCGGCGTCGTGGATCGGCGCCATCCCCGCGGCATCGACCGTGATGACGGCCGAGAGATCGAGCACCAGTTGTTCCGGGCCGCCCGCACCGGTGAACATGGACAGGAACATGCCGACCCGGCCTGCCGTGTCGGCGTTCAGCATGCCGCCGATGGTGAGCACCACGGACCGCTGGTGGAGACTGAGGACGAGGCGGCGGGTGTCCACGGGCACCGATTCAGCCATCGGGGCCGCGCCGGCCTGGACCACGTGCATGCCGTGCCGTGACCGTCTAGCCATGCGCTGCCTCGTCCCCTGAGCGGTGGATACCTTCGCTGCCGGGTCCGGGGCAGGGGCCGACATGGCGGACCCGCCGCTGACCTTAGGCGCTCAGGTCAGCAGCGCGGGACCGGACCCGCTCCGGACGTGCCACACTCGAGGGACCGAGGACACCCCGCACGTCAGCGACCGAGCCGACGCCGTCCGCGGTCGCAGGGTGCGCCTCGGCGCCCCTGCAAGAGGGGACGACCGCCATGGTCACCGCATCGCACGTGTCCACGACATCCGCCACCGTCCGCGTCCGCGGGCGGTGCTGACCGTGCCGGTCGGCTGGACGTTCGCCGGTGAGCCCCCGGCACTGGGTTCCCCGGGCGGGACCGTCACCCTCGTCGAGGGAGCAGGTTTCTGCGTGTGCGGTCGCACGGGGGACATCGACCCCGACCAGCCGCACGGACTGTTCTTCCGTGACACCCGACTGCTGTCGCGCTGGCGGCTGCTGGTCGACGACGCACTCCCGGAGCCGCTGGCCACGATGGAGGCCGAGCCCTTCGCCACCACGTTCGTAGCCAGGGCCCAACCGCGCGAGGGGCGGGCGGACAGCACGCTCCTGGTGCTGCGGCACCGCTACGTGGGCGATGGCATGCGGGAGGACGTGGTGCTGCGGAACCTCACGGCCGAGCCCGTCACGTGCACGGTCGCGTTGACTGTCGGCGCCGACTTCGCGGACCTCTTCGAGGTCAAGGAGAGCCGGGTCCAACCCCGTGGGGAGCACCGGCTGGACGCCGGCGCCGCCGGACTCCGGTTCCAGCGGACCTGGTTCGGCGACGTGCGTGGCGCACGGGTGCACGCCGACGGGTGGACGGCGCACCCCGACGCGACCTTGACCGTGGACGTCGTCGTGCCGGCCAGGGGGGAGTGGACCAGCTGCCTGCAGGTGCAGCCGACCCTGGACGGGGAGGAGCTGCCCTCGCGCTACCGGTGCGACGAGCCGGTGGAGCGCACCGTCCCCTCCCAACGCCTGCGTGAGTGGCGGCTGGCCCACCCGGTGGTGCACACCGGCCACCGCGGCCTGGCCGCGCTCCTGCAACGCACCGAGGAGGACCTGGGCGCGCTGCGCATCTTCGACCCCGAGCATCCCGACCGGGTCGCCGTCGCGGCCGGGGCGCCGTGGTTCATGACGGTGTTCGGGCGCGACTCGCTGCTCACCGCGTGGATGGCGCTGCTGCTGGACCCCGCTCTGGCGCTGGGCACGCTGCGCACGCTCGCCCGCTTCCAGGGCACCGAGGTCGAGCCCCGCAGCGACCAGGAGCCGGGCAAGATCCTGCACGAGATGCGCTTCGGGCCGGACTCGGCGCACTCGCTGGCCGCCGGGAGCGTCTACTACGGCAGCATCGACTCCAGCCCGTTGTTCGTGATGCTGCTGGGCGAAGCGGGCTCCTGGGGCGCCGACCCGCGGCCGTGGCCGAGCTGCTGCCCGCGGCCGACCGGGCGCTGGAGTGGATGGAGTCCTACGGCGACCGGGACGGGGACGGTTTCCTCGAGTACGAGCGGGCGACCGACCGGGGGCTGCGCAACCAGGGGTGGAAGGACTCCTTCGACGGGTCACCTTCGCCGACGGCCGGATCGCCGACACCCCGATCGCGCTGGCGGAGGTGCAGGGCTACGCCTACGCAGGCCTACGTCGCCCGGTCGCAGCTGGCCGTGCGGGCCGGCGACGAGGTCACGGCGCGTCGCTGGACCGAGCGCGCCGAGGCCCTGCGAACCGCGTTCAACCGGCACTTCTGGCTGCCCGAACGGGGGTGGTTCGCCCTGGGCCTGGACCGGGACAAGCGACCGATCGACAGCCTGGCGTCGAACATGGGGCACTGCCTGTGGACCGGGATCATCGACGAGGACAAGGCCGCCGCGGTGGCCGAGCACCTGCTCTCGCCGGAGATGTTCACCGGGTGGGGGGTGCGGACGCTGGCGTCGTCCATGTCGGCCTACAACCCGATGAGCTACCACAACGGCTCGGTCTGGCCGCACGACAACGCGCTGCTCGCCGCAGGGCTGATGCGCTACGGGTTCGTCGAGCACGCCCAGCGGATCGCCGGGGGCCTGATCGAGGCCTCCAGCCACTTCGACGGCCGGCTCCCGGAGCTGTTCTGCGGGTTCGACCGCACCGAGTTCGAGTCGCCCATCCCCTATCCGACCTCGTGCTCCCCCCAGGCGTGGGCGGCGGCCAGCCCACTGCTCCTGCTGCGCACCCTGCTCCGACTCGACCCAGCGGTGCCCGACGCCCGGGTGTGGCTGGCACCCGAACTCCCCGCCGAGCTCGGCGACCTGACCCTCGAGCGGCTGGCCCTGGCCGGTGCGCGGCTGACGGTCGGCGTGACCAGCGGGGTCGCGGACCTCCAGGGTCTCCCGACTGCGCATCGCGATGATCGCCCCGCCGTGGTTCACGGTGCCGCCGCACGGCTACGGGGTGTCGAGGACGTGTGCGCGGACCTGGTCGACGGCCTGGTCGCCCGGGGTCACGAGGTGACCCTGATCGGCGCCGGGCCCGCCGCCACCCGGGCCGGCCGGGACCTGACCTCCTACCCCGAGCCGCCCAGCGGGCGGCTCGGGGAGCCCCTCCCCGAGGTCCTGCACACCGCGGCCACCGCCCGGATCCTGGCCGAACTGGACGTCGACCTGGTGCACGACCACACGCTGGCCGGTCCGCTGCTGGCCCGCGGTCGGTCCATGCGGACGGTCGTGACGATGCACGGACCGGTGGTCGGCGAGCCGGGGGAGTACTACCGGCAGCTCGGCGACACCGTCTCGCTGGTCGCGATCTCCGCGGCGCAACGGCTGGCCGCCCCGGACCTGGCCTGGCGGGGGACCGTCCTGGGCCGCATCCACCCCCACAAGGGCGTGCACCTGGCCATCGACGCCTCCCGGGCGGCCGGACTGCCCATCGTGGTCGCCGGGAAGTGCACCGAAGCGGTGGAACTCGAGTACTTCCGCAGCGCCATCGAGCCACGGCTGGGCCCCGACGTGACGATGTTCGGCGTCGCGGACGCGACCGCCAAGCGCGAGCTCCTCGCCCGGGCTGCGGTGTTGGTCTTCCCGATCCTCTGGGACGAGCCCTTCGGCATGGTCATGATCGAGGCCATGGCGTGCGGCACCCCGGTGGTGGCGCTGCGACGCGGTGCCGTGCCCGAGGTCGTGGACGACGGGGTGACCGGCGTGCTGTGCGATGACCCGGTGGAACTGCCGGCCGCGATCGCGACCGCCCGCGGCCTGTCCCCGGCGGCCTGCCGCCGGCACGTCGCCACGTGTTTCGACGCCCGGACGATGGTGGCCGGCTACGAGGCGGTCTACCGCGATGTGCTCGCTGCACCCGAGCCCCTCCGGCGTGGCATCGGCACCCCGGCAGCTCGCCGCCCCGTCACCCCCGCCGCGGCCTGATCCCGGGCCCGGCGCGCAGGGTCTGCCGGTCCGACGGGAACGCCCCGACTGATCGGGTGCGGCACGCGGTCTCGAGCGGTCGAGCCGGAGTTCCGAACCCCTCCGGCCTGCGAGCGGATCGACGCCGGGCTACGGTGGTGCCGCTGCCCCGGACCCGGCGGTTCCCCCCGCCGGTTCCCACGAAGGTCGGTACGTGACCACCCAGTCCGATGCAGCAACTCTGCCCACCGACCCCTCACCCGGTCGACCCGTTGGCCGCGCCCGCCCGACGAGCAGCTACACGCAGCTGTCGTCCCAGGTCCTCGCCGCCGGTCTCCTGCAGCGCCGCCTGGGGTGGTACTGGACCCAGATCCTCGTCTGGACCGCGGTGTTGGCCGGCGTGTGCGTGCTGTTCGCCGCACTGGGCAACTCCTGGTCCCAGCTGGGAGTGGCAGCGGTGCTCGCGGTCGTCACCACCCAGTTCGGCTTCCTCGGCCACGACGCCGCGCACCGGCAGATCTTCGCCTCGACGCCCTGCAACGACTGGGCGGCGCGGCTGATGGCGGGCGCGTTCGCCGGTCTCAGCGCCGGATGGTGGTCGCACAAGCACAACAGGCACCACAGCGGCCCGAACCAGGAGGGCCGCGACCCGGACATCGGACCCGGGGTGCTGGCCTTCACGCCGGCGGCAGTTGCGGCCAGGTCTGGCTGGGCCGCCTGGTTCGCCGCACGGCAGGGCTGGGCGTTCTTCCCACTGCTCACCCTCGAGGGGCTCAACCTGCACGTGGCCAGCGTCCGGGAGCTGGTCAGCCGCCGGGACCTGCCGCACCGGCGGGTCGAGCTCGCCCTCGTCGCCGGTCGGCTGGCCGGGTTGGTCACCGCGGTCGTGGTCGTCCTGCCGCCCGGGAAGGCCGCCGCGTTCCTCGCCGTCCAGCTCGGGGTCTTCGGGTTGCTGCTCGGGGGGTCGTTCGCGCCGAACCACAAGGGGATGCCGCTGGTTCCCGCGGAGGCCCGGGTCGACTTCCTCCGGCGTCAGGTCCTCATGTCGCGCAACATCGACGGCGGGCCGCTGACCGACGCGGCCATGGGCGGGCTGAACTACCAGATCGAGCACCACCTGTTCCCGAGCATGCCGCGACCGAACCTCCGCCACGCCCAGCCCCTGGTCCGCGAGCACTGCCGCCAGGAGGGGGTGCTCTACACCCAGACCAGCCTGATCGGCTCGTACGGGATCGTCGTCCGGTACCTCAACGCGGTCGGGCTCTCCGCCCGTGACCCCTTCAGCTGTCCGCTGGTGCAGACACTCCGCAACTGATCGCCGACCTGACGTCGATCACCCGTGCCGATGGTGGAACCGGGCCCTGACCCTGCCCGGCTCCACCAGCCCTCCGCGGGGGTGCCGACGGCGCCGGTGCCGCGACCCGGGGACGGCGGTCGATGCACTGCGCGTCAGGGACCCGCGCTGCGGCTGGTCGCGGTGGCCGAACGGGACGAGCTCGTCGACACGGACCCGCAAGCGGGCCGCGTCGTCCTGCGACGCATCACCGGTCGACCGCGTGGCGTTCGAACCGGCGACCACCGGCGGCGTCACCGCGGTGCCGGGCGTCGCGCTGCCCGCCGGCATGGGCAGGAGGCCGAGTCCCGTCACCAGCACGCACAACGGGCAGCTCGCCGTCCCGTCCCGGCCGGCCCGCGCCCAGTCCCGGTAGACCTGGGCGGTGAAGACGACGTTGCGGTGGGTGTTCATCGCGCCCTCGGGGACGCCGGTGGTCACCGACGTGTACGTGAGGAACGCGACGTCGTCCGGTCCCAGGGAGACCGGTGGCGGCACCTCGCCCCGGTGCGCGGCGAGGAACTCGCCGAGATCGGTCGTGCCCTCGCTGCGCTGCCGGGTGATCCCCGCGAACAACCGCGGGTCGGCGCGGGTCTGGTGCTCCAGCTCGCTGGTGGTCAGCACGAGGCCGACGTCGGTGCCCGGCACCACCGCGGCGCCGACCGCCGGGTGAGCGCGCCGTCGAAGTAGCGCAGCGCCACCGCGCCGGGGTCTCGGGCCACGCCGGCCCGGAACATCTCCAGGGCGCTGCCGAACTCGGGGGTGCAGTCGGCCGGCTGGTCGCCGTAGCGCGCCAGCCACGGCCGCTCGTCGTAGCCGCTCATCGCGTCCCCCTCGCGCCGGCAGGGCCTACTTGATGACGACGGGGTTCACGGGCGAGCCGGCGGCCTGGGCGATGTTCAGCGGTGCGGCGACGTAGAGGAAGTCGTACCGGCCGTCCTCGGCGCAGTCCGCGGCGAGCCGCTCGAGGTCGGCGATCTCGGTCAGCGCGACGCCGAGGTTGCGCATGAGCGCGTTGTGCAGCACGAGCGCGACCCCGTTGTTCGGGTCGGTCGTCACCTCGTTGGCGATCGTGTCGGTGACCAGGTTGGGGATCTCCATCTCCTGGAACCACCGCACCAGTTCGGGGCTGTAGACCAGGCCCGGCTCGTTGAACCCCTCGTAGAAGGCATCGCCCTGCTCGTGGAACAGCTGCAGGAAGTTGGTCCGGATCACCAGGATGTCCCGCGGCCGGATCTCCACGCCCTGCGCCTGCGCGCACGCCAGCAGGTCCTCGTGGGTGAAGGTCTCGCCCTTGTCCAGCGTGTCCTTGCCGCGGAAGCGCGCCATGTCCAGCAGCACGGCCCGCCCGACGACGCCGCGCTCGGCGATGGGCTGGACGCTGGCCCGGTCCAGCCCGCCGACCGTCGTCCGGGCGTCGTAGCCGTTCCAGATCTGCCCGCCGTACCAGAGGTGGCCGAGGGCGTCGTACTGCGTCGAGCCCTGCAGGTAGGCGTCGATCTTGTCGTCGGCGTAGTGCAGGCCGCCGGGGTAGGACGGGCCGCTCCCACCCTCGTCCCAGTTGCTCTCGTCGAGGACCTGGATGCGCTCGGCGGGGGTGCGACCGGGCCAGACCGGGTCGCCCTTCGGGTCGCCGATCACCCGCTGGAGCGTGAACACCTTGCCCGAGCTGACCAGCCGGACCGCGGCGAGGACCTGCTCGGGGCCGAGGTAGTTGAGTGCGCCGACCTCGTCGTCGGGCCCCCACTTGCCCCAGTTGGTGGGCGCGTCCGCCAGCAGGTCGGCGAGGTCGGGGACGGCGGTCGGGTCGGTCACGGGACCTCCAGCATCGGCGGTGGGGGTGCGGGTGACTGGACCCTGGCCCGCACCAGCTGTGCTGTCAATCACCTGCGGGCGCTGCCCGGACGGCGGTCGCGGACGGGTTGCCGTGCCCCTGCCCGGGGTCCTAGCGTCCGGCGCGGGCGGCCGCCCGCGCCGACCGAGGGGGACGTCGATGAGCACCGTGCAGCCCGCCAACCCCGAGTCCGTCTTCACCTACGGGGCGCCGCTGCTGAAGTTCGGCACCGGTGCCTCCGACGAGATCGGGTACGACCTCAGCCGGTACGGCGTGCACCGGGTCCTCGTGGTCACCGACCCGGGGATCGCCGCCACCGGCCACCCGCAGCGGGTCGCCGACCAGATGCAGCAGTTCGGCATCGAGGCGCACGTCTACGCCGGCGCGCACGTGGAGCCGACCGACGAGAGCCTCACCGCGGCCGTCGACGAGGCCCGGTCGACCGGGCCGTGGGACGCGTTCGTCGCCGTCGGCGGCGGCTCGAGCATCGACACGGCCAAGGCGATCAACCTGCTCACCACCAACCCCGGTGAGCTCATGGACTACGTCAACGCACCCGTCGGCGGCGGGCAGGACCCGACCCAGCCGCTCAAGCCGCTGGTCGCCGTCCCGACCACCACCGGCACCGGGTCGGAGAGCACCACCATCTGCGTGCTCGACGTGCTCTCCCAGCGGGTCAAGACGGGGATCAGCTCCGCGTGGCTGCGCCCGACGATGGCCGTCATCGACCCGGACCTCACGCTCACCCAGCCGCCCGGGGTGACCGCGGCGTCCGGGATGGACATCCTGTGCCACGCGCTGGAGAGCTACACCGCGCGCGGCTACACCACCTTCGAGCGCAAGCCGCCGGAGAAGCGGGTGCCCTACTGCGGGGCGAACCCCATCTCGGACATGTGGTCGGAGAAGGCGCTCTCGCTGCTGGCCGGCTCCTTCCGGGTCGCGGTCCGGGACGGCGACGACGTCCGGGCGCGCGCGGAGATGGCGATGGCCGCCACCTTCGCCGGGATGGGGTTCGGCAACGCCGGCGTGCACATCCCGCACGCCAACGCCTACCCGATCGCCGGCCAGGTGCGCGACTTCCACCCGAAGGACTACCCGAGCGAGGAGCCGATGGTGCCGCACGGTATGTCGGTGGCCCTGACCGCGCCGGAGGCCTTCCGCTTCACCTTCGAGGCCTCGCCCGAGCGGCACCTGCGGGCCGCCCGGCTGCTCGCCCCGGACGCGGACACCCCCGCGGACCCCGCCGAGCTGCTGCCGACGGTGCTCGCCGAGCTGATGCGCGACATCGACATCCCCAACGGCATCGCCGCGGTGGGCTTCACCGAGGGCGACGTCCCCGACCTGGTGGCCGGCACGATGAAGCAGCAGCGGCTGCTGGCCACGTCACCGCGCGAGGTCACCGAGGACGACGTCGCCGGCATCTTCCGGCGGTCCATGTCGCTGTGGTGAGGCGTCCGGGCGGACCGCCGGGTCAGTGGCGGATGCGCTCGCGGCTCCTGGTGAGCGACGTGTAGCCGTGCTCGAACGGCTTGCCGTCCGCACCGAGCGCGACGAAGACGACCTTGTCGATGGTGAGGATGCTCTTCCCGGTCACGATGTTCCGGGCCTCGGCCCGCATGGTGAGGGAGGTCCGGCCGAAGCCGGTGGCGACGAGCCCGATCTCGATGATGTCGCCGAGTCGTGCGGAGCTGACGAAGTCGATCTCGGAGACGTACTTGGTGACGACGTTGAGCGTGCCGAGCTGGATCGCCGCGTACACCACGGCCTCGTCGTCGATCCACCGCAGCAGGCTGCCCCCGAAGAGCGTGCCGTGCGCGTTGAGGTCCTCGGGCCGCACCCACTTGCGCGTGTAGAAGTTGATGTCGGGCTCCCGCGCCCTCTCGTCGTCGGATCTCATGACGACTCCCTACCAGGTCGAGGGCGACGCCCGCGAGAGCGCGTGCCGTCCCCTGCCGGTGCGGGCGGTCACCGGTCGGTCGGATACGTTCGCGGCGCAGCGCGACGAGGGCGGGTGAGGGATCCGCGGTCGGGCTCGGCGAGGAGGCAGCGACGGTGATCGACGCCGCCGTGGTCGCGGGCGGACAGGGTTCCCCCGCCGACGACCGGGCGCGCCTGGCCCTGCTGGCCGAGGTCAGCGACACGCTCATCCGCACCCTCGACACCGGGCAGTCGGCGGACCACCTGGCCCGCCTGGTGGTGCCCCGGCTGGCGGACTGGGCGACGGTCACCGTGCTGGCCGAGGACGGCGCCGACCAGCTGACCGGGCGGGCGCACCGGGACCCTGCGCGGCTCGCGGACCTGGACGCCTACCTGTCCGGGCGGGCCACCGGCGTCCGCGGCCAGGCCGCGTTGGCGGCCGCGCTGGGGTCGGGCCGGTCGCTGCGGCTGGCCGGTACCGACGTGGCGCTGGCCAGGGACGCCGCCGGCCCGCGCGTGCAGGAGGCGTTCGACCGGCTGGCCGCGACCTCGGCGGTCATCGTGCCGCTGGCCGCGCACGGGCACGTGTTCGGCGCGCTCTCGCTCATCAACAGCGGCGCCCGGCCGCCGCTGACCGACGCCGAGGTCGCGCTCGCGGAGGAGGTCGCCCGCCGCGGTTCCCTGGCGCTGGACAACGCCCGCCTCTACACCCGCCAGCTCCAGGTCGCCGAGACCCTGCAGCGCAGCCTGCTCACCCCGCCGCCGCAGACCCGGGCGCTGGAGATCGCCGTCCGCTACCGGCCCGCCGGACGGCACACGCTCGTCGGCGGTGACTTCTACGACGCCTTCACGCAGCCCGACGGCTCCACCGTGCTGGTCGTCGGCGACGTCGCCGGCCACTCGGTGGAGGCGGCTGCGGCGATGTCGCAGCTGCGCAGCACGGTGCGCACGTTGGCCTGCGACCGGCCCGGGAGCCCGGCGGACACCCTCTCCCGCACCGACGCGGTGCTCACCATGACCGCCTTCGGCACCCTGGCCACGGTCCTGGTGGCCGGTCTCGCCCAGGCGCCGTCACCGGCCGGCGGGCTGCGGCTGCGCTGGTCGTCGGCCGGTCACCTGCCGCCGGTGGTGCTCACCACCGACGGGCAGGTGCGGTCCCTCGACACGCCCCCGGAGCGGCTGCTGGGCACCGGCTCGCCGGCGGTGCGCACCGACCACGTCACCGCGCTGCGCCCGGGGGACACGGTGCTGCTCTACACCGACGGGCTCATCGAGCAGCGCCACGACGGCCGCCGGGCCACCATCGACGAGGGCGTCAGCCGGCTGCGGGCGGAGCTGGCCGAGCTCGGCGGTGTCCCGGTGGAACAGCTGTGCGACGACCTGCTGCGACGCGTCCTGCCCGGCTCCGCCGATGACGACGTGGCGCTCCTGGCGGTGCGCTGCCGACCGTGACCGTCAGCCGGGGCCGACCGGGTCCCGCAGGTGCTCGTCGAAGAAGCCGAGGATCCGGCGCCTGGCGTCGGCGGCGGCGTCGTGGTCGTACCCGACCCCGGCCACCTTGAGCAACGGCGTGAGCGGCGAGGCCACGCTGATGCGGTTCATGAACCCGTGCCGCGCGTGCGGGTACTCCTTGACGTCCGCCGGCACCCCGGCGGCGTCCGCCGCGGCGCGCAGCTTCTGGGCGGCGCCGGTGAAGCCCCTGTCGCGGCCGCCGAAGCTGGCCACCACGGGGCAGGCACCGCGCAGGACGTCCTCGACGTCGTCCGGGACGGGGCCGTAGTTGACGCCGGCCGCCGACCAGCCCGCCCGGCCGGCGAGCAGCAGGGCGAACCCGCCACCCATGCAGAACCCGATGACACCCACCCGGCCGGTGCAGCGCGGGTCGGCGGCGAGGGCGGACCGGACGGCGTCGAGCCGGTCGAACGCGGGGCCCCGCTGGCGGTGGAGCTGGGCGAAGGTGGCCCTGAGGCACCTGATCGCCGACCTGCCCTCGTAGAGGTCGGGCACGGCGACGACGTGACCGGCTGCGGCGAGCCAGTCGGCCTGCTCCCGCATGTCGTCCCCCAGCCCGAGGACGTCGTGGACGAGCACCACGCCCGGCCACGGCCCGGGCCGGTCGGAGGTGACCACGGGGACGGCGAGGTAGCCGACCTGGTCGGCGAGCGGAGCGGGGTCAGCAGGGGGCACAGGAACTCCACGAGCAGGGGACGACGAGGGTGGTGCGCGACCTGCCGGGCAGCTGCAGGGCTGCGCGCAGGCTGCCAGGCCGTGGCTCCCGGGCTCCCGGGCTCCCGCGAACGGGGCCCGGGAGCAGCGGCTGGGGTCAGTGCGGCATGGTGAGGACGGGCTTCACCACGGCGCCGCTGTAGGAGGCCTCCATCGCGTCCTGGATGCGGTCGAGCGGGAAGTACTCCACCAGCTTGTCGAACGGGAAGCGGCCCTGCGCGTAGAGGTCGATGAGCGCCGCGATGAGCGCCTGGCCGTGGCCGCTCCCGCCGAGGGTGCCGCGGATGGTCTTCCCCCACAGGGTGGTCAGGTGGTCCGCGGAGAACTCGGCACCGGCCGGGGCACCGCCGATGAGCACGGCCGTGCCGAGCATGCCGACCGAGTCGATCGCCTGCCGGACGACGGGGATCGCGCCGGTGCAGTCCAGCGCCGCGTCCGCCGGCCCACCGCAGATGTCGGTGACCGCCTGCACCGGGTCGGTGTCCGTCGCGTCGATCGTGTGCGTCGCGCCCAGGTCCTTGGCCAGCTCGAGCCGGGAGGCGTGCCGGTCGACGGCGATGATGGTGGTGGCCGCGGAGTTGCGGGCGGCCATGACCGCGGCCAGCCCCACGGTGCCGACGCCGTAGACGACGAGCGACGAGCCCGGCTCCGGCCGGACGGTGTTGAGCACCGCACCGGCGCCGGTCGCGAGCCCGCAGGCCAGCGGGCCCATCAGCTCGACCGGCAGGCCCGCCGGGATCGGCACCAGCGAGGACGCGGTCGTCATCGAGTAGGTGGCGAACGACGACTGGCCGAAGAAGTGGCTGGCCAGCGGCGACCCGTCGGTCCTGCGCAGCGCGGAGGCACCGTCGAGCCGGTGGCCCCCGCCGACGAGCTCGCCCATCCGCAGGCAGTAGCGCGGCTGCCCGGCCTGGCAGTTGCGGCAGGCACCGCAGGAGGGCCAGCCCAGGACGACGGCCTGCCCCTCCTGCACGCCGGTGACGCCCGCGCCGACCGCGACGACGGTGCCCGCGCCCTCGTGCCCGAGCACGCCGGGCAGCGGGAACGGGAGGTCGCCGTCGCGCGCGATCCCGTCGGTGTGGCAGAAGCCGGTGGCGGCGACCTTGACCAGGACGTCGCCGGGGCCGGGGTCGTCCAGCTCGACGTCCGTGACGACGAACGGTCCGTGCTGCTCCTCGACGACGGCTGCAGTGATCTTCAAGGGTTCTCCTCGATCGGCTCGGTGTTGTCCTGGCCGGGGTGGACGGCCGGACGATGACCAGGCCGTCGTACCCGTTCACTGCCACCTTGTCGCAGATCTCCGGACCGTGCCGTGGACACCCGGCCCACGGCTGGAGACCCGCTGTCCGGAGGCGCTCGGGCACTCCCGCCGCCGGCGGGTCAGCTCGACGGCTCCCCGGTCGGACGCGGGAAGTCGTAGGTGGGGGAAGGTCGCTGGCCCTCCGCCGCGACCATCGCGTCGACGGTGACCTCCCCGGCGTCCCGGAACGCGAACGTGACCGGGATCGACTGGCTGGAGCGCAGCGGACGCTGCAGGTCCAGCAGCGTGATGGCCGGGCCGCCCTCGGCTCCCACGTGGACGACGTCCCCGGCGGGGACGTCGAGCAGGGCGGCGCCGTCCGCATCGGCGCCGTCGACGGCGACGTCGGTGAACGCATCGCCGCTGATGCCCAGCAGCCGGTCGGCCTGCTCCCCGATGTTGCTGATGCCGAGGAAGAGCCGGGCGTCGTCGCCGACCGCGTAGGAGCCGTCCAGCGGGTACTCGAGCTGCACCTGCAGCAGCTCGACCTGCTCGCTCGCGCTCTCGTCCGGTCCGATGGCGCCACCGGCCATCTCGCCCTCCCCGCGCCCGGAGAGGTTGCCCTCACCGCAGCCGGCCAGGCAGAGGGTGGTCGTCAGTGCGATGGCAGCAGCACAGGCACGCGTGGCGATCAGTGCGCGGGACATCGGTCGTTCCTCCTCGGTGGTCCGTCCTGGACGAGCGCCGGGTCCGGTCGCGGCGCTCCGGCCAGGAGGTGCCCAAGGACTTGCCATCGACCAACAGTTGCGCCATGACGATCGCGTGACGAACCCGGCGCCCTGCCGGCCTCCCCGCCCCCGCGAGCCGGCCGACGGCCGTGGTCTCGTTCCCCGGACGGGGAGGAGGTGAGCCCCTCAGCCCGCCGCGCCGCGGGTCAGCACGCGGACCTGGGTGATGTTCCGCTTCTGCACGAACACCGAGTAGCGCTCTCCGCTGTCGACCTCGTGCACGTCGTCCGGCCCGGCCGTCCGGAACCAGTCGAGGAAGGCGTCGACGACGCGGTCGTCGGCGCTGTCGAGGTCGAAGCTGTGATCGGGGACGTAGATGACCAACTGCCTGGTTGCCATGCCACATCGTCGACGCACCCACGGCGGGTCGGCCACCGACGAGTGGAGCGACAGCCCCGACGCCGCCCAGCGGCACGTCGCGGCGCTCTGCGGTGACCGGCGCGAGGGCGGGGGGCGCGACGACACCACCACCGGGCACGGCCGTGGCCAGCCGCCGCAGCTGACCGGACCGTGCGGTCAGTCCCGACGGGAGGGCGGCGGCAGCTGGGGTCCCCGGCCGGCGCCCTCCGCGAGCAGCGCCGCGGTCCGCTGCGGATCGCGGCGGAGGAGCTCGTCGAGCAGCACCTCGCGGCACCGGACGAGACGGGCCAGCGCCGGGACGTCGGCGACGCCCAGCGCGGCCTCGCTGACCAGCCACTCGGCGACCAGCTCGTCCGTGGACAGCAGACCGACCAGGCGGCGCAGGCGCTCGGGGCGTCGTGCGTCCCAGGTCGCGGCGCGTCCGTCCAGCGCGCACAGCCAGTCACCGGCGAGCACCGCCGCCAGCGTCGTCGTCGCGAGCACGAGCGCCCCGCCCGCCGCGCCCAGCGACACGGCGCCCACGAGGAACGGGACCGACAGCGCCCCGCCCGCGCCGGCGTACACGACGGCTCGCCGGCCGGCCGGGGTCGAGGGGAAGCCGCGGTGGGCCGAGCCGGTGGCGACCGCGCAGGCGGCGCCGACCACCACCGCCACCGCGGGGACGACGGCCGCGCCCCCGTGCAGTGCGCCCGGCAGGGCCGTCCCGACGACCACCGCGAGGAGCACCCAGCGGCCCACCCCGACAGCGCCGGCCCACGCCCGGCCGTGCCACCACCGGGCGGCGCCGGCTCCGGCGGGGGCGCTCACGGCCGGTCCCCGCGGTCGACCCCCGCCGCCGGGAGCGGCGGGGGAGCGGGGCGCCCGTCGCGGGCGGCGCGACGCCACGGGCCGGACGGGGGACGCCGGAGCAGCGGCGGCATCGGGACCTCCTCGTCGCCGGGAGACGCGTGCACCGCGGTACCGCGCGCCTGCTGTTGCTCCACGGTGCCCCGTCGGGGCGGGCCGGGGCAGTCCCCGGGCTGCTTCGTCACGGGACCGTCATGTGCGCCGGCCGCGTGCCGGGACGGACGTCCGGCTCGTGCGCCGCGTCCCTCGGTGATCCCGCGTCCGCGGGGTAGTGAGGGCCCATGTGGTTCGACTCCTGGGCCGATCTGGGGCGCGTCCTCGCCGTGGGCGCGAGCGCCTACGCCACCGTCGTGGTGGTGCTCCGGCTGTCCGGCAAGCGCACCCTGGCGAAGCTGAACGCCTTCGACCTCGTCGTGACGGTCGCCCTCGGGTCGACCCTCGCCACCATCCTGCTCAGCTCCGACGTCTCCTGGTCCGAGGGGGCCGTGGCCCTCGGGCTGCTGGCCCTCCTGCAGTTCGCCGTCGCCCGGGTGACGGCCGGGTCCCCGAGAGCACGGGCGGTGGTCACCGCTCGTCCTGCCCTGCTGCTGAGCGACGGGGTGCTGCAGGAGCGTGCGCTGCGGCAGCACCGGGTCGCACCGGCCGAGGTGCGGCAGGCGGTGCGCGCCGCCGGCCAGGGAGGGCTGGGTGACGTGGCGGCGGTCGTGCTGGAGACCGACGGCAGCCTCAGCGTCGTGCCCGTCTCGGCCGTGGGCGATCGCTCGGCACTCACGGACGTCCCCGGCGCCCAGGGCCCGCGCGGCTGAGCGGCACCGAGGGGGCGTCCGGAGCCGACGACCACCAGCCGGTGGACGGGCACCTCGACGGCGGGTCGTCCGCGGCCGTCCCGGGCCGGGGGCGGCGGCGAGGTGGCGCGACCGGGCGCCGGACCGGACGATGCCCGGGTGGGCGCCGTCGCACTGCTGGGACTCCTCGTGCTCGGGGTGGTCGTGCTCACCCCGCTCGCCGACCGGATCGGCGTCCCGCAGCCGGTGCTGCTGACGATCTACGGGCTGGCGCTCGGGCTCGTCCCGGCCGTGCCGGCCCCCCAGCTGGACCCGGACCTGATCCTGCCGCTGGTGCTCCCGCCGCTGCTGTTCGCCGCCACCCAGACGACCTCGGTGCGGGAGCTGCGGGAAGCGGCCCGGCCGGTGCTCGGGCTGGCCGTCGGCCTCACCGTCGTGACCGCCGGGATCGTGACCGTCGTCGCGCACGCCCTGGGCCTGCCCTGGGCGGTGGCCGCGGTGCTGGGCGGGGTGGTCTCCCCGCCCGACCCGGTCGCGGCCACCGCGGTGGCCGCCCGGCTGCACCTCCCACCCCGACTGGTGACCCTCCTGGAGGGCGAGGGGCAGTTCAACGACGCGACCGCGCTGGTCATCTACCAGCTCTCGGTGATGGCCGTCGTCGCCGGCGGTGTCTCGGCGGGGGAGGTGGGGCTGAGCCTGCTGGTCGCCGTGGTCGGTGGTTGCCTGCTGGGGCTGGTCGGTGGCTGGCTGGCGAGGAGGGCGCTGGGGTTGCTGCACGACCCGGCCGCCGAGACGACGGTGACCATCGCCGTCCCGTTCGCTCTGTACCTGCTCGCCGAGCAGGTCGAGTCCTCCGGCGTGCTGGCCGTGCTGGTCTCTGGGCTGTACCTGCGGGCGACCACCACCCGGGAGGTCACCTCGGCCGGCTGGCTGCTCGGCCGGTCGGTGTGGCAGTACGTCGAGTTCGCCGTCAGCGGGCTCCTGTTCGCCTTCCTGGGGGTCGAGCTCACCGACGTGCTGGGCAGCACCGACGTGCTCGACGACGGCGAGACGATCGGCGTGGCCGCCGCGGTGGTCGGGGTGCTCGTCGTGGTGCGGGCGGCGGCCATGTTCGCCGCCTCCGGCCTCACCGGCCGCCGAGCGCGCCGCGCCGGATCGGCGACCCCGCACGGCTGGCGGGAGTCCGCGGTCGCCTCGTGGGCGGGCATGCGCGGCGTGGTCACCGTCGCCACGGCCCTCGCGCTGCCGGTGACGGTGGACGCCGGCGGGTCGTTCCCCGCGCGGGAGGAGGTGGTGGTGGTCGCCCTCCTCGTCGTGATCGTCACCCTGGTGCTGCAGGGGCTCACGCTCGCCCCGCTGATCCGGCGGCTCGGGGTCGCCAGCGACGCGGACGTGCGGGCCGACGAGCGGCGCCTGCACCGGACGGTGACCGAGGCCGCCCTGGCGCGGATCCGGGACGCCGACGACGTGCCCACCGAGGTCCGGGACGCCGTGGTCCGGCAGTACGAGGCGCGGCTGGGCTACCGCGTCAGCGTGGCGGACCTCGTGGACGGCGACGCCGGCGGCGCGGACGCGGGCCGCCACCTGCGGGAGCTCCTGACCAGGGCCACCGAGGCCGAGCGGGACGCGGTGCTCGATGCCCGGCGCAGGGGGGAGGTCAGCCCCGCGGCCGCGGACGACGTGCTCTTCGACGTCGAGGCCCGGGCGCTGCGCTACGGGTCCTGAGGCCACGCCGGGACGGGGATCGCGCAGCCTCCGGTCACCGTCCCGGCGGGAGCCAGGTCCTGCCCGTCCCGAGGGAGCGGCCAGCGGCGGACCGCTCGTCGCACCCGGCGACCGCGCGGCTGGTCAGGGGACCCGGTCGGTGCCGGTGCGGCGGGCGTCGTGGACGGGGGAGACTGCTGCATGCCGTCCCCCACCAGCACCACCGGACGCCGGGCCGACGCGGTCGTCGAGCGCATCCGGGGCGCCCTCTGGCCGGTCCCGTGCGCGGGAGTCCTCCTGGCCGTCGCGCTGGGCGTGCTGCTGCCTGCCGTGGACGGCCGGCTCGAGGGCCCCGGCGGCCACCCCCTGACGTTCGCGTTCGGGGGTGGCGCCTCCGCGGCCCGCGACGTCCTGTCGGCGATCGCCGGCTCGCTGATCTCGGTGACGGGGCTGACCTTCTCGCTCACCGTGGTCGCCCTGCAGTTGAGCAGCAGCCAGTACTCCCCGCGGCTGCTGCAGACGTTCGTCACCGACCGCGTCGTCCAGGCGACCCTGGCGCAGCTGGTGCTCACGTTCGTCTACGCGCTGACCGTGCTGCGCACCGTGCGGACCGAGAGCGCCACCGACGACGACACGGCGTTCGTCCCGCGGCTGTCCATCACGGTCGGGTACCTGCTCACGCTGGGCAGCGTCGTCGCCCTGGTGCTCTTCCTCGGCCACCTGGCGCAGGCGCTGCGGGTGGAGACGATGCTGCGCGACGTCCACGACGAGTCGAGCAGCACGATCGCCCGGGTGGCCGGCGGCGAGGCCGGGCGCTCCCCGGACGACCGCGCGGCCGAGCGGCGGCCGGCGGCGTCCGGCCCGCTGGTCCCGTTGGCCGTGCGGTCGAGCGGCTTCCTGCGCGCCGTCGACGAGCGGGCCGCCGTCGCGGCCGCGCGGGACGCCGGGGTGGTGGTCGAGCTCGGCGTCCGCATCGGTGACCCCGTGGTCGCCGGGACGCCGATGGCGCACGCCCGGCTGCCCGAGCGGCGGTCGACCCTCGACCCGGTCCCCCTGGAGGAGGCCCTGGACCGGGCGGTGCGGCTGCACTTCGAGCGGTCCGCGAGCGCGGACGTCGCCTACGGCCTGCGCAAGGTCGTCGACATCGCCCTCCGCGCGCTGTCCCCCGGGGTGAACGACCCGACGACCGCGGTGCACGCGATCTCCCACGCCTCCGCGCTGCTCGGGGAGCTCGCCGGCTGCCCGCTGGAGGTCCGCGCCGTTCGCGACGAGGACGGCGTCGTGCGGCTGGTCCTCCCGTCGTGGGACCTGCCGGCGCTGCTGGAACTGGGGTTGGAGGAGCTGCTCCTGTCCTCCGACGGGCAGCCCGCGGTGCTCCGCCGGCTGGCCGCACTGCTGCGGGAGGTCGGCTGGCGCGCCCGCGGCGGTGCGGTGGACGGGCAGCTGCGCGGCTACGCCGACACGGTGGCTGCCGCGGCGCTGCGGACCACCGGCATCTCCGCGGCGGAGGCCGGCCGGTGGCGACGGGACGTGGACGACGCCCTCGCCGGCCGGTGGCCGGCGGGGGACCGGTGACGCTGCCCCGCCCCGCCGACGCAGCGCAGGACCGGCCGGGGAGCCGGATCGACACGGTCAGCGCGACGTCGTGAACCTGTCCGGCCGCACGTCGGTGTAGGTGCGGACCGGCACCAGGAGGGTGACCGTGCCGGCGTCGCGGAACTCGAAGGTCACCGGGACGCTGAACCCGCTGCGCAGGTCGGCGGTGAGCCCGGTCAGCTCCAGGTGCGGTCCGGTCACCTCGCGGACCACGGCGACGTCCCGGGCCGGCACGGGCACGTCCACGCGCGTCTCCCGGGGGGAGTCGCCGTCGCGCAGGACCACCCGTTCGGCGACGTCGCTGCGCACCCCGCGGAGCTCAGCGTGCCGGCGACGACCGCCTCGACGGCCGTGCCGGCCGCGGCCGACGGATCGGGGACCTGCTCGTCACCGGACCCGGTGCACGCACCCAGCGCGAGCAGGCCGGTGCTCAGGCCGGCCAGCAGCCGCCGGTGCCCGACCGGCCGGCGTCGGGGGAGGTGCCGCGAGCCGTCGTCGTCCGGCGGGCTGGTGCAGACGGTCGCGGTGGGCATGCCGGACCCCTCCTCCTGCGCGGCGCTCCACCGCCACCGACCGGCGCCGGTGGTGGTGGCGGTGGCCCACCGTCGCCTCGGGTGAGGGCTGCGACCTCACCCCCTGCGGGCGATGTGCCCGGGGGGACCGACCAGCAGGCTCCGGGGGACGCACCACCACCCGCCGCAGGGGAGGACGCCCGATGACGGCGACCGCCGCACCCGGGACACCACCGGCCGGCCCCCGGAGCGTGCGAGCCGCTGCGGAGGAGCTCCTGCTGTGGATGCTCGTGCCGGCCATCCGGGTCATCGCGGCGGTGGCCGGCCCGCTCGGCCGCGGCTCGTTCAGGCCGCCCGGCGGACCGGGGGTGCGGTCGACTGCGGTGCACGACCACCGCCCGCCTGGGACGTGACCTCCCACCACGTCCCGCCCGCCGGGCCGCTGCCCCCGGGCGCGCCCTCCCGCTCCCGTTCCCAGGGGCCCGTCACCCGACGTCCCAGCGTGACGATCAGTGCGGTCTCGGCGGCCAGCCCGACCAGGACGACGAGCACCCAGCCCATGTGCGCTCCCCCCACGTCCGGGTCCCCATGGTCACGACGTGGGGCGGAGGGGGCCTCACCCGCGCCGGGTGAGGTCGGCGCCGACCGCGGCGCATCCCGGGCGCCCGCCGGACGCGCGGCCGGCGAACCCGTTGTCGCCACCTCGGCGTGCTCCTAACCTGACCCCGGGTGGATCGACACGGGGCACCCGCCGGAGCACGCACCCCAGCGCCGCTGGAGCACCGATGGCCGCACCTCGCGCTGCCGCTCGACCGGTCGCCGCCGACCACGCGTCGCAGGTCCCGCCGCCCCGCGCCCGGCCCGACCCGCCCGGGCCGCCCGGGACCGGTGGCGCGGACCAGGAGGACGGCGTCACGGCGCTGAAGACCCGGCTGCCCCGGCCGCCCCGGCACGTCGTCGAGCGGCCGCGGCTGGACGCGGTGCTGGACCGGGCCGGCGCCCGCGGGGCGGAGGGGCCGGACGTCGTCCTGGTGACCGGACCCGCCGGGGCGGGCAAGACGACCTGGCTGTCGCACTGGGTGGCCCGCGGCCCGGCCGAGTCCGGCGCGTGGTCGGCGGCGTGGGTGACCGTCGAGGACGGCGACGACGCGCAGTCGCTGTGGACCGCCGTCCTCACCGCGTGCCGCGCGGCCGGCGCGCCGGCCGGGAGCCCGACGGCCGGCCCCCCGGCGCCGGACCGCGGCACGCCGCACGGCGCGGTGGTCGCCGCGTTCGCCCAGCAGCTCGCCGGGCTGGACCGGCCGCTGTGGCTCGTCCTGGACGAGATCGACACGCTGGCCTGCCCCGATGCGGCGCGCAGCCTGGACACGCTGCTGCGGTGGATGCCCGAGCAGCTGCGGCTGGTGCTGGTCGGGCGCACGGAGCCGCCGCTGGCGCTGCACCGGCTGCGGGTCGAGGGACGGCTCCTGGAGGTCCGCGCCGACGACCTCAGCCTGACCCGGGGCGAGCTGGTCGAGCTGCTGCGCGGCCACGACCTCGAGCTGGGCGCCGGGGACGTCGACCTGGTGCTGCAGCGGACCGAGGGGTGGGCGGCCGGGGCCCGGCTGGTCGCGATGTCGCTGGCCGCGGGGGACCCGCGCACGGCGCTGACGGCGTTCGCCAGCGACGACCGCGCGCTGGGCGACTACCTGGTCGGTGAGGTGCTGGCGCGGCAGCCGCCCGACGTGCACCGCTTCCTGGTGCAGACGTCGGTCTGCGACCAGCTGTGCCCGGACCTGGCCACCGCCGTGTCGGGGCGGGAGGACGCCGGGGTGCTGCTGGAGGAGCTGGCCCGGGCGAACGTGCTGACCGTGCGGTTGACCGGGCCGCAGCCCTGGTACCGGTACCACACGCTGCTGCGCAGCCACCTGCTCGCCGACCTGGCCCGGCGCCCCGCCGCGGCGCCCCGCCGCGGCGCGTGCCGAGCTGCACCGCAGGGTGGCCCGCTGGGCGGTCGCGCACGGCGACCTGCTCCCCGCCATCGACCACGCGTGCCGCTCAGGGGACCCCGACCTGGTGGTCGACCTGGTCGGCCGGTGGGGTCTCGCGCTGGTCCTCGGTGGGAGCGGCCAGGCGCTGGCCAGGCTGCTGCGCCGGACGCCGCTGGAGGTCCGCAGCGAGCCCGCCGTCGCGCTGGTCGCCGCCGCCGGCGCGCTGGACGCCGAGGACGTCGCCGCCGCAGACGACGCCCTGGCTCCAGTGCCCCCCGCCGCCGCCCCGCGGGCCGACCCGGCGCTCGCGGCGACAGTGGCCCTGCAGCGGGCGCACCTGCTGGGCACCACCGCCGCCGAGCTGGAGGTGCTCGAGGGGACCGACGCCGGTGCCTCGGGCCGCCCCGAGCTCGACCTGCTCGCCACCGCCGGCCGGGGGCTGGCGCGGCTGAAGCTCGGCCGGCTGGACGCGGCGGAGGCCGACCTCCGGCGGGCCGCGGCCGGCACCGCGGCGGCCGGGTACGACCAGCTGGCGCTGCACTGCCTGGCGGCGCTGGCGGGGGTGGCCGCCAGCCGGGACGACGCGCCGGAGATGGGCAGCCGGGCCGCCGCGGCCCTCGCCTTCACCGCCGCCCGCGGCTGGGAGCGGTCACCGCGGTGCGCCTTCGCCCACGTCATCGCCGGCTCGGCCGCCTACCAGCGCCTGGACACGCCGACCGCGCGCCGGCACGCCCGGGCGGTGGTCGACCTGCTCGACGGGACCGTCGAGCCGTCGCTGCGCTTCGCCGGGCTGGTGCTGGAGTCGGCCCTGGCGTTCGACGCCGGCGAGGAGCCGCCGGCCCGGTACCGCCAGGTGCAGCGGGGGTGGCCGGCCGGGGACGTGGGCCTGCCGCCGGTGCTGGTCGCGCACGCCGGGCTGGAGCAGCAGCGGATGGCCCTGGCGCTCGGCGAGCCGGCCTGGACCCACGAGGCGGTCGACCGGGTCGAGCAGCGGCTGGGGGCCGGCGGTGAGCTGCAGTACCTGCGCGCCTCGCTGGAGGCCCACCGGGGCCGGGTCCCCGCAGCCCGGCGGCTGCTGGCCGATGTGTGCGACGGCGCGGTCCCGGCGGAGGCCGGGCGGACCGTCGTGGAGGCGCTGGTGCTCGACGCCGTGCTCGCCGACGACAGCGGCGACGCCGATGCCGCCCACCGGCGGCTGACCCGGGCGCTGGCCAGCGCCGAGGGACGGCAGACGGTGCGCTACCTGACCCTCGCCGGGCGGCCGGTGCAGGAGCTGCTCATCCGCGACGCGGGCCGGTTCGGCCGCCAGGAGGCGTTCGCCGCCCAGGTGCTGCGGGCCTTCCCGCGGGCGCCGGCGGCGCAGGGGAGCCGGCTCACCGAGCGCGAGCGCGCGATCCTCGTCGAGCTGCCGTCGCTGCGGACGGCCGAGGAGATCGCCGAGCGGCAGTTCGTCAGCGTGAACACCGTCAAGACCCACATCCGGGCGATCTACCGGAAGCTCGGCGTGGGCAGCCGGCGCGACGCCCTCGCCGCAGCCCGCGCCCGGGGGCTGCTCTGACCGCGACCGGACCGAGCAGGGGCAGCGCCGGGGACTACCAGCGCAGCGGCTGCACCGAACGTGACTGGGCCGTGCGGCACGCCCGGCAGTTGCCCCAGGTGACCAGCTGCAGGGGCGGGGTGGGCCGGTCGCACTCGGGGCAGGCGACGAGGGCGTCGGCCTGGGCGCGCGCCTCGCTGCGCTGGTGGGCCTCGCGCTCGTGGACGCGATCGTCCCCTCGGCAGCCGCACCCGAGGTGGGTCTGCCCGCAGTCTCGTGCGGAGGTCGTCATGGCGTGCTCCCTGGCTGTGCGGTGGGCGGGGGTCCTAACCGGTCGGCGAGCACGCGGCTGGGGCGTCGGTCGTGACTGTACGGGCCGCGACGCCGCCCACCCCGGTGTGCGGGCCGCCGCACGGACCTCAGCCGAGGAAGCGGCGGACCGGCTCGGCGATGAGGTGGAGCGCTCCTCCAGCGGGTGGTCGGCGATCAGCCCGGCGCCGGCTGACGTGCGCGCTGCCGACGTCCGCCGGGGTCCCGGGTCGCCCACGCGAGCAGCACTGCCGCACCGAGCAGGCCGAGGACGACCTGCCCGGTAGTGGAGGTCCACGGCCACGCCTGCCGGACGGGTGCCGGGAGCGTCGCCTGCAGCACCGTCCCGCCGCCCAGCAGGACGGTCGCCGGCAGCACACCGGGCAGCCCCCGGCGGCTGCCCGCCGCGCCCGCGGCCAGCGCGAGCGCGGCGAGCACTGCCCACGTCCGGACCAGTCCCCAGCCGGGTGGGGCCCCACCGGCGGTTGCGAGGAGCGCCACACCCCCCAGCGCCACGGCGGATCCCGGCACGGCCAGCACCGCCCGGGCCAGCAGCCGCCGGCGGACCGTCACCGGGGTCGCGGTCGTGAGCGCCGCGGTGCGGTCGTCCGCCGCCGCGCCCAGCCCGCAGCCGAGCACCAGCACCGCCAGTCCCGGCAGCTGGACGGCTCCCGACGGTGGCAGGACGCCGATCGGGGCGGCCAGGCCCAGCGCGGCGACGCCGGACCCGCCGAGCGCCCGCCAGGCGAGCACCGGCCGGGTCGCGGCGAGCAACGCCGGCCACGGCACGGTGCTCACAGCGGGTCCAGCCAGCCCAGGTCGGTGCTCAGGGTGACCAGCTGGCCGACGAACCCCGCCACGACCAGGACCAGTCCGGCGGCCCCGACCACCCGCGTTCGGGGGTCCCGGCCGCTGCGCCGCAGCGCCAGCGCGGCGAGCGCGGCGGTGACGCCGAGGACGAACACCAGGTGCAGGCCGTACGAGGTCAGGTCGCGGTCCAGCCCGAGGTACCCGGGGACGAGGTCCCCGGGGCTCCCGGCGGCCTGGTGCGCCGACAGCTGGACCGCGGACGGGGTGCCACCGAGGTCGGTGGCCACCACCGACGACCGGGACAGGGCGACCAGGCCGAACGGTGCGTAGAGGAACGTGTAGAAGTCGAAGGAGAAGACCGCCCACCACAGGAAGCCGAGCACGGCCCCGGCCGTGCGCGAGCGCACCAGCCGGGCGGCCAGGACCCCGGCGACGGCGGAGCAGGCGACCAGCAGCGGACCGCCCACCAGCTCCAGCAGCGCCGGGTCGGCCACCCGCACCCACGGCGCGCTGCCGAGCACAGCGCCGCCTCCCGCCAGCACCGCGAGGTCCTGGCCGCCGAGGACGAGCAGCGCCATGACCGCGGGTACCAGGGCGGCGGCGAGCACCGCTCCCGTCCGCTCCCAGCTGCGTGCCGGGGTGCTGGCGAGCAGCTCCGCGGCCGGCGGTGGACGGTCCCGCAGCGCGGCGCCGTTCGCCACCAGGAACGCGGTGAGGACGAGCGGTCCCACCGGGAAGTCCCACGCCGCGAGGTGCTCGCCGTACGGCCCGGGCTCGGTGAACGCGCCGTCCGCGGTGAACCAGCAGACGATCGCGACCGAGCCGGCCGTGCCGGCCCAGAGCAGCCGGCTCCGGACGGCGCGCCGGAGCTCTGTCCTGACCAGCGCGCGCACGGTCGCCGCCCCGACGACGGCCGGCGGCGCCAGGCGGGTCGCGGCGGTCACCGGACCTGCTCCCCGGGTGCGCCCGAGCCGGTCAGCAGGAGGTACCCGTGGTCCGGTCCGGCCGGCCGCAGGTCCGCCCCCGGCGGCGGTGTGCCGACGTTGCGGATCCGACCCTCGGCGGTGCGCCAGGAGACCGCTGCGTGCGGGTCGGGCGCCGCCGCGTCCCACACCCGGCCGTCGGCGAGCGAGGCGAGGGCGGTGGTGTCCCCCTGGAACACCACCCGGCCGCGGTCGAGCACGACCACCCGGGGGCAGAGCGCAGCGACGTCCTCGGTCAGGTGGGTGGACAGCAGGACGCAGGTGTCCGGGGGCAGCCCGGCCAGGACCTCGCGGAACCGCAGGCGCTGCTCGGGGTCGAGCCCGGCGGTCGGTTCGTCGAGGACGAGCAGGTCCGGGTGGCCCAGCAGGGCCTGCGCGAACCCGACCCGGCGCCGCATCCCGCCGGACAGCGCGCGGATGCGCGTGTGCGCCCGGTCGCCCAGGCCCACCACGTCGAGCACGCGGCGCACCTCGGCGTGCCGAGCGGCCCGGTCGGTCATCTCCTTGAGGACGGCGACGTAGTCGACGAAGGCGAAGGCGGTGAACCCGGCGAAGGCCGCGGGCTCCTGCGGCAGGTAGCCCAGCCGCCGGCGGATCGCCAGCCGGCCCGCCGCGTCGCCCGGGTCGCAGCCGAGCACCTGCACCGAGCCGCCTTCCGGCGACAGGGCGGTGGCGACGATGCGCAGCAGGGTGGTCTTGCCGGCCCCGTTGGGGCCCAGCAGCCCGGTGACGCCCGGGAGCAGGTCGAGCGAGACGTCCTGCAGCGCCGTCGTGCCGCGGAAGCGCTTGCCGACGCCGTCGAGCGTGACGGTCGACGTCATCTCCGGCTCCTCTCCTCGAAGGTGGTGTGGCGCACGACCGCGAGCACGAGCGCGAGGGCGGCGACGCAGAGCAGCGCCGCCTGGCCGGGCGGGCGGAAGGCGACGGAGCGATCGAGCACCTCGCGCAGTGGCAGCGAGGACGGGGGCGGACGCAGCGCGGCCCACGAGGCGGCCAGCCACAGCAGCGTCAGCACGGCGGCCACGCGGCGGGAGTCGACCCGGGCCGAGAGCGCGAGCGTTAGCGCGCACATCGCCAGGGCGGGCGCCAGCCAGAGGGCCGCCGGCCGCGCCCCGCCGGGCAGCGCGAGGGCGAGCAGGGCGGTGACCGGGAGGGTGCCGGCCGCCACGGCCGCCGTCCGCATCAGCAGCAGCCGGAACCGCGAGAACGGCGTGGTGCGGGCCACCTCGCCCGCGACGTCGTCGACCGCGGCGTAGGCCAGCGCCACCCCGACCAGCGGCAGCAGCGGCGCAGACACCACGAAGACCGCCGTCCCGGTCGTGCCGCTGCCCAGCCGGGCGGCGAGCAGGCCCAGGACCAGCAGCCCCGTCCCGGCCGCCCACCAGGCACGCTGCACCGCCGGGGCGGCACCGAGGAGCCGGACCACGTGGGACGGCAGCACGCGGGCCAGCAGCTCCTCGGCGGCTGATGCCGGCTGCGCGTCGACCGTCCGGTCGATCGCCGCCCAGGTCCGCTCGTGGGCCGACCTGTCGACGGGGGGCACGGCGGCGGCCAGCGCGTCCCGGCAGGCGCGGCACTGCATCAGGTGGGTCTCGACGGCGGTCGCACCGGCGTCGGTCAGGGCGCCGGCCCGGTAGCCGGCCGACGTCCTGGGGTCCACGTGCCAGGTCATGCGAGCGCCTCCTGCATCTGGGTCCGGGCGCGGGCCATCCGGGTGCGCACCGTCCCGGCCGGCACACCGAGCAGCCGGCCGGCCTCGCGGCTGGTCAGCCCGTCGAGCACGACCGCCCGGACGACCGCCCGCAGCTCCGGGGACAGTCCGTCCACGACGGCCGCCAGGTCCCCGTGCTCGACCGCGAGCAGCACCTCGTCCTCGGCCGACGGCGCTGGCTCGGCGACGAGCAGCCGCAGCGGGAGCGGGCGCCGGGGCCGCACGGCGGCCAGCAGCCGGCGGATCCCGATGCCCCACAGCCAGGCGGGCACGTCGCCGGTGCCGCGGTAGCCGGTGGGGGTCCGCCACACGGCGAGGAAGGTGTCCTGCAGCACCTCTTCGACGACCCCCTCGTCGCCGCAGCGGCGCGAGAGGCGGGCGCGCAGCCACGGCGCGTGCCGGTCGTAGAGCTCCCGCAGCGCCGCGCGGTCCCGGTCGGCGACGGCCGTCAGCAGGTCACCGTCCGAGCGATGCTGCTGCCTCATGCTGCACCTGTAGCTCCGGGGTCCCTGAACTGTTCACCGGCACCCCTGCGGCCGGCACCGGCACGGACGTGCCCGGCTGAACTGGTCGGGCCTCACCCGGGCGGGGCCGGTGCCGCCATTGCGGCGCGCAGCGTGGCCAGCGCGCCGGCCTCGATCTGCCGCACCCGCTCGGCGGTGACCCCGAGCTCGGCAGCGATCCGGCCCAGGGTGCGGGCCGGCTCGCCGAGCCCGAAGTGCGCCCGGACGACGGCGCGCTCCCGGTCGGGCAGCCGCGCGGTGACCTCCTGCAGGCGGCGCAGCTCGATCCGGTCCAGCACCGCGTCGTACGCCTGCTCCGCGGCCGGGTCGGGCACCCGGTCGCCCACGGTGTCCCGGCCGCCGTGCGGGTCGGCCGGTTCGTGGACGCTGCGGGCCGCCCGCTCCGTGCCCTGCAGCGCCTCCACCTGGGCCCGGCTCAGCCCGGTCGCCCGGCTGAGGTCCGCGGTGGTCGGCGCGGCACCGCGGGCGTGCAGGTGGTCGAGGTGGGCCGCCCGCACCGCGGCCAGGGCGCGGACCGCCCGGTCCGACAGCGCCACGGGCCGGGTGAGCTCGGCGAGGAGCTCCTGCATCGCCTTGCGCACCCAGAACGAGGCGTAGGGCCAGAACGGCGTCCGCCGGGCCGGGTCGTAGTGCCGGGTGGCCAGCAGCAGCCCGGCCACCCCCTCCTGCACCAGCTCCGCCCGCCCGACGCCGCCGGCGGCCGGGAACGAGGCGGCCACCGCGGTGATCCGGGGCAGGAAGGCCGTCACCAGGTCGGCGCACGCCGCGACGTCCCGGCGGGCCGCGGCGAGGACGAGCCGCCGCTCCCGGCCGGCGGGGAGGGGGTCTCCACGGGCTCCCGCGGCTCCGGTGCCGGGCGCGGGGCGCAGCGGTGGTGCAGCCATCGGCCTCCCCTTCCGGGCGCACGGGCACGGCGATCCTGCCACCGGCGGCACCGCCGGCGAACGGGTCGGAAGACCCCTTGTCCCCGGCCCGCGGCGGCTTACCGGTACCCGTGGCCACGACCCCAGGAAGGACCCGCCATGGCGCTCGACCCCGACCCCACCGCGACGACCACCACCGCACGGCCCGGCCGGCCCGACGCCGTCCGGCCGTTCCAGGTGCACGTCCCGGAGGAGGAGCTCACCGAGCTGCGGCGGCGGATCGCCGCGACCCGCTGGCCGACGCCGGAGCTGGTCGCCGACCGCTCGCAGGGGGTCCAGCTGGCGACCCTGCAGGCGCTGGCCCGCTACTGGGCCGACGAGCACGACTGGCGCGCCGCCGAGGCACGGCTCAACGCGCTGCCGCAGTTCGTCACCGAGGTCGACGGGGTCGACGTCCACTTCCTGCACGTCCGCTCGCCGCACCCCGACGCGCTGCCGCTGGTGATGACGCACGGCTGGCCCGGGTCGGTCGTCGAGCTGCTGGACACCGTCGGCCCGCTCACCGACCCGCCCGCGCACGGCGGCAGCGCGGCGGACGCCTTCGACCTCGTGCTGCCCTCGCTGCCCGGCTACGGCTTCTCCGCCGAGCCCACCGAGCTCGGCTGGGACGTCGCCCGCGTCGGCCGGGCGTGGGCGCAGCTGATGGAGCGGCTCGGCTACCGCCGCTACGTCGCGCAGGGCGGGGACGTCGGCGCCGGCGTGACCGACGCGATGGGTCGCCAGGCGCCCGAGGGCCTGCTGGGCATCCACCTCAACCTGCTGGTGTCCGCGCTCGGGGACGTCGGCGCGCTGCCGCAGGACACCGAGGAGGAGCGTGCCGCGCTCGCCCAGATCCGCACCTTCCAGTCGACCGGCAGCGGCTACTTCCAGGAGCAGTCCACCCGGCCGCAGACGATCGGCTACGGGCTGCAGGACTCCCCGGTGGCGCTGGCCGCCTGGATGATCGACCACGACACCGACGCCTACGAGAAGATCGCCCGCGCGTTCGCCGGGGGCGCACCGTCGGGCAACCTCACCCGCGACCACGTGCTGGACAACGTCGCCCTCTACTGGCTGACCGGCACCGGCACGTCGGCCGCCCGCTCCTACTGGGAGAGCTACGGCGCCGACGCCCCCGCCGCCGCGGCGGCCGCGGGGCACCCCCAGCCGCCGGTGACGGTGCCGATGGCGTTCAGCGCGTTCCCCGGGGAGATCTGGCGGACGCCGCGCAGCTGGGCCGAGGCCTGCTACCCGACGCTCACCTACTTCTCCGCGGTCGAGCGGGGCGGGCACTTCGCGGCCTGGGAGGAGCCGGAGCTGTTCGCGGCGGAGCTGCGGGAGGCGTTCCGGCCGCTGCGGCGCCCGCAGGTGCCGGAGCAGCGCCGGTGACCGGCCCGTTCGGGCCGCTCCGGCAGGTGACCGCCGGACCGCTGGACGTCGGCTACGCCGAGGCGGGCCCGGCCGACGGGCCGGCCGCGGTGCTGCTGCACGGCTGGCCCTACGACGTGCACGCCTTCGCCGAGGCGACGCCGCTGCTGGCCGCCGAGGGCTTCCGGGTGCTGGTGCCCTACGTCCGCGGGTACGGCACCACCCGGTTCCTGGACGACGCCGCGCCGCGCAACGGCCAGCAGGCGGCGGTGGCCTGCGACGTGCCGGCGTTCCTGGACGCGCTGGGGATCGAGCAGGCGGTGCTCGCCGGGTTCGACTGGGGTGCCCGCTCGGCGGCGGTGGTCGCGGCGCTGTGGCCGGAGCGCTGCCGCGGGGTGGTCGCGGTCAGCGGCTACCTGATCGGCAGCCAGGCGGCCAACGCCGCGCCGCTCCCACCGGCGGCCGAGCACGCCTGGTGGTACCAGTTCTACTTCGCCACCGAGCGGGGCCGGGCCGGGTACGCGGCGCACCGGCGGGAGTTCAACCGGCTGATCTGGCGGCTGGCCTCGCCGCGCTGGGAGTTCGACGACGCGACGTTCGCCCGCACCGCCGCGGCGTTCGACAACCCCGACCACGTCGACGTCGTGGTGCACAACTACCGGTGGCGCCTGGGGCTGGCCGCCGGGGAGCCGCAGTACGACGAGCTGGAGCGGCGGCTGGCCGAGGGGCCGCCGGTCGAGGTCCCGGCGATCACGCTGGAGGGCGACGCGAACGGGGCCCCGCACCCCGACCCGGCCGGCTACGCGGGGCGGTTCACCGGCAAGCACGAGCACCGCACGGTGACCGGCGGGATCGGCCACGCGCTGCCGCAGGAGGCGCCGGCGGAGTTCGCGGCGGCCGTCGCCGAGGTGGGGAACTGGTGACCCGCACCGCGCCGCCCGGCGTCCGGATGCCGGAGCTGGACGGCGCCACCGGCTGGCTGAACACCCCGCCGCTGACCACCGCGGCGCTGCGCGGGCGCGTCGTGCTGGTCGGCTTCTGGACCTACACCTGCATCAACTGGCGGCGCACCCTGCCGCACCTGCGGGCGTGGGCGGTGAAGTACGCGGACGCCGGGCTGGTCGTGCTGGGGGTGCACAGCCCGGAGTTCGGCTTCGAGGGCGACCCGGCGAACGTCCGGCAGCAGGTCGCCGACCTCGGCATCGGGTACCCGGTCGCGCTGGACGCCCGGCACGAGGTCTGGTCGGCGTTCGCCAACCACTGGTGGCCCGCGCTGTACTTCGTCGACGCCACCGGGCGGATCCGCGAGCAGCAGGTGGGGGAGGGCGGCTTCGCCGAGGCCGAGCTGGTGCTGCGCCGGCTGCTGGCCGAGGCGGGCGGCGCACTGCCGGACGAACCCCTGGTCCGGGTCGAGGCGACCGGCGCGGAGCTCCCCGCCGACTGGGACACCCTGATGTCCGGGGAGACCTATCTCGGCACCGACCGGACGACGGACTTCGCCTCGTCGCCGCACCTGGCCGTCGACGAGCCGGTCCGGTACACGCCACCGCACCGGCTCCGGCTCAACACCTGGGCACTGGCCGGCACCTGGCGGGTCGGCCGGGAGGCCGCCGTCGCGGTGGGACCGGGGAGCTCGCTGGCCCACCACTTCCGGGCCCGCGACCTGCACCTGGTGGCCGGGCCACCGGGCGCCGACCGGCCGGTGCGCTTCCGGGTGACCCTCGACGGCCGGCCACCCGGGCCGGACGCCGGGGTGGACGTGGGGCCCGATGGTGCGGGCGTGCTGAGCACGCCGCGCATGCACCACCTGGTGCGCCAGCACGGCGCGGTCGCCCAGCGCCGGTTCGAGATCACGTTCCTCGACCCGGGGGCGCACGGCTACGTGCTCACCTTCGGCTGAGCGCGGTGCCGGACCAGGGCCGGACCGGAGCCGGCGCTGGACGGGCCGGCGCTGCCGGGGGCACAGTGGAGGCTCCGCCGCGAGCGCCTGGAGGCCCCCCGTGCTGACGTTGCTGACCGTCCTCGCCGTCAGCGTGCTGCTGGTCCTCGGGGTGCTCACGACCGCCGTCTGGACCGGGGTGCGCCGGGTGCGCCGCAGCCGGCTGGTGGTCACCGGGCGCGACCTGGCCTCCGACGGCGCCGCCGTGCTCGCCGCCTGCCGGCCCGGCGCCACCCCGCACCGCGGCGCGGCGGTGCGCGCCGTCCGGATCGCCCGCGAGCAGCAGCTGCTGCGGCAGCGGGTCGACTCCGCCCGCCGGGCCGGGGCGCACCTCGGCGACGTCCCGGACCTGCTGCCGCGGCTGGAGGCCGAGGGCCGCCGGCTGCGCACCGCGCTGGGCCAGCTGGTCGGCGTGCCGGTGGCCGGCGACGAGCTGCTGGCCCGGGCCGACCGGCACCTGGCCACCCTGGCCGACCTCTCCGCCGCGGTCGCGACGGCCGTCGTGCCGCCGGCCGACGAGGACCTGGCGCAGGAGGCCGCGGACGCGGCGCGGGGGCTGCGGGCGCACCGCGCGGCGCTCGACGAGCTGCTCGGCGACGGCCGGCGGACGGCGGACCCCGCCTGACCGCGCGGCCGTGACCAGGACCTTGGGCCCTGGGGCGGGCCGCACGGCCCCGGCAAGACTCGGCGCGGCACCCGTGCGCACCCGCGTCGGCGTGCGCCTGCAGCGGACCCGGAGGCCAGCATGACCGCAGCACCCGAGCCGGGGCCAGTCCGGGTCTTCCTGCTCGACGACCACGAGATCGTCCGCCGCGGGGTCGCCGACGTGCTGCAGACCGATCCGGGGATCACCGTCGTCGGGGAGGCCAAGAACGCCGCGGAGGCGCTGGCCCGGGTGCCGGCGCTCCGCCCGGACGTGGCGGTGCTGGACGTGCGGCTGCCCGACGGCGACGGGGTGGCCGTGTGCCGGGAGCTGCGGTCGAAGATGCCCGACCTCAAGGTCATCATGCTGACCAGCTACAGCGACGACGAGGCGCTGTTCGAGGCGATCATGGCCGGGGCGGCGGGGTACCTGCTCAAGCAGATCCTGGGCACGGACCTGGTCGCTGGCGTGCGCACGGTGGCCGGCGGGGGCTCGCTGCTGGACCCGATGGCGGCGGCCGCGGTGATGGCGCGGATGCGGCGGGCGGCGGAGCCGAGCGGCCCGCTGGCCAAGCTCAGCGAGCAGGAGCGCACGGTGCTCGAGCTCATCGGTGAGGGGCTGACCAACCGGCAGATCGGCGAGCGGATGTTCCTCGCGGAGAAGACGGTGAAGAACTACGTCTCCCACCTGCTGGCCAAGCTGGGGCTGGAGCGGCGCACCCAGGCGGCGATCCTCGCCACCGAACTGCGCCCGTCGGCGGGTCCGGCGCCCCGGGCGACGCCCCGCTGAGGACCGGACCGGGGTCCCGAGGACCGGACACGACGGAGGAGGGGCCCGATGCCCGAGGTGCCGGACTGGACGGGCGTGGTCGAGCTGGCCACGCGCGCGCCGTCGATCCACAACACCCAACCCTGGCGGTTCGCCGCCGCAGCCGACCGGTTGGAGGTGTCCTACGACCCGCAGCGGGCGCTGCCGGCGCTCGACCCGACGCACCGGCAGCAGGTGATCAGCTGCGGGATCGCCGTCGAGTTCGCCGCGGTGGCGCTGCGCGCCACCGGGCACGAGGTCGACGTCGACCTGGCGCCGGCGGCGGACGAGGGCGACCACCTGGCCACGCTGCGGACCGGCTCCCCCCGGGAAGCCTCGGACGACGACCGGGCGCTGGCCGCGGCGATCGCCGACCGGCACACCCAGCGGGCGCCGTTCCTCTCCCGGACGGTCCCCGTCGACCTGCTCGACCGGCTGCAGGCCGAGGCCGGCGGGTACGGCGTCTGGTGGTCCCGGGTCAGCGACCGGGACGCGGAGCTCACGACCGTCTTCCTCATCGACCGGGCCGAGCAGGTCGAGCAGGGTGACGCCGCCTACCGCGAGGAGCTGCAGCGCTGGGTGCGCACCGACCCCGCCGCCCTCGACGGCGTGCCGGTGGCCGCGCTGCCCGACGAGGCGCCGGGCAGCCGGCCGTCGAACTGGACGATCCGCGACTTCCTCGTCGGCCGGCACGAGCCCACCGCCCCAGCGGTGCCCGTGCGGGACGACGACCCGCCCCCGGCCGTCGAGCGCCCCGCGGTGGTCCTGCTGGGCACCATGACCGACGACCGCCCGGCCTGGGTGCAGGCCGGGCGCGCGCTCGGCCGGGTGCTGTTGCGCCTCACCGCCGCCGGGCTCGCCGCCTCGCCGCTGACCCAGGCGCTGGACTGGCCGGCCACCCGCACCCGGCTGCGCGTCGAGCTCGGCCTGGTGGGGCACCCGCAGATGCTGCTGCGGCTGGGCTGGCCGTCGGCTCCGGGGGTGGCCACCGGTCGCCGCCCGGTCGCGGAGGTGCTCACCGCCGCGGGCTGAGGAGGGGCCGCTCAGACCGAGGCCAGCAGCTCCGCCAGCGTCTGCCCCCAGCGGCGGGCGCGCTCCTCCTCACCGTCGGCCAGCGGGCCCTCGGTGTCGACCACCGAGAAGTGCTCGGCCGGTGCGACCACGGCGGCGCCGAGCCGGTCGAGCAGCTTCTCCTCGGTCCGGGCGGCGTGGTCCATCCGCGTCAGCACCGGGTGCGCGCCGGCGCGGGTGTCAAACGCCGCCGCGCGGGTCCCGGCGGGCACCCGGACGGATTCCAGCCACTCGCGCAGGCCGACGAACGTGTCGGGCACGTCGGCGTTGTGCTGGTGCACCGCGCTGTCGCGGGTGCCGGGCTTCGGCATGCCGAACGCGTGGTTCGGGCCGCCGACGACCAGCAGCGCCACCTCGGGTCCTATCTCCGCGGGCGCCTCGGCCGCGGGGACGACGTCGGCCGGGACGGTCGCCGACAGCCCGTCGGCGATCGCGCGGGCGATCGCGCGGGCGTCACCGAACAGCGACTCGTAGACCACCAGGGCACGGGACATGTGCACTCACCACCTCGGACGGGGACCGGTCGGACCGGATGCGGGTTCAGAACTGGACGACGAGGCGGGCCGGCACCCGGCCGGCCAGCACGTCGGACATCGCGTCGGACATCGCGTCGTCGACCTCGTCGAGGTTGCGGTCGACGGCGGCCTTCATGGTGGGGTTCCTCTCGCCGGAGGGTGGGGCCGGCGGATCGGCACCCAGCCTCCCGGGGTCCCGACGGGCGTCGGCAGGGGCGGACGTCCCCCGCGGTCAGGTCCCTCGCCCCGCCGTGCCGGGCCGGCTCAGCGGAAGGACGCGGCGGTGGTCCGGGCGCGGGAGAACTCACCCTCGTCGGCGCGGGTCGGTGCCCGCCCACCAGCCGGCGCACCGCACGGCCGGGACGGTCACCTCGGCGCAGCACCTGCGCCCCGAGCAGCCGGTACGCCGGTGCGGGGGCAGCTCGGCGGTCTCCTGGGCGCCGTCGACGGTCCAGGTCGTGCGCGCGTGCTGTCCGCGCCCGGCGTGCGCCGCGCAAGGACGTGGGCAGGGGGACAGCCTCCCCGGGGAGCCGCCCGAGCCGGATCTCGCCGGTCGTCGACAGCTCGACCGACGACCACGACGGGGTGCCGGGCGCGATGGCGTGCCGCAGCCACTGCTGCGCGGCGGCCGGCAGGTCGGCGACGTCCCCCGGGTCGAAGGGGGCCGGGTCGGGCGTGGCGCGGCCCAGCTCCGCCCAGGCCCGCTGGACCCGCCGGACCCGCCGGACCCGCCGGTTCACGTCGCGCCGGGCGGGGCGGGGAAGCAGGTGCGGTCCTCGACCACGTCGACGGCGCGGCGCCGCGGGGCCGGTTCCACCGGGTCGGCGCGCCCCACGCGGACCAGCACCTGGGGGTGCAGGTCACCGGTGAGGCCCTCCTGCAGGAGCGTCCGAGCGGCCGGCACCTCGGTGGGCCGGCTGAACGGGGCGGCCTGCCAGCCGTGCCGGACCACCTCCAGCAGCACCCGCTCCAGCGCCTCCCCGGCGCGCAGCCAGTCCCGGGGCGAGTCACCGGGGGTGGTCAGCACGAACCAGGCCGCGCCGGGCGCGGACCGCGGGGTCACGTGCTCGGCGGGCCCGGTGGCCTCGAGGTGCGCGGCGACCGTCCCGGCGGCCGGCGGCGCCTGCTCCAGCACGGCGCCCGCGAACCGGGTGGCCCGGTCGACGAGCACCCGGTCGCGCTCGCCGTGCACGGGCACCAGCACCGCGCCCTCGGCGGCGGCCGCGGCCTCGAGGTCGGCCCGGACGTCGGGCGGCGGGCCACCCAGTTAGGGCCGCCGGTTGCTGTGCCGCAGGTCGACCGCCGGCGCCAGGGCCGTGAGGCGCCGGTCGGGCACGCCGGGCTCGGCGCGCAGGACGGCGGCCAGCTCGGGCCGGGCCGGGTCGGGGAACCGCCGCACCGCGTCGACCAGGTGGCTGCCCGCCACGCCCACCCGGGCGTTGAACAGCGCTGCCCCGGCGCTGAGCACCAGCTCCCGGCCCACCGGGTCGCGGGGGAGCGCCTGCCGGCTGCGGTCCAGCAGCACCTCCAGCCGGTCGCGGAACAGCGCCAGCCGCCACGGCTGGCTGTTGGCCACCGACGGCGCCCGCATCGCGCGGTCGGCGGCCAGCCGGAGCGCGTCGGCGGCCGGCCCGCGGGGGCGGGTCACCGCGGCTCCGCCCCGCTCAGCAGCCGCCCGGACGGCGGTGGACCGCCCTCCGGCGGGGGCAGCGGCACCACCAGCACCGGGCAGGCGGCCCGGTCGACGACCGCGCCGGTCGTGCGCCGCAGCGGCCCGGTCCGGCGGGCCCGGCCCAGGACCACCAGGTCCGCGCCGCGGGAGAGCGCGGTCAGCGCGCCGCCCGGCGCCCCCTCGACCACCCGCAGGTCGACCCGCAGCCCCGGGTGGTGCCCGCGCAGCCGGTCGACGGCGTCCGCGAGGCCGCGTCCGGTGCCCGCCCCGGCCGGCCGGCGGCCGGGGCCGGGCGGGGAGAGCCGCGCCGCCGGCCCGGACGCCTGCCGGGCCGGCGCCGCGTGCACCACCAGCAGCGAGGTGCCGCGGCGCCGCGCCTCTGCGGCCGCGGCGGTCAGCAGGTGGTCCGCGGCACCGTCGTCCACCCCGACGACGACCCCGCCGGTGTCCTCGGCGGGCGCGCCGGGGACGCCGCGCAGCCCGTGGCCGTCGGTCGGGCAGCCGTCGCGGCGCGTGCGGTCCACCAGCACCGGGCACCGGGCGTGGCAGACGACGTCCCGGACCACGGGGTCGTACCCGGGGGGTGCCCCGCTCGGCGCGTGGGGGCGCAGCACGAGCAGACCCGCCGTCCGGGAGGCGGCGACCAGCGCCCGGGCCGGGGCGACGGTGGTGAGCTCCGCGGTGACCGTGCTCCCGGGGACCGCGGCCGCCACCGAGCGCACCCGTTCCAGGTACCGGGCCTCGGCGCGGCGGCCCACCGTGCGCACGGCGTGGCCGGCCGGGGGGCAGGGCCACAGCAGGTGCAGGGGGAGGCCTCGGCGCCGCGCCTCGGTGAGCGCGGTCCGCAGCCCCGGCTCGTCGGCCGGGGTCCCGGTGAGCCCCAGGACCACGCCGGCGGGCAGGGCGGGGGCGGCGT
The DNA here is from genome assembly GCF_040659695.1 of Modestobacter sp. NPDC049651. Classification (NCBI taxonomy): domain Bacteria; kingdom Bacillati; phylum Actinomycetota; class Actinomycetes; order Geodermatophilales; family Geodermatophilaceae; genus Modestobacter; species Modestobacter sp. NPDC049651. The sequence continues at coordinate 44,450 of NZ_JBFAOG010000013.1, forward strand.
CGGCCGGCTCGGTCATCGGGGCTCCCTCGGTGGTGGTGAGCGGAGACTCCCACCGGGCCGGCGGCGCGCGCCGGGGTCGCCGGTCACCGGGGCGGCGGTCCTTGGACCCCGGCCGCGGGGTGCTCTGGGTGCTCGGGGTGCTCGGGGTGCTCGCTGCCGTGCCGGTGCAGCTCCACCCGGACACCGCCCCGCGGGTCGAACCGGTGCTCGGCGTCGCGCACGCGCAGCGGCAGGACGTCGGTCCGGGCGTCCCCGCCGATGGTCAACGTCGTGGGGGTGATGGTCACCGCCAGGTCCGGCTGCCCGCGGTAGGTGAGCCGGAAGCGCAGCCGCCGCAGCCCCTCGGGCAGGCACGGGTCGACGCCCAGGACGTCCCCTCGGGTCTCCAGCCCGGTGAACCCCCGGGTGAGCAGGTCGACCGTGCCGGCCATCGCCCCGAGGTGGATGCCCTCCCCGGTCGTGCCGCCCTGCACGTCGGCGACGTCGCTCTCCAGCGCCTGCAGCCAGTAGTCCCAGGCCCGCCGCCGGTTGCTGCGCGCCAGCACCCAGGCGTGCACGACCCGCGACAGGGTCGACCCGTGGCAGGTGCGGTCCAGGTGGTACCGGACCGTGCGGGGGATGGTCTGCCGGTCGTGGGCGTAGCCCAGCCGGTCGAGCACCGCGTAGAACTCGTCCGCCGTCAGCAGCTGGAACAGCATCAGCACGTCGGCCTGCTTGGACAGCCGGTACCGGTTGGTGGAGTCGCCCTCCGCCTCGAGGATGCGGTCCAGCCGGCTGAGGTCGCCGTAGCGCTCGCGGTAGCCGGCCCAGTCGAACTCCGCGAGCTGCTCGTAGCCGCGGAACTGGCCGAGCACCCCGTCGTCGTGCCAGCACAGCCGCAGCTTGCGCGACACGTGCTCCCAGCGGACGAGGTCCCGCGGGCCGACCCCGAGCTCGTCGAGCAGCTCCTGGCGGCGGGTCGGCGGCAGGACGTCGAGGCAGTCGGCCGCTCGCGCGAGCACCCAGGCCGCCATCACGTTCGTGTAGGCGTTGTCGGCCAGCCCCGGCTCGCTGCTGCCGGGCAGGGCGTCGTGGTACTCGTCCGGACCCATGACACCGGCGATCGTGTAGCGGTCGTCGGCGCGGTCGTAGGTGGCCAGGTCGGCGAAGAAGGTGGCCACCTCCACGATCACCTCCGCGCCGTGCCCGGCGAGGAAGTCCAGGTCCGCCGTCGCCTCGTAGTAGCGCCAGGCGTTGTACGCGACGGCCAGCCCGATGTGCCGCTGCAGGTGCGAGTGGTCCGGGACCCAGTGACCGGAGCGGGGGTTGAGGTGCAGCGCCTGCGACTCCTCGCGTCCGGTCGACCCGCTCTGCCAGGGGTACATGGCACCGCGCCTCCCGCAGGCCCGGGCGGCGGCCCGGGCCTGCGGGAGGCGGCGCCACCGGTACAGCAACGCCGCCCGGGCCACCTCGGGCAGGCGCATCGACAGGAACGGCAGGACGAACACCTCGTCCCAGAACACGTGCCCGCGGTAGGCCTCACCGTGCAGACCCCGGGCGGGGATCCCCACGTCGAGGTCGGCGCTGTGCGGGGAGAGGGTCTGCAGCAGGTGGAACACGTGCAAGCGCAGCACCAGCGCGGCGCGGGGCGAGCCGTCGATCTCGACGTCGCAGCGGTTCCAGAGCCGGCGCCAGGCGAGCACGTGCCGCCCGAGCAGCTGCTCGACGTCCCCGGCGGCGCCGACCTGCTCCCGCGCCGCGTCCCCGGGCTCGGCGAGCGCGTGGTCGCGTGAGGTGCACAGCGCGACGGTCTTCTCCACCGTGGCGCGACCGCCCGCGGCGAGCTCGACGGTGAGGTCGACCGCGGCGGAGTCCGGCACGGCGACCGGGGCGGTCGCCGGCTCGGCGAGCCGCCCGTCGACGGTGACCCGGTGGCGGGCGGCCAGGCCGATGCGGGTGCGCGAGGTCGACGTCTCGACCACCAGTCCCAGCACGCCGTCCGCACCGTCGGGCACGCACGCGCGCTCCGGGACCAGGTGCCGGCTGCGCAGCCCGGCGTACCTCGGCACCCCGCGGTTCTCCACCCGTCCGTCCAGCCCGGACCGCACGGTGAGCCGGCCCGACCAGTCCTCCGCGACGACCGTCGTCTCCAGGACGGCCAGGTACGGGTCGGCCATGGAGACCAGGCGCCGCTGGGCCACGGTGGTCCGCCGCCCGGCCGGGTCGGTCATCCGGAAGCGGCGGGTGAGCACCCCGCGGCGGAGGTCCAGCTCCTGGACGTAGCCGCTGACGGCCACCCGGCGCAGGTCGAGCCACTCGCCGTCGTCGATCCGGAAGGTGAGGGACTGCCAGTCCGGCAGGTTGACGACGCTCTCGTTCTCGACGCGCTGCCCGGCCACCTGGTCGGTCAGCCGGTTGAACACGCCGGCGGCGTACGTGCCGGGGTAGTGCACGGCGTCGGCGCGCCGCTCAGGCGCGGCGGCGCGGGTCACGAACCGCCCGTTGCCGACGGCGCAGAGCGCCTCGCGCAGCCGCTCCGCCGCCGGGTCGAACCCCTCGTAGCGCAGCAGCCAGCCGCCCACCGGCTCAGCCCCCGGTCGGCCGGGCGTCGTTCCACATGTCCAGCAACCGGTCCAGCTCGGCCAGGCAGGCGGCGACCTGCTGGCGCGCGGCCGGGGTGTCGCCCAGCTGCTGCACCAGCCGGGCCGTGGCGAGGTCCTGGCGGGCGGCCACCAGGTCCAGCTGGATGGTGTCGGTGAGCGCACCGCTGCCGGCCACCCGAGCCTGCCGGGGTCTCCTCACGTCCACCGGGTGCCTCCCCGACCGTCCGGCAGCGGACCGTGGCGCACGTCCCGCGGTGGCTGCGGCGCGGGTGCCCGGCCGGGCTCGTGCACGTGCCCGACGCGGAGCATCGTCTGCGGGTGCGCGTCCGCGGTGAGCGCCGCGCGCAGGTGGTCGCGGGTCGCCGGCACCTCCATCACCTGGGTCACCGGGGAGGCGGCCCAGCCGCGGACGGTGAGCAGGAGCAGCAGCCGCTCGAGCGCCTCGCCGGCCCGGACCCAGGCCACCGGGTCGTCCCTCCGGCTGGTCAGCAGGAGGAAGGTCTCCCCGGTGGACGCGGGGACGCCGGACCGCCCGGGGCGGAACGGGTCCGGGGTCCAGCGGCGGGGCCGGTCCGCCCGATACGGGTCGGGGGTGAGGACGGCGTCCGCCTGGTGCGTGAGCCGGCCGAGCAGCCGGAGGACGGCGTCGCTGACCACCGCCCGCAGCTGGGTGTCCTCCGCCGCGGCCGCGGCGGTGAGCTGGGCGAGGAGGTCGGCGGGCAGCCGTTCGGCACGGTAGGGACGCCGCTCGCTGTGGCGCCGGGGGACCGCGTCGGCGAGCCGGGCGAGGTCCGGGTCGGGGTCTCCGCGCACGGGGCGGACGACGGCCACCAGGTCGGGGTCGCCGCGGTCGGGGAACCGGTCCACCTCGACGGCGCACCCCGCCGCCGCCAGGAACGCCCGGACGTTGAGCAGCGCCGCGCCCAGGCTCACCAGCAGCTCGCGGCCCTCCGGGTCGGTGGCGGGCAGCTGCCGGGACCGGTCGGCCAGCAGCTCCAGCCGGTCCGGGTGGACCACCAGCGTCCAGGGCCGGGTGTCCTGGACCGAGGGGGCCCGCGCGGCTGCCTCGGCCGCGTCGGCGAGCGCCTGCCGGACGCCGGCGGCGGAGCCGGGCGCCGGGCTGCGGTGGACGTCCATGGCACCCCTCCCGTCTGCGTCTCCCCAGCGTGCGCCGGTGCACCGCCGCCCAGGAGAAGACGGCGGTCCCGGGCACGAGGGCCCAACGTCACTGCCCCCGCCTGCGGGCCCGCCGGAGCCTGACGTCATGGACAGCACCTCGCAGGCAGTCCCCGGTGCAGCGGGGACGCCGACGCCCGTCCCGGACGACGGGCCGATGATCATCGACGACGCCCTGAACCGGTTCGACACCACCCACGCCGAGCACCTCGTCGTCGACGCCGACGTGGCCTCGACCTGGGCCGCGCTGCTGGCGACGGACCTGATGACCGTGCACACGCCGCTGCTGGACGCCGCCTTCTGGGCCCGCGGCCTGCCGGCCCGGCTCCGCGGCACCCGGGACCGGCCGGAGCCCGTGAGCCTGGTGGTGGGCGGGGACATGGCGATGGAGGGCTGGCTGGACCTGGGCCGCCGCGAGCAGCGGGAGATCGCCTTCGGCGCCGTGGGCCGGTTCTGGCAGCCGGACATCACCTGGCGCGACGTCGGGAGCGCCGCGGAGTTCGCGGCGTTCGACGAGCCGGGCTGGGGCCGGATCGCGGCGAACTTCTCGCTGCGGCCCTACGGCCGGGGGCGGACGCTGCTGAGCTACGAGGCCCGCACCGCGGTGCCGGACGAGGACTCCCGGCGGCGGTTCGCCCGGTACTGGACGGTCGTCGAGCCCTTCGTCGGGCACATCATGCGGGCCACCGGACGGGCGGTCGCCGACCGCGCCACGGAAGCGGCCACCCCGGCCTGACCCCGGTCGTCAGCCGGCCGCGACGTCCCGCCGGCGGACGGCGGCGAACGCCACCGCCAGGAAGCCGGCGGCGACCGCGGCCAGGGCCAGCAGCGGTGCCGCCGACCAGGCCTGCGCGGGCACCGTCGGGGTGCGCAGCAGCGGGGACAGGTCGCCCACCCAGGCCGGCCAGCCGAAGCCGTCGGCGAACAGCGTGACCACCAGCAGCCCGCCGAAGGCCGTCCACGCGGCGGGCACCGCGGCCGCGGGGACCGCGCCGACCAGGGCCGCGGCGAAGCCGGCCGCCACCCACACGGCCGGGACGTACCCGAGCGCGGCGCCGGTGAGCCGGCCGACCTCGCCCGCCCGGCCGGTGGCCACCGCCCGGCTGGCGCCGGTGGCCAGCCCGTCCAGCACGAGCAGGGCGGTGGCCCCGCCCAGCGCGACGACCAGGTGGCTGCCGAGCCAGCGCGCCCGGCCCACCGCGGCGGCCAGCAGCGGTTCGGCGCGCCCGGCCGCCTCCTCGGTGCGCGCCCGGCAGGTGGCGGAGACCGCGTAGGCGGTCACCAGCAGCGCGGCGATCCGGACGGTCACGCCGAGGTAGGAGTCCACGAGCTCGGCCGTCGAGCTGCCGCGGAAGAACACCTGGGCGTCGGGGTTGTCCGCCAGCAGCGTGCGCACCGACTCCGCGAGGCCGCCGTACACCAGGCCCAGCAGCGCCACCCCGACGGCCCAGGCCAGCAGCGCGCCGCGCTGCAGCCGCCAGGCCAGGCCCAGCGGGGAGCCCAGTGCGCGGGAGGCGGTGGCCGGTCCGGGACGCGGCTGCAGGAACCCCGCGCCCAGGTCGCGGCGGTCCAGCAGCGCCCGGGCCCCGGCCAGCGACAGCGCGGCGGCCGCCAGCGGGAGCAGCAACGGCCACCACCGGTCGTCGGACCACGGGTGGGTCGCCTGCGCCCAGCCGAGCGGGGAGGCCCAGGACGCGCCGTCCCCGGTGACGTCCCCGAGGGCGCGGACCACGAAGGCGACGCCCAGCAGACCGCCGACCAGCCCGTACACGCTGCGGGCCCCGCCGGCCAGCTGGGCGCAGACCGCGGTCGCACCGGTCCAGACCAGCCCGGCCGAGGCCGTCGCCGCGCCGAGCACGACCGCGCCGTGGCCGGGCAGACCGCTGAGCGCGGCCGCGGCGGCGATCCCGGCCCCCAGCAGCGCGCAGGCGGCCGCCGACACCCCGGTCGCCGCCAGCAGCGGGGCGTGCCGGCCGAGCCGGCCCGCCCGCAGCAGCTCGGTGCGCCCGGCCTCCTCGTCGGCGCGGGTGTGCCGCACCACGGTGGACGTCGCCATCAGCGCGGCGAGCACCGCCAGCACGCCGGAGATCTCGAACGCGACGGTCCCGGCAACGGTCCCCAGCCCGACGGGGGGCCCGGAGAAGGCGATGCTCGCCGCGTTGCTGCCGGCCGACGCCCGGTAGGCGGCCAGCGCCGCCGGGGTCCGGTAGAAGGACTGGTTGGACGTCGACTGCGCCCACATCAGCGCCGACCCGGCGAGCACCCAGACCGGCAGCCGCACCCGGTCGCGGCGGACGGCGAACCTCAGCAGGACGCCGGTGCCGGCGACGTCCCGGCGCGGCGTCACGGGAGCCGTTCCAGGTCCCCGGCGGCGGCCAGCTCGTCACCGTACTGGCGCAGGAACAGCTCCTCGAGCGTCGGCGGTGCGCTGGTGAGGCTGCGCAGACCGGCGTCCACCAGGGGACGCAGGGCGTCGTCCAGGTGGGTGCTGTCGACGTCGAAGCTCACCCGGCCGCCGGTGCGCCGCACACCGTGCACCCCGGGCACGTCGGCCAGCCCGGGGACCGGGCGGTCGGTCTCGGCGGTCACCGAGGTGCGGGTCAGCCGGCGCAGCTCGGCGAGCGAGCCGGTCTGCACCGTGCGGCCCCGGCGGATGAGGCTCACCCGGTCGCACAGCGCCTCGGCCTCGGCCAGCACGTGGCTGGACAGCAGGACGGTGCGCCCCTCGGCCCGGACCTCGCGGACGCAGCTCTGGAAGGTGGCCTCCATGATCGGGTCCAGGCCGGACGTCGGCTCGTCGAGCACGAGCAGCTCCGCGTCGGAGGCGAGCGCGGCGACCAGCGCCACCTTCTGCCGGTTGCCCTTCGAGTAGGTGCGGGCCTTCTTCCGCGGGTCCAGGTCGAAGCGCTCCAGGAGCTCGTCGACGCGCCGCCGGTCAGCGCCGCCGCGCAGCCGGCCGAGCAGGTCGATGACCTCACCACCGGTGAGGTTCGGCCACAGCACCACGTCCCCGGGCACGTGGGCCAGCCGGCGGTGCAGGGCCACCGCGTCCCGCCACGGGTCACCGCCGAGCAGCCGGGTGCGGCCGGCGTCCGCGCGCAGCAGGCCCAGCAGCACCCGGATGGTCGTCGACTTCCCCGACCCGTTCGGGCCCAGGAAACCGTGCACCTCGCCCGGGGCGACCTCCAGGTCCAGCCCGTCCAGCGCCCGGGTGCGCCCGAACGACTTCACCAGCCCCTGGACCTCGATGACCGCGGCCATGCCCGCCCCCGCCCCCCGCGCCGGCTACCGGCGGGCGGCGAGTGCCTTGGCCAGCGCATCGGCCAGCAGCACCGCGGGGACGGCGAGCACGGCGACGGCCAGGCCGAGCAGCGACGGCACGCGCTGGTCCAGCAGGTCGGCCACCGGCGGGATCCCGACCATGCCGGCGAGGACCAGCAGCTCGACGCCCACCGCACCGACCAGCAGCGGGTTGGTGCGCCAGCCCAGCCGCCAGGCCGGCCGGCTGCTGCTGCGGCAGGCGAAGGCGTTGGCCGCCTGGCCCAGCACGATGGCGGTGAACGCGGCCCCGGACGCCGTGGCCAGCACGCGGGCGCCCGGCTCGTCGCCGTAGCCCCAGCCGGAGGCGACGAGCACGGTCAGGAAGGCGCCCAGGGCGACGACCGCCTCGACCGGGCCGAGCACGCCGAACGCCCGGCCCAGCAGCCGCCGGTCGACCAGCCGCTGCCGCGGTGGCGGGCCGTCGAGGACCCGGGGTGACGGCGGTTCGGCGCCCAGCGCGAGCGCAGGGAGCAGGTCGGTGGCGATGTCGAGGCTCAGCACCTGGAGCACGCCGATGGCCAGCGGCACCGCTCCGGCGGTCACGCTGAACACCACGAACGGGGCGAGCTCGGCGACGTTGTCGGTCAGGTGGTAGGTGAGGAACCGCCGGATGTTGGCGAAGGTCGTCCGGCCCTGCCGGACGGCGGCGACGACGGTGGCGAAGTGGTCGTCGAGCAGCACGAGGTCGGCCGCCTGCCGGGCGACGTCCGTCCCGCTGGCCCCCATGGCGATGCCGATGTCGGCGGCCCGCAGCGCCGGGCCGTCGTTGACCCCGTCGCCGGTCATGGCCAGCACGTGCCCGCGTGCCTGCAGCGCCTGGGCGATGCGCAGCTTGTCCTCCGGGGCGACCCGGCACACGACGGCGCCGTCGCGGTCCAGCAGCGCGCCCAGCGCGGCCGGGTCGCCCGGCAGGTCCCGCCCCTCGACCACCACGCTGCCACCGGCCTGCCACAGCCCGACCTGCCGCGCGACGGCCGCGGCGGTGGCCCCGGCGTCGCCGGTGACCATCGCGACCGCGATCCCGGCCCGCCGGCACTCGGCGATCGCCTCGGCGACGCCGTCGCGGGGCGGGTCCTGCAGCGCGACCAGCCCGAGCAGCCGGAGCTCCCGCTCGGCGGTGTCCGCGTCGGGTACGTCCGCCGGGGGCGCAGGCCGCTCGGCCACGGCGAGCACGCGGAGCCCGTCGGCGGCGAGCCGCTCGGCCTCCTCCCGGGCGCCGGGCGCGGCGGCGCAACGGGGGAGCACGGTGTCGGGCGCGCCCTTGACGCACAGCACCCCGCCCGCGACCACCGACATCCGCCGCCGTCGGGGGTCGAACGGGAACCGGCGGCCGGTGGGCACCGCGAGCTGCGCGTCCGGGACACCGGCCCGGCCGGCCAGCGCGTGCAGCGCCGCCTCCATCGGGTCCCCGACCGCGGTCCAGCCCTCACCGGTGCGGCGCACCCGCCCGGTGGAGCAGAGGACCGCGACCCGGGCCAGTTCCCGGGACGCCTCAACCGCCGGTCCCGGCCCGGTGACCCGGCCGGTCGGCTCGTACCCGCTGCCGTGCACCGCGACCGTGCCGGCCGGGGTCCACACGGCGACCACGGCCATCCGGTTCTGCGTCAGGGTCCCGGTCTTGTCGGTGCAGATGAACGTGGTGGAGCCCAGCGTCTCCACCGACTCCAGCCGCCGGACCAGCGCGTGCTGGTGGGCCAGCTGCTGGGCGCTGCGGGCGAGGGAGAGGGTGACCGTGGGCAGCAGCCCCTCGGGCACCAGCGCGACGGTCACCCCGACGGCGAACAGGAAGCCGTCCCGGGCCGGCATGCCCAGCAGCAGCCCGGCGCCGAAGCAGACGGCGCCGAGCCCCACCGCCAGCAGGCTGATGGCCCGCACGACCCGGTCCAGCTCCCGGCTCAGCGGGGTCTTCGCCCGCTCGACCGTGCGGGTCATCGTGGCGATCCCGGCCAGCCGGGTGTCGCCGCCGACGGCGGTCACCGCCGCGGTCGCCTCGCCCTCGGTGACGAAGCACCCGGCGTAGACGCTGCGGCCGGGCTCGGCGTCGACCGGCTGGCTCTCCCCGGTCAGCAGCGACTCGTCGACCCGCAACCCGTGCACGTCCAGCAGGTGCAGGTCGGCGGCGATCCGGTCGCCCGCCTCGAGGACCACCAGGTCGCCGGTGACCAGGTCGACGGCGTCGACCTGCTGGCGCTGCCCGTCCCGCACCACGGTCACCCGGTGGGGCACGAGGTCGCGCAACGCCTCGGCCGCCCGGTCGGCGCGGTATTCCTGGACGAAGGCGAAGACCCCGTTCAGCACCACCACCGCCGCGATGGCGATCCCGAGCTGGGGCATCCCGCCGACCACCGCCAGCACCGCGGCGCCCCACAGCAGCAGCGCGAAGAAGTGCACCAGCTGCGCGGCGAGCAGGCGGACCGGGGAGGGGGGCCGCTCGACCGGCAGCCGGTTCCCGCCGGGGACCCGGCGCCGGGCGGCCTCAGCGGTGCTGAGCCCCCCGGCCGGTGCGGTGACCGGCCCGCCGGCCAGCTCGGTGCCGCTCACGTGCCCAGGGCCGGCCGGGTCACCGGCCGGCCGGTGCGGCGGGGTCGTCCAGCAGCCGGATCGTCTCCTCGACCGGCCGCCGGCCGGTGCGCGGCACGGGTTCGGCGCTCACCGGCGGCCAGCCGACCCGGACGACGACCTGGGGCTCCCCGCCGCCGACCAGCGCACGCACGCCCGCCCGGGTGGCCGGCACCTCCAGCGGCTGGCTGACCGGGTCGCCGGCCAGGCCGTCACGGGTGGCCTGCAGCAGCACGGCGCTCAGCGCCTCGCCTGCGACCAGGTGGTCCAGGGGCGAGTCGCCCGGCGTGGTCAGCACCGCCACCTCCGCGCCGTCCGTCTCGTCCCGGCCCAGGGTGTTCTGGGGGAGGTCGCGGCCGGCGAAGTGCCGCACCGGCAGCGACCCGTCCGGCAGGGTGGGCACGTTGCCGGACGGCACGCCCTCGGCCGCTGCCCGGCTGCGCCCGGTCCACTCGGCGGTCTCGGTGCCGATGCCGGGCGTCAGCGCCTGCTCGACGGCCGCGTGCTCGGCCAGGGCGGCCAGCCGGCGCACCGCGGCGGCGTGCAGCACGTGCAGCGTGCCGCCCTGCCGGGCGGCGGCGGCCACCAGTGCCTCCAACCGGCCGGCGGGCACCGGCCAGGTCGACATGGCCCGCCGGTCGCTGCGCCGCCGCTCGATCGCGGCGGCCAGGGCGAGGTCGTCGGGCAGCGGTTCCCCGGGCCGCAGCTCGACGGCGGCGAGGTGACCCGGGTCCGCCCGGTCCGGCAGCCGGTGCACCCGGGTCGCCAGCCCGGCGGCCAGCAGCGCGACCCGCAGGTGGTGCAGCGCCGCGCCGCAGCTGATCCGCAGGTCCCGGCCCTCGGGGTCGGTCGCCGGCAGGGCCCGCGCGGGGTCGGCGTGCAGGTGCACAGTCCGGTCGCCGAGCACCCACAGCCACGGCTGCGAGTTGTGCACCGACGGTGCCTGGTTGGCCAGCGCGACGGCGGCGCGGACGGTGGCGTGGGTCTGGTCGACGGCGAGCACGGTGCCTCCTCGGTGGCGGGTCAGCTGCGGGCGGCGCGGTGCGCCGGTGGGGTGGGGGAGACGACGGCGTCGCTGCCGGGGAAGACGACGCTGGTCCGGTCGTCGTCGGTCCAGCGCACGACGTAGGGCGGCGAGCCGTCGGCGTGCGCGACCTCGACCACCTGGCCGATCCGCACCTGCTGGTCCAGCAGCCGGCCGCGGACGACCAGCCAGTTCCCCACCTCGGCGCGCACGCCGCTCACCGCCCGTCCGCGGCGACCGGGACGACGGCGACCGGGCTGACCGCCCGGTGCAGCACCCCGTGGGTGGTCGAGCCGAGGGTGGCCAGCCGGTTGCGCCGGCGGTGCCCGACGACCAGCAGCTCGGCGGTCAGCGAGGCCGCCAGCAGCGCGTCGACCGGGCGCTGGCGGACGACCACCTCGCGCAGCTCGACGTCGGGCTGCTTCTCGGCCCAGCCGCCGACCGCCTCGCCGAGCACCCGCTGCTCGTCGTCGGCGGCGCCCGCCCAGTCGACCAGCGGGGACGTCGACCGGTAGGCCACCTCCACCACGGCGTCCTGCCAGGCGTGCACGGCGACCAGGTCGGTGCCCAGCACGGCGGCCCGGTCGAAGGCGAAGGCGAGCACCTCGTCGTCCCCGCGCCGGCCCTCCACGCCCACCACCACCGACCGGCGGCGGCTGACCCGCGCCGGGGTGTCGTCGGGCAGCACCACCACCGGGCAGGTGGCGGTGGCCGCCACCGCGGAGGCGACCGACCCCAGCAGGAGACCGGCGACGCCGCCGAGCCCCCGGCTGCCCAGCACGAGCAGCTGTGCCGACCGGGAGGCGCCGGCGAGCACCTCGGCCGGGTGGCCCTCCTCGACCCGGCACGTGATCCGGTCGCGGGGGAGCACCCCGTCGAGCTCGGCGGCGACCGCGCTCAGCGCTGCCTCCGCGTCGGTCTGCCAGGCGGGCAGCGACCCGCTGCCGGGCGGCGGGTCGACGACGATGCCGGCGTGCGCCCACGGCAGCGCGTGCACCAGGTGCAGCGGGACGCCGAGGCGCTGGGCCTCGGCCGCCGCGGACCGCGCAGCGCGCCGGGCCAGGGCCGAACCGTCGTAGCCGCAGACGACCGGCGCGGTGGGGGTGGCGGAGGTGGTCATGGGAGCTCCGTTCGGGACGACGTGGGTCAGGCGCCCGCGGCCTGCCGGGCCACCTGCGGGGCGGCGGGCGTGAGGCGCACGGCGACGACGCCGGGGACCGTCGCGGCCAGCGTGCGGACGGCCCGCTCCTCGGCCGGGTCGCCGCCGACCGGGTCGCCGCCGTCCGGGTTGCCGCCGTCCGGGGCACCGTCCCGGGCGCGGCGCAGCTCCGCCACGCCCTCGGTGACCGCCACGTCCCAGGTGCCGGACCGGCCCGTGTAGGCCTCCACCAGCGCCAGCAGGTCGCGGCGGATGTCGTCGTCGTCCCGGACGAGGGTGCGCAGCAGGTCCCGGCGCGACAGGATGCCCACGAGCCGCTCGCCGTCGACGACGGGGACGCTGCGCAGCCGGTCGTCGACGAACAGCCGGGCCACGTCGGCGACGTCCGCCGTCGCGAGCACGGTGCGGGCGCGGGCCGTCATCACCCCGCGCACCAGGGGCGACGGGGGCACGGCCGCGATCTCGGACCGGCGCAGGTGCAGCCGGGGGTCCTGGGGGAGCCGGTCGCGCAGCACGTCGGCCTCGGTGACGATGCCGACCAGGCGGCCGTCGTCGTCGACGACCGGCAGGGCGGCGAAGCCCCGCTCGGCCAGCACCTCCGCCGCGTACCTCGCCGAGGTGTCCGGCCCCACCGTGACCACGTCGCGGGTCATGACGTCCCTGGCCTGCACGGTTGCCTCCTGGTGGCGGTCCGGCCGTCGTCCTGCGCCCATGCTCGGCAGCCGGGGGCCGGGTCCCCAGGGCCGTCCCGACCGCGGGGCAGGGACCTCCGGCCCTCGCTCTGCCGGTGCGGGGGCGGGACCGTCGGCGCACGCCCGGCCGAGGAGGACCCATGGACGAGCAGACCCCGCTGCCCGCGCTCACCGCCTGGACCGGGGTCGCGCGGTGCGCCGTCCGCTGCGCCCTCCTGCTGGCGCGGGGCCGCCTGCACCTGCCCCGCGAGCACGTGGGCCGGCTGCTGCGGTTCGCCGACGGCACGACGGGGCGCGTCTACCGCGAGACGCGGGTGGACGGGCCGCCGGCCGGAGCGCCGTGCCTGCTGGTCGTGGAGTTCCGGCTGCGCGGCGTCCGCGGCGCGGGGCACCGGCTGTTCCGCTGGGAGAGCCTGCTCAACACGCCGCTGTTCGCCGGCTTCCCGGGGCTGCGCAGCAAGCTCTGGCTCGCGCACGACGAGCACGGCGTCTACCGCGGGGTCTACGAGTGGGACGGCCCGGAGCGCGCCGCGCGGTACGCCAGGTCGCTGTGGCGGGTGCTGGCCCTGGTGAGCGCCCCGGGGTCGATCCACTACCACGTCGTGCCGGGCATGACCCGCGACCGGCTGCTGGCCGACCCCGGCGTCCTCGCACCGGTGGCCGCGGACGACGCCGCCGGCTGGTGGCGGCTGGTCGGCGTCGGGTGACCGGCAGCCCGGACGTGCTGGTCGTCGGGGCCGGACCGACCGGCCTCGCGCTGGCGCTGCAGGCCGCCCGGCACGGGGCGTCGGTGCGGGTGGTCGACCGGCGGGGGGACCCGGTCCGCCGGTCGCGGGCGATGATCGTGCACCCCCGCACGCTGGAGGTGCTCCGGCCGCTGGGCGTCACCGACGCGCTGCTGGACCGGGCGGACACCGCGCCCGGCGCCCGGCTGCACCTGGGCGGTCGCGTGGTGCAGGTCCGGCTGGCCGATCTGGCGCTGCCCGGCACCGCGTTCCCGCACCTGACCCTGGTGCGGCAGGCGGACGTCGAGGCGGTGCTCGCGGCCGCGCTGCGGGAGGCCGGCGTGGCCGTCGGCTGGGGCACCGGGCTCGGGGCGCTCGCCGCCGGCGCCGGCGGGGTCACCGCCGTGCTGCACGGGGCGGTGGGGGAGTCGCGGCTGGACTGCGGCGCGGTGGCCGGCTGCGACGGGGCGGACAGCACCGTGCGCCGGCTGACCGGGACCGGCTGGCCCGGCGCGCCGTACCGGACCGAGGCGGTGCTCGCCGACGTGCACCTGGCCGGGGACCTCGTCGCCGGGGGACCGGCCCCGGACGGCGCCACGATCGGGGTCGGCCGCGCCGGCCTGGTGTTCCTCTTCGCGCTGGGGGAGGGCGCGCCGTGGCGGCTGCTGGCCACCCGGCAGGTCCCGGGCCGGCCGCTGCCGGCCGGTGCGGACGGCCCGCCGGTCGCCCCCGCCGAGCTGCAGCGGCTGCTCGACGCCGCCGGGTTGCCGGCCCGGGTCACGGACGTGACGTGGTCGGCGAGGGTGGGGCTCCAGCGCCGCATCGCCCGGCGGTGGCGGACCGGGCGGGTGTTCCTCGCCGGGGACGCCGCGCACGTCTCCTCACCGGCCGGCGGGCAGGGCATGAACCTGGGTCTGCAGGACGCCGCGGACCTCGGCTGGAAGCTCGCCCAGGCGCCCGCCAGCAGCGCGCCGGAGCTGCTGCTGGGCTCCTACCAGCGCGAGCGGCGCCCGGTCGCGGCCGCGACCCTCGCCCTGACCACCGGCCTGTTCTGGTTCGAGGCGGGCGGGCACCCGCTGGCCGGCGCGGTGCGGGGTGCCCTGGCCCCCCGGGTCGCACCGGTGGTGCCGTGGCTGGCCGGCCGGCAGCGGTTGGTCGCCGAGGGGGTGCGCCTGCTGGGCGGACTGCGGACCGGCTACCGGGGCAGCCCCGTCTGCCGGTGGGGGAGCGTGCGTCCCGCTGGTGGGCCGCACCCCGGCGACCGGCTGCCCGACGCGCCCGTCGTCCGCGGCGGCCGGCCGGAGCGGTTGCACGCCCTGCTGGCCCGACCGGGCGTGCACGTGCTCCTCGACCGGGACGCCGACCCGCTGCCACCCGCGCCGCCCGGCGCCCGGGTGACCGTGCACCGGCTCGACAGCAGCGCCGGCACCGGCGTGCTGGGGGTGCGGCCCGACGGGTACACCGGCTTCCGCAGCGGCCTGGTCGACGACGAGCTGACCGACTGGCTCGGGGTGGTCGGCGCCGGCGGAGCACCGCCGGGCTGAGCGCGCCGGTCACCTCACCGGCCGGCCCCCGGGGTGGTGCCGCCCGGTCGAGGACGTCGCGGGCGGCCGGGAGCCACGCCATGTCGTGCACCGCGCTCCCCAGCACCCAGGCGCGGAAGGCGGCCGGGTCGACATCGGACCCCAGCGGCCGGCACGTCACCGGCTCGCCGGCCGTCTGCAGCCGCGCGGCGATGCGCTCGGCGACCCCGCGGGTCGAGCCCGCGGCGGAGGCGTACCCGACGAGGACCGGGCCGGGGCCGGGGGAGTCGTGGTCCACGGCTCACCCCGGCGGCCGCGCCACGGACCCCGCCAGCGCCCGCACGGTCGCCCCCTGCGGAGCAGGGGGCAGCGGCACCACCAGCGCGGGCACCGCCGACTGGGAGACCGCCGCCCGGACCGATGCGCTCAGCGGCCCGGCCGGCGCGCGGCGGCCCACCACGAGCAGCTGCGCGCCGTCGGCCTGCCCGCGCGCCGGGAGGCCGGCCGGGTCACCGGTCACCTCCAGCCGCATGCGGACGCCCGGGGCGGTCGCCTGCAGCCGGCCCACGGCCGCCGGCAGGTCCGGGCCCTCCTCCCGCTCCGGGCCCGGGCGCAGCTCCACCACCCGCAGGTCGCAGCTGCGCGTGCTGGCCTCGAGCGCGGCCGTGCGCAGCAGCTCCGCGACGTCCGCCGGGTCGCCGGTGTCCACGCCCACGACGACGGGGCACCCGTGGTGCCCGAGCACGGGGGCGGCGGCCGCCGACAGCACCGGTCGCGGGCTCTGCCGGATGACGGTCGCGCGGACGGCCCCGACGACGCCGGCGAGCGGCCCGGGGCCGTGCGCGCCCAGGACCAGCAGGTCGGCGTCCGGGGCCTCCGCGAGCAGGACGTCGGCCGGACGGCCGTCGACGAGTGCGGCCTCGACCCGGGTGCCCGGGTGCGTCGCCGCGAGCCGCCGCCGCAGCCGCTGCAGGTGGTCCTCCGCCGCTTCCCGGGCTGCTCGGCGCACCGGGGACCCACCGGGTCCGGCGGCGCCGCCGACCGGCCAGTCGAAGACCCGCAGCAGGCGCAGCGGCAGCAGCCGTCGCTGCGCCTCGTCCGCGCCCGCCCGGGCCGCCGTCTCGGCGAGGTCGGTCCCGTCGACCCCGACCAGCACCGGCGGGAACCGGCTGCCGGGCCTCACGCCGGCGCCAGCGGCACGGTGAGCACGGGGACGGCGACCCCGTGCAGCACGGAGTGGAGCGTCGCCTCCGCGAAGGGGGTGGCGTGCTGGCCCAGGACGACCAGCGACGCGTCGTCCGCCTCCTGGGCGACGACGTGCGGGGCACGTCCCTGGACAACCACGGCGTCGATGGCCAGCTCCGGGTGCCGCCGGCGGAGTGCGGCGACCAGGTCGTCGACGGCTGCGCGCTCGGCCTGCTGGACGGCGGCCGGGTCCCAGCGCCACTCGAGCGGCCGCAGGGTCTCGTCGGTGAGCTGCCACCAGGCGTGCACCACCCGCAGCGGCTCACCGCGCAGCTCCGCCTCGACGGCCGCCGCCTCCAGCACCGGACCGGCGTCGGCGACCACGTCGACGGCCGCGACCACCCCGCGGTTGCGGGCGCCCCAGGGGGCGGTCCGGTGCACCAGCACCGGGCAGGGGCCGGTCGTCGCGACCGCCTCGGCCACCGAGCCGAGCTCGCCGGTGGCACTGGAGGACGTGCCCGTGGCCCCGAGCACCAGCAGCTCCGCCGTCCGGCCCTGGTCGGTGAGCACCTCGACCGGCGAGCCGTCGAGGACCGCCGTGCCGACCTCGTCGGCCCCCAGCTCGGCGGTCAGCCGGGTGGCGAGCCGGGCCAGCGCGGCCGTCGCGCTCGACCGGACCGCGGCCCGGGCGTCCAGCCCCTCGGGCAGCCCGGTCAGCGGGCGGTCCGGCCAGCGGAGCACCCGGACCAGCCGCAGCGGCCGGCCCCGGCGCGCCGCCTCGGTGGCGGCCGCGCGGGCTGCCGCCTCGGCGGACGGGGAGCCGTCGACCCCGACGACGACGGGGTGGGCAGGGGACAGGGACATCAGCTCTCCTCGATCGGGTGGCGGTCAGGCGGGCCGGCGGCGGCCGGCCCACTCCGGTTCGACGTCGGCCCACTCGCGCTCCCAGCGGCGGCTGCGCTGCCGCCACAGCGCCCGGCAGACGCCCAGGTGCAGCAGCCCGGCGGTGCCGGCGGTGCCGAGGAAGACGAGCACGCCCTGGCTGAACGCCTGCCAGAAGACGTCGTCGGCGCTCATCGGCGCGGGCACCCGGCCGCCGTCGGCGTCCAGCCAGACGGTCACCTCGTCGCCGGCCCGCATCCCCGGGCGGGCCGGGACGGTGCCCGAGCGCGCGGTGCCGTCGGGTGCGGTCCAGCGGGCCTGGGTCGGGTGCCGGTCGCCGGTGGTGCCCAGCGTCGCCGGGGGAGCGTCGTCGACCAGGACGGCGACCTGCTGGGACCGGTCGGCGGCCTGGACGGCGGCGACGCGCTGCGCCGCCGCGTGCGCCACGGTGCCGACGGCCAGGGCGACCGGCACCGCGAGCAGCAGGACGGCGGCGAGCAGGACGCGCGAGGCCAGCTCGAGCCGGTCGCTGCCCCGCTTGAGCGGGCCCCGGCCGAGCACCGCCCGGCGGAGCAGCCGCCGTCCCACACCCGTCTCCCCGGACATCAGCGCACCTCCGCCCGACCGCATCCGTCGAGGTGGAGCGTGGCCCGCCGGCGGCGGGCCGGATCGGGCCGGAGGTCCCTGGCCGGGCGGGAAAGGTCCCCGTCGGTCGGCAGCTGAGGACCAACGACCTGGGGCAGCGCGCCGCCGCGCACCTAGCGTGCAGGAGGACGCGGCGATGCGGAGGGCGTGCCGATGACCGACCTGCGCACCGCGCCCGCCCTGGCGCGGCCGACGCCGCCGACCGGGCTGACCGCGGCCGAGGTCGCCGACCGGGTCGCCGGTGGTCGCACGAACGCCACCACGACCCGCACCAGCCGGACGGTCGGCGAGATCGTCCGGGCCAACGTGCTCACCGTCTTCAACGGACTGCTGGTCGCGCTGTTCGTGGTGGTGATGGCCACCGGCCGGTGGCAGAACGGGCTGTTCGGCGGGGTGGTGCTGGCGAACTCCGCGATCGGCATCGTGCAGGAGCTGCGGGCCAAGCGCACCCTCGACCGGCTCGCGGTGCTCAACGCGGCGCCCGCCCGGGCGGTCCGCGACGGCGCCGAGCACGAGGTGCCGGTCTCCGACGTCGTCCAGGACGACGTGCTGCGGCTGACCGCCGGGGACCAGGTGCCGGTCGACGCCGTGGTGCGCGACGCGGGCGGCCTGACCGTCGACGAGTCGTTGCTCACCGGCGAGTCCGAGGCGGTGGCCAAGCAACCCGGCGACCCCGTCTGGTCCGGCGCGATCGTGCTGGCCGGTTCCGGGCACGTGCAGGCCACCGCGGTCGGCGACGACTCCTACGCCGCGCGGCTGTCGGCCGACGCCCGCCGGTTCACCCGGGCGCCGTCGGAGCTGGTGACCGCGACGAACCGGCTGCTGCGCTGGATCTCGCTGGTCCTGCTGCTCGTCGGCCCCGCCGTGCTGTGGAGCCAGTTCCGGTCGGCGGACAACCGCAGCTGGCAGGAGGCGGTCACCGGGACGGTCGCCGCGCTGGTCGGCATGGTCCCCGAGGGGCTGGTGCTGCTGACCACGCTGGCGTTCCTGCTCGGCACCCTCACGCTGGCCCGCCGCCAGACGCTGGTGCAGGAGCTGCCGGCGGTGGAGGGCCTGGCCCGGGTCGACGTCGTC
This sequence comes from Modestobacter sp. NPDC049651, assembly GCF_040659695.1. Classification (NCBI taxonomy): domain Bacteria; kingdom Bacillati; phylum Actinomycetota; class Actinomycetes; order Geodermatophilales; family Geodermatophilaceae; genus Modestobacter; species Modestobacter sp. NPDC049651. The sequence continues at coordinate 62,997 of NZ_JBFAOG010000013.1, forward strand.
TGCCTGGACAAGACCGGCACCCTCACCCACGGCGACGTGCGGTTCGACCGGCTGGTCCCGCTGGCGGGCGGCGGGCAGGACGACGGTGCGGTGCGGGCGGCGCTGGGGCTGCTCGCCGCCGCCGACGGCGGCAACGCCACCGCCGCCGCGGTGGCCGCGGTCTTCCCGCCGCCGCCGGGCGTCGCGGCGGCCGGCAGCGTGCCGTTCTCCTCGGCCCGCAAGTGGTCGGCCGTGCGCTCGCCCGGCGGCACCAGCTGGCTGCTCGGGGCACCGGAGATGGTGCTGGCCGGCGCGGCCGGTCCCGGGGTGACCGGCGCCCGGCAGCGCGCCGACGAGCTGGCGGCGGAGGGCCGCCGGGTGCTGCTGCTGGCCTGCTCGGCGCGCCCCTGGACGGCGGCTGGCGCCGACGTCCGGCTGCCGGCGGGGATCCGCCCGGTCGCGCTGGTGGTGCTCGGCGAGCGGATCCGCGCCGACGCCGCTGAGGTGCTGCGGTTCTTCACCGAGCAGGGCGTGGCGCTCAAGGTCATCTCCGGGGACAACCCGCGCACCGTCGGCGCGGTCGCCGCCGCGGTGGGCGTGCCCGGGGTGACCGGCGCGGCCGACGCCGTCGACGCCCGCACCCTGCCGGAGGACCTCGAGGGCCTGGCCGGCGCGATCGAGGCCGGCAGCGTGTTCGGCCGGGTGACGCCGCAGCAGAAGCGGGCGATGGTCGCCGCCCTGCAGCGGCACGGGCACGTGGTGGCGATGACCGGCGACGGGGTCAACGACGCGCTGGCGCTCAAGGACGCCGACATCGGCGTCGCGATGGGCAACGGCTCCCCGGCCACCCGCGCGGTCGCCCAGCTGGTGCTGCTGGACGGCCGCTTCGCCCACCTGCCCGAGGCGGTCGCCGAGGGGCGGCGGGTCATCGCGAACATCGAGCGGGCGGCGAACCTGTTCCTGGTGAAGAACGTCTACTCGCTGGCCCTGGCCCTGGTCACCGTGGCGACCCTGGTCGCCTACCCGCTGGCGCCGATCCAGCTGACGCTGATCTCCACGGTCACCATCGGCGTGCCCGGCTTCTTCCTCGCGCTCGGCCCCAACCGGCGGCGCTACCTGCCCGGCTTCCTCACCCGGGTGCTGCGCTTCTCCGTGCCCACCGGGGTGGTCACCGGCGCGGCCGCCTACACCGGGTTCGCGCTCACCCGCTGGCTGGAGCCGGCCGGCGGGGTCGCCGGAGCCCGGTCGACCGCGACGCTGGTGGTGCTGGCCGTGGCGCTGTGGACGCTGACGCTGCTCGCCCGCCCGGTGCGCGCCTGGAAGCTCGGGGTCGTCGCCGGCATGGCCGGGCTGGCGGCGCTGGCGGTGGCCGTGCCGGCGCTGGCCCGGGACGTGTTCCTGCTGGAGCTCACCCCCACCGGGGTGCTGGTCGCCGCCGGGACCAGCGCCGCCGCGGCCGTGCTGGTCGGGCTCGTCGACCTCCGGTTCGTCGACGGCCGGTTCAGCGGCGCCCGGCGGGCCGCGCCGGCGGCCGGCTGAGCGCCCGCACCACGCCGGCGGCGATCTGCAGGTCCTCGCGCGCGCGGACCACCAGCACCCGCACGCCCGGACCGGCGGCGGAGACGTCGGTGTCGGGGTTCCCGGTGGCGGACGCGTTCCGGGCCGGGTCGACGGCCACCCCCAGGTGGGCCAGCCGCGCCGCCGCGCCCGCGCGCACCGCCGGGGCGTGCTCGCCGACGCCGCCGGTGAACACCAGGGTGTCCAGCCCGCCGAGGGCGACGGTCATCGCCGCGACGTGCCCGGCCAGGGAGTGCAGGTACACGTCCAGCGCCAGCCGCGCGTCCGCGGTGCCGGGGTCGTCGGCGGGGCCGGCGGCGCGGGCCAGGACCTCCCGCATGTCCGCCGTGCCGGCCAGCCCCTGCAGCCCCGAGTCGTGCTCGAGGGCGTCGGCGACCTCGCCGGGCCGCAACCCCTCGTGCTCCTCCAGCCAGAGCAGCAGGCCGGGATCGACCGAGCCGCTGCGGGTCGCCATCACCAGCCCCTCGAGCGGGGTGAAGCCCATCGTGGTGTCGACGCTGCGGCCCTCGAGCACCGCGGCCAGCGAGGCACCGGCCCCCAGGTGGCAGGTCACCACCCGCCGGCCGCCCGGCGCCAGCTCCGCCGCCCGGCCGGCGGCCCAGGCGTGCGACAGACCGTGGAAGCCGTAGCGGCGCACGGCCCACCGGTTGCGCCAGGCGCGGGGCAGCGCGTAGGTCGACGCCGCCGCCGGCAGGGTGGCGTGGAAGGCGGTGTCGAAACAGGCGACGTGCGGGACGCCGGGCAAGAGCTCCCGCGCCGCCGCCAGGCCGTGCAGCGACTTGGGCTGGTGCAGCGGGGCGAGCTCCACCAGGTCGTGCACCCGCCGCTCCACCGCGGCGTCGATGACGACCGGCTCCACCAGGTCGGGGCCGCCGTGCACGATGCGGTGCCCGACCGCATCGACGTCCGGCGGCCGGTCGGGGAGGTCGTCCCAGGAGTCGACGGCCACCCCGTCGTCCACCAGGTCGACCTTCAGCGAGCTCGAACCCGCGTTGACGACGAGGACCCGCACGTCAGTACGGCCAGGTCCAGCCGGACACCTCGGGGAGGTCCTCGCCGTGCTCGCGGGTGTACGCCCGGGCGCGGGCCCGGGCGTCGACCATCTCCTGCCGCAGGTGCGCCATCCGGCCCTGCAGCGACGGGGTGCGGTCGATGACGTCCATGACCAGGTGGTAGCGGTCGAGGTCGTTGAGCATCACCATGTCGAACGGCGTGGTGGTGGTGCCCTCCTCCTTGTAGCCGCGCACGTGGATCTCGGCGTGGTTGGTCCGGCGGTAGGTCAGCCGGTGGATCAGCGACGGGTAGCCGTGGAAGGCGAACACCACCGGCCGGTCGGTGGTGAACAGCGCGTCGAACTGGGCGTCGGGCAGCCCGTGCGGGTGCTCGGTGTCCGGCTGCAACCGCATCAGGTCGACCACGTTGACCACCCGCACCCTCAGCTCCGGCACCCGCTCGCGGAGGATCGCCGCCGCGGCCAGCGTCTCCAGGGTCGGGACGTCGCCGGCGCAGGCCAGCACCACGTCGGGCAGCTCGCCGGCGTCGTTGCTGGCCCACTCCCAGATGCCCAGCCCGCGGGCGCAGTGCAGCACCGCGTCGTCCATCGAGAGGTAGGTCAGCGCCGGCTGCTTCCCGGCGACCACCACGTTGATGTAGTCGCGGCTGCGCAGGCAGTGGTCGACGGTCGACAGCAGGGTGTTGGTGTCCGGCGGCAGGTAGACCCGCACGATCTCGGCCTTCTTGTTGACCACGTGGTCGATGAAGCCGGGGTCCTGGTGGGAGAAGCCGTTGTGGTCCTGCCGCCACACGTGGCTGGACAGCAGGTAGTTCAGCGACGCGATGGGCCGCCGCCACGGGATCGCCCGGGTGGTCTTCAGCCACTTGGCGTGCTGGTTGAGCATCGAGTCGACGATGTGGATGAACGCCTCGTAGCAGTTGAACAGCCCGTGCCGGCCGGTGAGCAGGTAGCCCTCCAGCCAGCCCTGGCACAGGTGCTCGGACAGCACCTCCATCACCCGGCCGTCGGGGGCCAGGTGGTCGTCGCCGGGCAGCAGCTCCGCGTTCCACGCCCGGTCGGTGGCCTCGAAGAGCGCCTGCAGGCGGTTGGACGCCGTCTCGTCGGGTCCCATGACCCGGAAGGTCGTCGGGTTGCGCCGGACTACGTCGCGCAGGAAGGCGCCGGCCACCCGGGTCGCCTCGCTGGTCGCGGTGCCGGGCGCGGGCACGTCGACGCCGTGGCCGCGGAAGTCCGGGAGCAGCAGCTCCTGCAGCAGCTCGCCGCCGTTGGCGTGCGGGGAGGCGCTCATCCGGCGCTGACCGCGCGGGGCCAGCGCCGCCAGGTCCGGTCGCAGCGCGCCCTCGGCGGTGAACAGCTCCGCCGGCCGGTAGCTGCGCAGCCAGGCCTCCAGCTGGGCCAGGTGCGCCGGGTTGCTGCGCACCCCGGCCAGCGGCACCTGGTGCGCCCGCCACGTCCCCTCGACCGGGACGCCGTCGACGGCGGCGGGGCCGGTCCAGCCCTTCGGGGTGCGCAGCACGATCATCGGCCAGCGCGGCCGGGACACGTCGCCGCCGCGGGCGCGCTCCTTGATCGCGGCGATGTCGTCGAGCGCGTCGTCGAGCGCGGCCGCGAACGCCTGGTGGACGGCGTCCGGGTCGTCGCCGGCGACCACGATCGGGCGGTGGCCGTAGCCGCGCAGCAGCGCCAGCAGCTCGTCCTCGGGCAGCCGGGCGAGCACCGTCGGGTTGGCGATCTTGTAGCCGTTGAGGTGCAGGACCGGCAGCACCGTGCCGTCGCGGGCCGGGTCGACGAACTTGTTGGAGTGCCAGCTGGCCGCGAGCGGACCGGTCTCGGCCTCGCCGTCGCCGACGACGCAGGTCACCAGCAGGTCGGGGTTGTCGAAGGCGGCGCCGTAGGCGTGCACCAGCGCGTAGCCGAGCTCGCCGCCCTCGTGGATCGACCCCGGCGTCTCCGGTGCGACGTGGGAGGGGATGCCGCCGGGGAAGGAGAACTGGCGGAACAGCTGCCGCAGCCCGTCGGTGTCCCGGCCGATGTGCGGGTAGACCTCGCTGTAGGTGCCCTCGAGGTAGGCGTTCGCGACGATGCCGGGCCCGCCGTGGCCGGGGCCGATGACGTACATGGCCGACAGGTCCCGGGCCCGGATCGCCCGGTTGAGGTGGGCGTAGACCAGGTTCAGCCCGGGTGTGGTTCCCCAGTGGCCGAGCAGCCGCGGCTTGACGTGCTCCGGTCGCAGCGGCTCGGTCAGCAGCGGGTTGTCCATCAGGTAGATCTGCCCGACCGACAGGTAGTTCGCTGCTCGCCACCACGCCTCGATCAACCGCAGCTCGTCGGCGTCCAGCGGCCCGGCGGCGGTGTCGTGCGTGGGCGACTGGCGCGGTGCGGTGGTGGTCATGCGGCTCCCCGGGTCCCACGGCTGGACGTCCCGGGGGCCACGCTCCCCGAGCCCGGTCGGGCGGTGCAGGGACCAACGTCCCGCCCCGCCGGGGTACCCGGTCCCGGGCGGGCGCCCGGAACGGCTACTGCCGCCCGCCGCGCAGGGCTAGCGTGACGGCAACAGGGCGGGGGACCTGGCCGAGGGCCCCGTCGAGCGCCGACCGGGAGGTGCCGGTGATGGGCAGCACCCCGCAGCCACGGGCGCGCACCGAGGTGCCGGGTCCGCCCAGGAGCCCGGACCCGGACCCGGCGGCGCTCACCTTCCCCGACGTCCCCCGGCTCGAGCTCGACCAGCTGCTGGAGCAGCTGGTCGACCGGGCGCAGGAGGTGCTCACGACCCAGGGCCGGCTGCGCGGGCTGCTGCGCGCGAACCGGCTGGTCGCCGGCGACCTGGCGCTGCCCGTCGTGCTGCGGCGGATCGTCTCCGCGGCGCGGGAGCTGGTGGGCGCCCGGTACGCGGCGCTCGGTGTCATCGGCCCCAGTGGCCTGGTGGAGTTCGTGCACGAGGGGATGCCCCCGGACGCGCTGGCGCGGATCGGCCACCTGCCGCAGGGCAAGGGGCTGCTCGGTGCCCTCATCGACCAGCCGGAGCCGATCCGCATCCCGCACGTCCGCGACGACCCCCGGTCCGTCGGGTTCCCCGCGGGCCACCCGGGGATGGAGAGCTTCCTCGGCGTGCCGATCCGGGTCCGCGGCGACGTGTTCGGCAACGTCTACGTGGCCGACAGCACCCGCGGCACGTTCAGCGCCGAGGACGAGGAGCTGCTGGCCGCGCTGGCCGTGTCGGCCGGCGGGGCGATCGACAACGCCCGGCTGTACGAGACCGCACGGGCCCGCGGTGAGTGGCTGCAGGCCTCGGCCGCGGCCACCCGCGAGCTGCTCTCACCCGGCGCGGACGACGGCCGGGCCCTCGCGCTCATCGCGGAGCGCACCCAGGAGATCGCGGACGCCGACCTCGCGCTGCTGATGGTCCCCGACGGCCCGGACGGGTCCCAGCTGCGGATCGCGGTCAGCGTGGGAGAGGACGGTGGGCACCTGCGCGGGCGCACGCTGCCCGTCGCGACGTCGCTGTCCGGGCGCGTCCTCACCACCGGTGAACCGGTCGCGGTGCCGCGCCTGACCGACGAGGGGGGCCTCGCGGCGCTCACCTCCGGGCGGGTCGACGTCGGGCCGGTGCTCGCCGTCCCGCTGACCGGGTCCGGCCGGGTGCACGGGGTGCTGACCGTGGGCCGGTTGGCCGGGCGCCCCGCCTTCACCACCGACGACGTGGACATGGTGTTCAGCTTCGCCAACCACGCCGCGCTCGCCATCGAGCTCGCGGAGGCCCGCCGCGAGCAGGAGCGCGCCTCGGTGCTCGGCGACCGGGAACGGATCGCCGCCGATCTGCACGACCACGTCATCCAGCGGCTGTTCGCCGCCGGGCTCAGCCTGCAGGCGCTCGCCGCGACCATGGGCCCCGGGGCGGCGGCGGACCGGCTGGCCACGACCATCCGCGACCTGGACGACACCATCGGGCAGATCCGGGCAAGCATCTTCCAGCTGCAGGAGGGGGCGCGGGCCCAGTCCGCCGGGCTGCGCACCCGGGTGCTCGCGGTGGTCGACGAGGTCGTCCCCGCGCTCGGCTTCGAGCCGGCGCTGCGCTTCGACGGGCTGCTCGACGCGCTGGTGCCGGACGCGGTCGCCGACGACGCGGTGGCGGTGGTGCGGGAGGCGCTGACCAACGTCGCCCGGCACGCGCGGGCGCGCAGCGCCCGCGTCGAGCTGACGCTGGCCGACGGGGCGCTCACCGTGGTGGTCCGCGACGACGGCCGGGGGCTGGGGCCGACGTCCCGGCGCAGCGGTCTGGCGAACATGCGCCGGCGGGCGCAGGGGCACGGCGGGGACCTGGTCGTGGCGCCGGCGGTCGGCGGGGGCACCGTGGTCACGTGGCGGGGGCCGACGCGGGCGTGAACCCCCACGCCCGCGTCGCCACCCGGTGGCGGACCGTCGCGACGTCGACCCGGACCAGCTGCCCGCCCGGCTCCGCGGTCAGCGACGCGTCGGCCGGCGGCCACACGCAGACCCCCACCACGGTGACCGTCCAGCCGCGCCGCAGCCCGACGTCCCACGCGTCGGCCTGCAGCGCGACGATCGTGCCGGGCCGCACGTGCTCGGCCGTCTCCGCGTCGACGCAGGTCAGCAGCGCGCCGTCGGCCCCGGTGAGCAGCGGGACCGGCCGGATCTCCGGCAGCGCCCCGACGGTGAAGCCCAGCCGGCCGACCGGGACCGAGGACAGCAGTCGCCGCCACTCGGGCGCCGGGGGCGCGGAACCGGTCATCGTGCACCCCCGCGTCAGCCGGGCGGCGCGGTGGCGGGGGCGGTCTGCCGGCCCGCGGCGAGCACCGCGGCGATCTCAGCCGCCCAGGCGGTCACCGACGGCCAGTCGCGGAAGTCCCCGACCGGGGCCCGCATGGCCGTCACGACCGCCCGTTCGCCGACGTCCAGGCGGGCCGGGTCCAGCCGGCCGGGGAACAGCCGGTGGCCGGTGCTCCCGAGCAGCCGCCCGAGCACCGCGACGTCGTGCGGCTCGTCCGGGGGGAAGGGGGGCGCGCCGATGGGCCCGCTGCTGAACAGCCAGACCGGGCGTTCCCGCAGCCGGCCGAGGTGGCCCATCGCCCAGGCCCTCGCGGGCTCCAGCCACCGCCCGGCGTAGACCGCGCTGCCGAGCACCACGGCGTCGTAACCGGCGGGGTCCGGGGCCTGCGCGACCGGCAGGCAGACCGCCGAGCCGGTGTCGGGGGACCGCTCCAGGTCCCGCGCGAGCGCCACGGCGAGCTCGGCGGTGGCGCCGTGCCGGCTGGCCACCGCCACCAGCACCCGGGGTCCGGGCCGTGCGTCCATGAGATGCCACCCCCTGGGGGCCGGTCCAGCGGGCGGGCGCGCCGTCCTCCTGCTCCCCCCCGAGGCTGGCCCCCCGCGCATCGGCGCGCGCGGTGCCGGCCGTCCCACCTGCCCGGGACCTAGGACCCCGGCTGCCGCGTCGCCGTACGGAGGTCCCGGTGCCCGGGGGACGACTGCGCGCCCGCGCCGAGCCGTTCGGCCCTGGCCGCCGGTGCCGCCGGGGCCGGACGCTGGCGTCATGGCGATCGACACCCGCTCCGCCGCTCGAGCGAGCGGCTCCCGACCGCCCGCGGAGGCCAGGCTGTGGCGACGCTGGCTGCTGGTGGTCACCGCCGGGGAGGCGGTCGGCTTCCTGCTGCCGGCGGCCGCCGCGGCGCTGGGTGCCGCCGGTGCCCCCGGCCCGCTCCCGCTGCTCCTGCTGCCGCTGGCCGGGGCGGGGGAGGGTGCGGTGCTCGGCTGGTCGCAGGCCCGGGTGCTGCGGCGCCGGCTGCCGGACCTGCCCCTCGAGACCTGGACCGCCCGGACGGCGGCGGCCGCCGCACTGGCGTGGCTGCTGGGCCTGCTGCCCAGCAGCACGGCGGACGTCTGGCGCGGCTGGCCGACCGCCGGGCAGGTCGGGGCGGCCGCGGTCGGTGGCACGGTGCTGCTGCTGTCGCTCGGGACGGCGCAGTGGTCCGTGCTGCGGTGGCACGTCGCGCATGCCGGCCGGTGGATCGGGTGGACCGCGGCCGGGTGGCTGGCCGGGCTGGTGGTGTTCACCGCCGTGGCCACCCCGCTGTGGCACCCGGGCCAGGACCCGGTGCTGGTGACCGCGATCGGCGTGCTCGCCGGGCTGCTGATGGCCTCGTCGATGGCGGCGGTCACCGGAGCCGGTGCGGTGCGGCTCGCCCCGGTGCCGCGGCTGCTGCCGCGCCGGTGAGCCCGGACCGGCCGGTGCCGGCTCCGCACCCGCCCCGGATCGTCGTGGGGGTCAGCCCGACGGACGACGGCGACGGCCCGCTGTGCTTCGCGCTCCGGGAGGCCGCCCGGCGGGACGCCACCGTGCTGGCGGTCACCGTCTGCCCCGGTCCGGTCGCTGCGCCGGCACCCGACCCGGCGGAGGTCACGGCCCGCCGTGAGCACCTCGTGACCCTGGTCCAGCGCGCGGTCGCCGCGACCGGCGTCCGGGGACGCACCCAGGTCGAGGTGCTCGCCGGCCCGGTCACCGGCGTCCTGCTCGCCCTGGGCCGGGACGCCGACCTGCTCGTGCTCGGCCTGCACCGGGACCTCCGGCGCGGGGAAGGGGTCCGCGGGGAGAGGGAGCGCGCATGAGCGAGCAGCGGGACGACGGGCCGGGCGGTCCCGCCGGGGTGGACCGGCCCCGGGTGGTGGTGGGCGCCGACGACTCGCCCGGGGGACGCGACGCCCTGGTGGCGGGGCTGGTGGAGGCGGCCCGCCGGGGGGCTGTGGTCGAGGCGGTGCACGCGGTGCAGCCGCCGGTGTCGTTCGGCGGGCCCTACCCGGTGCCGAGCTCGGTGTGGCCGGAGGTGCGGGAGCGGGCGCTGCTGCGCACCCAGGACCTGGTGCGCAGCGTGCGCGCCGACCCCGCGGTGGCCGCGGTGCCGGGCGCGGCCGAGGTGCCGGTGACCGTGCACGCCTGCTCGGTACCGGCCGCGGAGCGCCTGGTCGGCCGGGCGCACGGGGCGGAGCTGCTCGTCGTGGGCAACCGCGGCCGGGGGGCGGTCGGCAGCGTCCTGCTGGGCTCGGTCGCGCTGCACTGCGCGACGCACGCCCCCTGCCCGGTGCTCGTCGTGCACCCGGCCCCGCCGGGCGCGGCGGGCCGGCGGGTGGTCGTGGGTCTCGACGGGTCGGGTCACGCCCGGGCCGCGCTCGCGGCCGCGCTCGACGCGGCGGCGGCCCGGGCGTGCCGGTGCGCGTGGTGGCCGCCTTCGAGATGGCCGACCAGTGGGCGGAGCTGACGACCGTCGTCGTGCCCACCCGGGCGGAGGTGGCCGCCCAGCTGCGCGCGGCGGTGGACGCGGCAGTGGCCGAGGAACGAGCGGCCGCCGGCGCCCGGCTCGGCCGGCCGGCGCCCGAGGTCGACGTCGTGGTGGTCGAGGGCCGCCCGCTCGATGCGCTGCTGCAGGCGGCCACCGACGCCGGGCTGCTCGTCGTCGGCTGCCGCGGCCACGGGGAGTGGCGGGGCCTGCTGCTCGGGTCGGTCGCGCTCGGCGCGGCGATGCACGCCCCGTGCCCGGTGCTCGTCGTCCACCCCGCTGCCTGAGCCGGTCCCGGACCGACCTCCGACCCGCCCGGGGCCGACGAAGGGCCGTGGTCCCGGGGGTGCCCCCGGCGCGACGGTGGGCGGGCCCCGTGCAGCAGGTCGGCGCGACCGCGGCGGCAGGCGCGGGCAGATCCCTCAGGAGGTGCGCCGTGACCGAGCAACCCGCGCCCTACCCGGTCCGGGTGGACGCGACCCAGGAGCAGACCACCCGGTGGCTCTGGCTGGTGAAGTGGTTGCTGGTGCTGCCGCACGCGGTGGTGCTCGCGTTCCTGTGGCTGGCGTTCACCGTGCTGACCGTCGTCGCGTTCTTCGCCGTCCTGGTCACCGGCCGCTACCCGCGGGCGGTGTTCGACTTCAACGTCGGGGTGCTCCGCTGGACGTGGCGCGTGCAGTACTACGCGTACTCCGCGCTCGGCACCGACCGGTACCCGCCGTTCACCCTCGCCGAGGTGCCCGGTTACCCGGCGCACCTGTCCGTGGAGTACCCGGAACGGCTCTCCCGGGGGCTGGTGCTGGTGAAGTGGTGGCTGCTGGCGATCCCGCACTACGTCGTGGTGGCCGTCTTCGCCGGCGGCGGTCTCTGGCTGACCTCCCGGGCGGGGGACGACGGGTGGGGCGGGAACTGGGGCTCCGGCGGCCTGATCGGGCTGCTGGTGCTCGTGGCCGCGGTCGTGCTGCTGTTCACCGGCAGGTACCCCCGCCCGCTGTTCGACTTCGTCCTCGGCATGGACCGGTGGGTGCTGCGGGTCGCCGCCTACGCCGCGCTGATGACCGACCGCTACCCGCCGTTCCGGCTGGACATGGGCGGCACCGACCCCGGCTCGGTGCCGGCCGGGCCGCTGCCGCCGGCACCGACGGGCACCGGGACCGCGGCGCCCGTCCCGGCCGGCGGTGCCACCGCGACCACGACCGCGCCCGCCGGGCCCGGGGGCCGGCCCCGGGGCTGGACGGCGGGCCGGGTGGTCGCCCTGGTCGCCGGCGCGCTCCTGGTGCTGGTGTCGACCGCGCCGCTGGCCGCCGGGACCGGGCTGCTCGTCGCCGATGCCACCCACCGGGAGGGGGACTGGCTGGTCAGCCCGGCCAGCACGGTGTCGACCGGGCGGTACGCGCTGGTCAGCGACCGAGTCGTGCTGGAGACGGCGGGAGCTGACTGGGTGCTCGACGACCTCGTGGGCCGGGTGCGGGTGCAGGCCACCCCGACCGACGGGTCGACACCGCTGTTCGTGGGCATCGCCCCGTCGGCCGAGGCCGACCGGTGGCTGGCCGGTGTCGGCCAGCGGATGGTGACCGGCGACCGGATGTGGGACGGGTGGACCAGCGGGATGGGCCGGATGACGACCGACCTGGCCGGCGGCCCGCCGTCCTCGGCGCCCACGCAGGCCAGCATCTGGGCGGCGCAGACCAGCGGTCCGGGTGCGCAGCGGCTGACCTGGACCCCGCGGGACGGCGACTGGACGGTCGTGGTCATGCGGGCCGACGGCGCGGCCGGGGTCTCCGCGGACGTCCGGCTGGCCGCCACCGTCCCGGCGCTCCGTGCGGTCTCCATCGGGCTGCTGGCCGGCGGTGCCCTGCTGCTGGTGGTCGGCGGGCTGCTCGTCGCTCTCGCCGTCCAGCGCGCGCACGTCCCGCCGGGGCCGCCGACCGCACCGGACGGAGCCGGCACCGCACCGCGGATCCCGGGTCCGGCCGCCGCGCCCACGGCGGAGACGGCACCGGAACGGGCGACGCAGGAACAGGCGGCGCAGGGCCGCTGAGCGAGGAGCGCGGGGCGCCGGGACCTACGTCCCGGCGCCCCGTGACGTGCGGACGGCGCCCCGTCCCCGCCGGCGGCGGCAGGCTCGGGACGACCGGGCCGGAACGGCCGGCACCCGGTGCGAGGAGGACGTCGTGGACCAGAAGAGCACCGCGCCCGCCGACCGGGTCGTCGTCGGGGTCGACGGGTCACCGGGCGCCCGGGCCGCCCTGGACTGGGCCCTCGCCGAGGCGGCCCGCCGGCAGTCGCCGCTGGAGGTGGTCGCCGCCTTCCCGGTGGACTTCTACTGGATCGACCCGCTGCTGGAGAACCCCGCGCGCATCGAGGAGATCCGCGCGGACACCGAGCGGTTGACCCGGGAGCTGGTCACCGGGGCCCGGGCGGCCGCCGGGCGGGACGTCGACGTGACCGTCACGGTCGTCGCCGGTGCCGCCTCCGAGCACCTGGTCCAGCGCAGCCGCGACGCCGCCCTGCTCGTCGTCGGCAGCCGCGGCCGGGGCGGGGTGCGCAGCACGCTGCTCGGGTCGGTCGCGCTGCACTGCGCCGCGCACGCCGCCTGCCGCGTCGTGGTCGTCCACCCGGGGGCGGTGGCCGCCCCGGCGCGGGTGGTGGTCGGGGTCGACGAGTCGGACACCGCGGGCGCCGTGGTCCGCGCCGCGGCGGAGGCGGCGGCCGCGCTGGGGGCCGAGCTGCACGCGGTCACGGCCGTGACCGTGCCCGACTACTGGACCGAGGCCTACGTCTTCGAGGTCCGCGAGTTCACCCGGATGCGCGAGGCCGCCCAGACGGCGGCCGAACGCCTGGTCGCCGAGGTGCTGGGCGACCGGCCGGACCTCCGGGTGCAGGTGCGCGCCCTCGACGGGCCGCCGCAGGACGTGCTGGTCCGGCAGGCCGCGGGCGCCGCGCTGCTGGTGGTCGGCAGCCGGAGCCGCAGCCGGCTGGCCGGCATGGTGCTCGGCTCGGTGGCGCTGCACGCCGTGGTGCACGCCCCCTGCCCGGTCCTGGTGGTGCACCCGGACACGGTTCCGGAGGCCGGGCGGGACACCACCGCGCTGGCCGCCGCCGGCAGCTGAGCCCCTCTCGTGCTCGCCTGGGTGGTCGACCGCCCCGGGCCGCTCGCCGACGGGGTGCTGCGCCGGGTCGAGCGCGACACACCGGCCCCGGGCCCCGGCCAGGTGCGGGTGCGGATCTCGCTGTGCGGGGTCTGCCGCACCGACCTGCACCTGGCCGAGGGCGACCTGCCGGCGCGCCGTCCCGGCGTCACCCCCGGCCACGAGGTCGTCGGGCGGGTCGAGGCGCTCGGCCCCGGCGTGACGCGCTTCGCCGTGGGCGACCGGATCGGCGTCCCCTGGCTGGGGCGCACCGACGGCAGCTGCCGGTTCTGCCGGCGGGGGCAGGAGAACCTGTGCCTGCACCCCGCCTTGACCGGCTGGGACGTCGACGGCGGGTACGCCGACGCCTGCTTGGCCGAGGAGTCCTTCGCCTACCCGCTGCCCGACGGGCTCAGCGACGAGCAGGCGGCGCCGCTGCTGTGCGCCGGGATCATCGGGTACCGGGCCCTGCGGGCCGCGGAGGTGCCGCCCGGTGGTCGGCTGGGGATCTACGGCTGGGGGCAGCGCGCACCTCACCGCGCAGGTGGCCCTGGCCCAGGGGCTGCGCGTGCACGTCCTCACCCGCGGCACGCGCAACCGGGAGCTGGCGGTGCGGCTGGGCGTGGACTCGGTGGGCGGTGCCACCGACGTCCCGCCCGAACCGTTGGACGGCGCGGTGCTGTTCGCGCCGGCGGGGGAGCTGGTGCCGGCGGCGCTCCAGGCGCTGGACCGCGGGGCGACCCTGGCGGTGGCCGGCATCTGGTTGTCCGACGTCCCGGCGCTGGCCTACGACCGCGACCTGTTCCAGGAGCGCCGGCTGCGCAGCGTCACCGCGAACACCCGCCGGGACGGGGAGGAGTTCCTCGACCTGGCGGCCCGGCTCGACGTGTGGGCCACCACCACCGGCTACCCGATGGAGCGGGCCGACGTCGCCCTGGCCGACCTCGCCGACGGGCGGTTCGGCGGCGCCGCCGTGCTGCACAACTGACCGACCGGTCGGCGGGCAGCGGGCCCCTCCCCGCGGGCCGGGACAGCGGCCCGAGCCGGCGGTGCGCCGCGCACCAGCTCCTTCCACCGCCCGGCCCGACCCACCAGGATCGGACGGGCGCTGCGGTGTCGGGAGGAGGCCCGGGTGGACGACGTCCTGTCGATCGACACCCTGGCCGCCGTCGCCGCGGTGTCGCTGCTCGCCGCCCTGGTCAAGGGGCTGTTCCCGAAGCTGGCCGTGCCGCAGGTGGTGCTGCTGCTGGCCGGGGGGATCGTGCTCGGGCCGCACGTGCTGGACGCCGGGTCCGCCGGTGACGTGCAGGTGCTCGCCGACGTGGGCCTGGGCTTCGTCTTCCTGCTCGCCGGCTACGAGCTGGACCTCCGACTGCTCGGCGAGGCGGCCGGGCGGCGCGCGGTCCTCGCCTGGGGCACGTCGCTCGCGCTCGCCCTGCTCGTCGTCGGTGCGCTCACCGCCGGCGGGGTGGTCCGGGACTTCCTGCCGGTGTCCCTGGCGCTGACCACCACGGCGCTGGGCACCCTGCTGCCGGTGCTGCGCGACGAGGGGCTGCTCACCGGCCCGCTCGGGCGGGTGCTGCTGGCGACCGGCGGCGCCGGCGAGCTGCTGCCGGTGCTGGCGATCGCGGTGTTCCTGGGCAGCCAGGGGCGGCTGGCCGCGCTGGCGTCCCTCGGTGCGGTCGCCGTCCTCGCCGGGGCGCTCGCACTGCTGCGCCACGCGGTCCGCGACGGCAGCCGGCTGGCGACCGTTGCGCTCGCCGGGCAGGACGAGACCGGCCAGATCACCCTGCGCGGCACGGTGCTGCTGCTGGTCGCACTCATCGCGGTCACCGACCAGTTCCACCTGGACGCGGTGCTCGGCGCCTTCCTCGCCGGCGTGGTGCTCCGGCGCTGGGTCGGGCCGGCGGCGCCGCAGCTGGAGGCGAAGCTCGACGCGGTCGGCTACGGGTTCTTCGTCCCGGTGTTCTTCGTGTCCTCCGGCATGGCCCTGGACCTGCCGGCCATCGCCGACGCGCCGCTGCGGCTGGTCCTCTTCCTGGTGCTCATGGTCGCGGTGCGGGGTGGCCCGGCGCTGCTGGTCTACCGCGGGCTGCTGCCGGCCAGGCAGCGGGTCCAGGCCGGGCTGGTCAGCGCGACCGCGCTGCCGGTGCTGGTGGCGCTCACCGAGATCGGGCTCCGCAGCGGCACCATGCTCCGCGAGAACGCCGCCGCCCTGGTGGGCGCCGGCGTCGTCACCGTGCTGGTGTTCCCCGCGCTCACCGTGTCGCTGGCCCGGCGACCGGTGGCCGGCCCGCCGGGCCCGGGGCGCCGGCCCGGCGCCCGCCGGCGGACCGGCCCCGCGCCGCCGGTGCGCCGAGGCCGCGGGTGAGCACGGCGAGCAGGTCCGGCACCCCGGTCACCGGGCCGGCACCTGCTCGTCGAGCCAGTCGAGGAGGCGCTCGTCGCGCAGGCCCGCGGCGGCCGGCTCGCAGTGCCCGTCGGCCCCCTCGGCGGCGGTGAACGGCACCAGGGTGGCGCGGGCTCCCACCCCGGCGGCCATCCGGGCCGGCTGGCCCGGCCAGAACTGCTCGTGCTCGGGGTCGGTGACCAGCAGCGGGCAGCGGATCGCGGCGAGCTGCTCGTCGCTGACCCGGTGCTCGCGCATCGCGGTGAAGAAGTCGAACGGCGAGGTCGTGCCGTAGGGGCGCATCCGCCACCGCAGCGTCGTCCGGGTCGCGGGGGAGACCTTGAGCCCCAGCTCCATCTGCCGGTCGAACCTCTCCCGGTCGCCGGCGTCGAGCAGTTTGACCAGGAAGTGCGGCAGCTGGCCGACCGCGTAGCTGGCGACCTCGACGACGCCGGGGTCGGCCACCGCCGCGGCGACGCGGTGCTCGGCGGCCAGCGCGCGGGGCACCCAGCAGCCGGCCTGGCTGACGCCGACCACCGCGATCCGCCCGGGGTCGACCTCGGGCCGGGTGGCGAGCAGGTCGAGGACCGGGGTCAGCACGTGCTCCCAGTCGGGGCGGAAGGGGAGGGACTGCCGCACCAGGGCCGCGTTCTGGCCGGGGCCGTCGTAGGTGACGACGTTCCAGCCGCGGGGCAGCGCCCCGGCCGCGCACCGGGTCCACGCGCCGACGACGGAGCCGTCGCTGCCGTTGGTGTAGACCAGCGTCCGGCGGGGCTCGTCGGGTGGCCCCGAGCGGAACAGGTACCCGGGCAGCGTCGTGCCCTCGTAGGGCACGGCCAGCCGCTCGACCGGGACGTCGCCGAGCTCGGTGAACCGGTCCCAGGCGTCGCGGTGGCGTTCCCACAGCTCGGTGAACGTCCCCGTGGCGTCCGCCTTCTCCGACGCCGCGGCGAAGTAGGTGGCCGCGCGCAGCCAGCGGGCCGCCGCCGACCGCCGGTGCCCCACCGCCTCGGCCTCCTGCGCCAGCGCGGCCACCCGGTCGGCCGTCGCCGTCCACTGGGTGACCCAGCTGCGGGCGTCGCCGTCGTGCACCCGGTCGACGGTGGTGAGCACCTCGCCCACGTCGGCTCCCCGGGCGTAGGTGGCGCCGAGGACGTTCTCCGCGGCGAACTGGAAGTCGGCGTGCTTGAAGAAGGTGTGCACCCTCAGCTCCTCGGGGCCGGGCCGGCGGGCGGCGGGTCCGCCCGGCGGGGGCACCGTCGCGTCGCCGTCGCCAATCCCGCTCCAACCGCGGGTGCGCGGTCAGGACGGCGCGGCGCAGCTCCCGGTCATCGCGGCGGTCTGCCGGACCATCCCGAGCCGGGCGGCGAGGAAGGGCAGCGACGACCGGAACGCCGCCCGCCACACGGCGAAGGTGTGCTGGCCGCCGGGCACGACGACCAGGCAGGTGTCGATCTGCGCCTGCCGGGCCAGCGGGGCGAGCTGCTCGGCGGCGGCGAGCGGCTCGGCGTCGTCCGCACCCACCTCGAACCACCCGCCCAGGTGCCGGTAGCGGTCGCCCGCGGCGGCCAGCAGGTCGGGAGGCTCGTGCGCCCGGAACGCGGCCTCCGAGCCGCCGAACAGCTCGGCCACCGTCTCCGCGACCCCGCTGTTGGTGTCGCCGGCGCGCGGGCCGACCAGCCCGCTGTACTGCCCGAACGCGGTGAACAGGTCCGGGTGGCGCAGCGCGAGCACCATGGCGCAGGTGCCGCCCTCGGACAGCCCGGCCACCGCCCACCGCCGCCCGGGCGGCTGCGCGCCGGTCATCGCCACCACCGCGGCCGGCACGTCCTCGGTCAGGTAGGTCTCCACCCGGCCGCGGTCGCTGTCGACGCACTCGGTGTCACCGGTCAGGGTGCCGTTGACGTCGGGCATGACCAGCACCGGCGCACGCCCGCCGTGCCGCGCCGCCCAGGCGTCGGCGGTGGCCGGGGCCTCGCCGCCCTCGACCCAGTCGGTCGGTGAGCCGGGCGTGCCGTGCAGCAGCATCACCACCGGCAGCGTCGGGCGGTCCCGGGCGAACCAGGCCGGCGGCAGGTACACCTGCGCCGGACGCGCGTCGAAGCCCGACCGGGGCGCGGGCAGCTGCACCGCGACCACCGACCCGTGGTCGGGGACCCGGCCGCGGCGGTCCTCGGCCGCCTCCAGGCTCGACGCGTCGGGGGAGGTCCGGCCCAGCGCCTGGCCCAGGGTGGGGTAGTAGCCGTAGTGCGCGTTCACCGCGGCGGCCGCGCTGGCCAGCAGCAGCACCAGGGTCACCAGCACGCCGGTGAGCCGCAGCAGCAGGCCGCGGTGGCGCACGAACGCCCGGACCGTGCCGGCCAGCGCGAGCACGGCCAGGACCAGGACCAGGCCACGAACCGGCCACCACGCGGTGGCCGAGACGTCCTCCAGAGCGTCGATGCCGGGCAGGATAGGCCGGGTGACCGCGCTCGCGGCAGGCCTTGCCCTCCTCGCCGCCGCGCTGTTCGCGGTCGCCGCCGCGGTGCAGCAGCGGTCGGCCGCGGAGGTCCGCGACGAGCAGGCGCGCGGGCTGCGGCTGGTGCTCGCGCTGGCCCGCCGGCCGCTGTGGTGGGCCGGGGCGGTGAGCGACACCGGCGGCTACGTGGCGCAGGCCGCCGCGCTCGGCGCCGGGTCGCTGGTGCTGGTGCAGCCGCTGCTGGTGACCACGCTGCTGTTCGCCCTCCCGCTGGGCGCCGCCTGGGCCGGCCGGCGGCTCCGGCCGCGGGACTGGCTGTGCGCGCTGCTGCTGGCCGCCGCGCTCGCGGTGTTCGTGGTCGCCGGCCAGCCCTCCGCGGGCACCGACCGCGCCGGGCTGCGCGACTGGCTGCCCACCGCGGTGGTGCTGGCCGTGGTGCTCGTCGGCTGCCTGGCCGGGGCGGCGACCCTGCGCGGCACGCCGCGCGCCCTGCTGCTGGCGGTGGCCACCGGCATCGCCTACGGCGTGGGCGCGGCCCTGACCAAGGGCGTGGTCAGCACCCTGCACGCCGGGCCGGTCGCGGTGCTCACCAGCTGGGAGACCTACGTGCTCGCCGCCGCGATGGTCGGTGGCACGCTGCTGCAGCAGTCGGCCTTCCAGGCCGGGGACCTGGCCGCCTCGCTGCCCGCGATCACCGTCGGCGAGCCGGTGGTCGCCGTCGTCATCGGCACGGTGGTGCTGCACGAGCGGCTGCGGGCGGACGGGGCCGAGTGGGTGCTGCTGGCGGCCGTCGTCGTGGCCATGGTGGTCGCCACCGGCGTCCTCGCCCGGTCCGCCGCGGGACCGGCGGCCCCCGCCGGCGAGCCGGCGACCGCGGGACGGCGGGGCTGAGCCGGTTCAGCCGGTGGTCGCCGGCTCCGCGGCAGGCGCGGACCGGCGCCGCAGCCGCGCGGTGAACGCCAGCAGGAACGGCGGCAGGCACAGCACCACCGTCGCCAGCGCCAGCAGCGACACGTACACCACCGGGTCGCCGGTCTTCAGCTGGCTGGGCGGGATGAAGCCGAGCACGAAGGAGCCCAGGCAGCCCAGCAGACCCACCCCGCCGACCAGGTACACGCCGGGCAGGCCGCCGGGGACCCGGTAGGGGCGGGGGGTGTCCGGCTCGGTGTGCCGCAGCCGGATGACCGCGGCGAACATCAGCCCGTACATCACCACGACGATCTGGGCGGTGACCGCCGACAGCATCCAGTAGGAGGTGCTCACGCTGGGCACCAGCAGGAACAGCAGCGCGAACACCGAGCCGGCCACGCCCTGCAGCACGAGCAGCCGCACCGGGACGTCGTCGCGGTTGACCTGCCCCAGCCGCGCCGGGGCCAGGCCGTCGCGGGCCACCGCGGCCACGCCCTTGGCCGGGCCGAGCACCCACGGCGTCAGGTGCGCGATGCCGCCCAGGGCGACCAGCAGCGCCAGCGGCGCGACCAGCCAGCCCAGGTCGAACCGGTCGAGCACGCTGCGGAACAGCTCCATGGTCCCCGAGACGAGGCTGATCTCCCGCCGGGGCAGCACGAACGCCATGAACAACGAGCCGAGCACGGAGAAGACCACCGTCACCGCCACGGTCAGCGCGATGGCGCGGGGCACGGTGCGGCCGGGGTCGCGGGTCTCCCGGGCGTGGAATCCGGCCATCTCCATGCCGGTGAACAGCAGCACGATGCCGCCGAGGAACGCCAGGTTGTCCCACGCCACGTCGGGCACCAGCGCGTCGGCGGAGAAGGGGATCTGCGACCGGTCGCCGCGCAGCAGGAACGCCGCGCCCAGCACGACCACCAGCACGGCCGGCAGGATCGACCCGGCGACCGTGCCGACCGCGCCGATCACCGAGGACGCCCGCACGCCGTGCAGCGCCGCGGCCGTGGTGCCCCAGAAGCACACCAGCATGACCACGACCAGGTAGGTCTTGTCGGTGGCCAGCGACGGGTCGACCACGTAGGCCAGCGAGGCGGCGATGAACGACAGCACCGTGGGGAACCAGGCCACGTTCTCCGCGTAGTCGCACCACACCGCCAGGAACCCGGTGCGCCCGCCGAACGCCTGGCCCACCCAGGCGAAGACCCCGCCCTCCCGCGGCCAGGCGGTGCCGAGCTCCGCCGCGACCATGGCGATCGGCACCAGGAACACCAGGATCGACAGCGCGAACAGCGCGAGCATCGCCCAGCCGTACTCGGCCATCACCGGCAGGTTCCGGGCGCTGACGATCGACGCCACGTTGATCATCGCCAGCGCCAGCACGCCCAGACGCACCGGCCGCGCGACCCCGCCGCTCACCGGGCGCCCGCCGCGCGCAGCGACCGGCCCAGCCGGTCGCGCACCTCCCGGTCACCGGACCCCTGCAGGAAGACCGTGGTCCGGCCGAGGGTCCACACCACCCCGCTGCCGCGCGGGCGCACGAGCGACTCGAACTGCCGGGCCGCGGCGTCCCGGTCGGCGGTCGAGGCGAAGCCGTCCACGGTCACCCCGGCCCGCCCGCCGTCCGCCGCGCAGCGGACCGCCAGCTCGTACGTGCGGCTCTCCACGGCGCCGGGGGCCAGGCCCGCCGGGTGGTCGTCCTCGGCGCACACCTCGAGCCCGGCGTCGGTGACCGCCCGCTCGACCTCGGGGAACGACGCGCTGCCGTCGTCGGCCCGCGGCCGGCCGGCCCACTGCACGACGGCGAGCGCGGCCAGCAGGCAGACCAGCACGGCCGCTCCCGCGAGGGCGGTGCCGCGGTCCCGGTCGACCGGGGCGGTCACGCCGCCGCCCGGGGTGGCCCGTCGTCCTCCACGGCCTTGGGCACCAGCAGGTCCCCGAGCCCGGGGACGGCCAGGAAGCCCTCCGCGCCGGCGTAGCGGATGCCGACCCGCGGCAGGTCCGCCGGGTGCCGGTAGGCCAGCACCCGGGGCAGCCACTCCGGGCCGAACTTGGCGTTGAAGTCGTGCAGCGACTTGATCTGGAAGAACGGGTTGACCACGCCGACCGCCCAGCGGGCCGCCCGCTGGACCGGGGTGAAGGGGACGTCGTCGGCGAACAGCCGGCCCCACATCGCGAAGTTCATCGACAGCCGGGCGATGCCCCGGGCGCCCAGCGACGCCGCGGTCTGGCTGATGAGGAACTCGGTCATGCCGTTGGGCGCGTCCGGGTCGTGCCGCATCAGGTCCAGCGTGTAGCCGAAGTCCGGGCCGTACGCCGGGACCAGCCGCAGGAACCCGCCGGGCACCCCGTCGGCGTCCAGCGCGACGCAGAGCAGGAACTGCGGGTCGGCGCCGGCGCCCTGCACGTCCTGGGACAGCGTCATCGTGAAGCCGCGCTCGGGGTGCTTGCCCCGCCACCGCTCGCTGATCGCGTTGAGCTGGGCGACCAGCGTGGGCGAGGCCTGGGACTCCGCGACCAACCGGAACGAGTGGGTGCGCCCCACCCGCCGCACCGCGGCCCGCAGGCCCTTGCGCTCGGGGCCCTCCAGGCTGAAGGTGCGGCAGTCGATGACCGCCTCGTCGCCGAGGTAGAACGCGGAGAAGCCGCGCGAGGAGTACAGCGGCATGCTCGCCTCCCGCGCAGCGAGCAGGGCCGGCTCCCAGGACCGCTCCTCGCACTCGGCGAGGAACTCGTCGAGCACCCGGACCACCGAGTCGCGGGCTCCCACCGGGTCGCCGGACACCAGCGCGTAGCCACCGAGGTAGGTGTAGGCCAGGAACGCCTCGCCGTCCCGGGAGAAGAAGAAGTTCTTGTCCGGTCGCAGAGCGAAGTAGGCCAGGGTGTCCCAGCCGTAGGTGTGCACGAGCCGGCTGGCGTGCTCCCAGTCACCCTCCCGCCGGGGCTGCCGGGTGGTGAGCGGCCGGAACAGCAGCAGCGCGAGGACGGCGAGGCCCGCGATGCCGAGCGCCAGCAGCGCGTCGGGGAAGAACGCGGCGAAGAACCGGGACCGGTAGGTGTACGGGCCGTCCAGCCCGACCAGGCCGCCGAACACCGTCGCCAGCGCGCCGCCCGGACCGAGCGCGGGGCTCAGCCGGTCGTGCTCGAGGGCCAGCGCGCCGAGGCCGAACGCCAGCACGCAGGCCAGGTACACCGGGACGAACCGGGCCAGGCGCAGCAGGGACGGCGGGTCGGCGGGTGCCCGGAAGGCCGAGCGGTGCACCAGCAGCAGGGCGAGCAGGACGACGCACACGCCCAGCGCGACCGGGTGCGGGGAGCGCCCCTTGACCAGGTTCACCAGCACGCCCAGCGCGAACAGCACCACCGCCACCCGCCAGGCGGTCCGTTTCCGCTTGGCCAGCTGGTCGGCCACCAGGACCAGCACCAGCCCGATGACCACCGAGGCGACGTGCCCCGCGACCGGCAGCGCCATCGGTCCGGCGTCCAGGGTCTCGGTGCGCCACGCGGAGTGCACGAACGGCAGCCGCGGGAGCAGCTGCAGCAGCCCGGCGAGCGCGGTGAGCACCGCGAGCACCCGGGGTGCGGTCCGGTGGGCGGCGCGCGCCGGGGGTGGCGGCACCTCCCCGGTGGACGGCGCCAGCGGCGACAGCGCGACCACCGACCCGCCGGGCGGGCCGCCGTTCCCGCCCGCGGCGGGCGGGGCGACCGGCGTCGGCGCCAGCAGCGGCCGCGGCGCGCCGCCGGGACCCCCGCCGGGCGGCGGGGCGAACTCCGGGCGCAGCGTCGGGAAGAGGATGACCTCGCGGATGGAGTCGACGCCGGCCAGCAGCATGACCAGCCGGTCGACGCCGATGCCCAGCCCCCCGGTGCACGGCATCCCGCGCTCCAGCGCCCGCACGTAGTCCAGGTCGACGTCGCCGGCCTCCGGGTCGCCACCGGCCTTGGCCCGGGCCTCCGCCTCGAAGGCCGCCAGCTGCTCCACCGGGTCGTTCTGCTCGGAGTAGGCGTTGCACAGCTCGGACCCGGCGACGATCAGCTCGAACCGCTCCACGTACGCCGGGTCGTCGCGGTGCACCCGGGCCAGCGGCGACACCTCGCGGGGGTAGTCGGTGCAGAAGACGGGGCCGACGACGTCGTGCTGGACCTTCTCGTCGTAGACCTCCTTCATCAGCCGGCCGGCCCCCCAGCCGGCCTCGTACGCCAGGCCCAGCCGGTCCAGGACGGCGCGCGCCTCGTCCAGCGGCATGTCCGGGTGCATCCGGGCGCCCGTGACGCCGGCGATCATGTCGGCGAACCGGCGGCGCGGCCACGGGGTCGCAGCCAGGTCGATGGTGGTGCCGCGGCGGTGCACGACCAGCTGGTCGCCCAGCGCCGCCCGCGCCGCGTCGAGCACCATGCCCTCGACCAGCTCCATCATGTCGCCGTAGTCGGCGAACGCCTGGTAGGCCTCCAGCAGGGTGAACTCCGGGTTGTGCCGGGTGTCGATGCCCTCGTTGCGGAAGACCCGCCCGATCTCGAACACCCGCTCCATGCCGCCGACGACCAGCCGCTTGAGGTGCAGCTCCAGGGCGATCCGCAGGTAGAGGTCGAGGTCCAGTGCGTTGGAGTGGGTGACGAAGGGGCGGGCCGCGGCCCCGCCCTGGATCGTCTGCAGCACCGGCCCCTCGACCTCGGTGAACCCGCGGTCCTCCAGGTGCCGGCGCAGCGCCCGCACGGTCGCGTGCCGCACCCGGAACACCTCGCGGGTGCGCTCGTTGCCCTGCAGGTCGGCGTACCGCTGGCGGTACCGGGTCTCCACGTCGGTGATCCCGTGGTGCTTGGCCGGCGGGTCGGTGAGCGCCTTGCCCAGGACGGCGAACCGCTCGACGCAGATCGACGGCTCGCCGCGCCGGGTGGTCATGACCGTGCCCTCGACGCCGACCCAGTCGCCGCGGTCGAGGTCGTCGAAGGCGCGGTAGCGGTCGGGGGGCAGCACGGTCCGGTCGGCGTACAGCTGGATCGTGCCCGTGCGGTCACGGAGGCGGCCGAACGACAGGAAGCCCTGCGGCCGCAGCAGCTCCAGGCGCCCGGCCACGCGCACCCGCTGCCGGGTCCGGACGTCGGGCGCCAGGTCGCCCGCGGCGGCCCGGACGTCGGCCAGCGACGCGTCGGTGGGCCAGCGGTAGGGGTAGACCTCCTGGCCGGCCGCGCGCAGCTCCTGCAGCTTCTCCAGCCGGCGCCCGCGCTCGCCGGCGCGCGGCCCCGCGGTGTCCGCGTCCTGGACCATCACCGCACCATAGGGGCGTCGTCGGGGGCCGGACAGGGGTTCGCGTCCCGGTCCGGCACCCCCGTCTCCGGGGCAGGTACGAACAGGTCGACCACGGTGTCCCAGCGGGTGCGGCGGCCGACGGGGTGGCGCAGCCGCGCCCTGCGCATCCGGCGCGAGCCCGCCGGGTACCAGCGCCGGGCCCAGGGCGACTCCGGCCGGGCCAGCCGCACCGCGCCCACGAGCGCGATCACCGGGACGAAGACGCCGGCGACCCCCAGCACGACCCGACCCTTGAGGATGCACACCAGCGCCAGCACGAGGTCGGCCAGCACCGTGGCGGCCACCACCGTCTCGCCGTGCGCCCGGTCGGCGTCGAACGGGTTGGCGCCCAGCAGCAGCAGGACCCCGACGATGAGCGCGATGAGCACGGCGTCGACGGAGGTGCGCCCCTGCTTCGACCAGTACACGTCGTCCAGGTGCAGCCACAGGGCGAACTCGTCCAGGGTCAGCCCGGCGCCGACGCCGAACAGCACGGCGACGACCGACGCCCACGGCTGCTCCGGCCGGTAGGTGATCTGCGCCGTGCCGGCGCCCAGCAGCAGGAAGATGCCGTAGACCTCGTGGTGCACGTGCACGCCGCCGACCGAGGCGTCCCGGAACGGGCCGCGGCCGGCCCGGATCGCCCGGGTGATGAGCCGGGTGACCAGGAAGGTGAGCAGGAACGCCCCCACCATCCAGGCGACGACCGCGCGGCGGCCGCCGAGGAAGGGCATCAGCTCCGGGGTCAGCGCCGACACCGGGCACCTCCGGTCGCGGGGCCACCACCCGGCCCGCCGCTCACCGGGAGCTCCCACCGGACCATGCCGCTCCTCCCGGTCGGGGCCGCCCGCACGGCCGCTGCCGCGACCCTGCCCGGCGCCGGTCCAACCGCACTCCAACGCCGGCCCGGCGCCGGCCGGGGGCGCCGCGTTGCAGCGGGGTTGGACCGCCGGCCGGCACCGTGCCGCCACGGGCTGCGCACCCGCGCACCGTGCGACCGCTCGGGTGGGAGGAGGGCCATGACGGACGACCCGGCGCACCGGACCCCGGCCGCGGGGCCGGCGAGCTGGTGGTCGGCCCTGCTCGCCGGCACCCGCGCGGGCCGTGCGCCGTGGGCCGTCGGCGCCGGCATCCGGGCGGCCGTCGCCGCGGGGGCGGTCCTCGGCGGCTCGGCCGCCCTCGGCGACCTGCGCGCGGGCGGCATCGCCTACCTCGGGGTCGCGTGCGCCGTGGGCTTCCTCGGCCACGGTGCGCTGCGGGCCCGGGCGGCGCGGGTCGCCGGTCAGGCCGCCGGCGCCGCGGTCGGGATGACGGTCGGCGCCCTGACCCCGGCCACGACCGGGTGGGTGGTCGCGGTGGCGGCCGCCGTGGGTGCGCTCGCCGGGGTCGTGGGCCGCACCGGGCCCGCGTCGACCGGGGCGGCGGTCATGGCGGTCGTCGGCCTGGCGTACACCCAGTTCGGCCGGCTCGACCTGCCGGTGTGGGAACCTCCCGCGCTGTTCTGCGCGGGCAGCGCGCTGGTGCTGGCCCTGGAGCTGCCGGGGGCGGTGCTGCACCGCGGCCGGGCCGGCCGGGAGGCGGTGGCGCAGGTCTTCACCGCGGCGGCCGACCTGCTGGGCACCGGCCCGGGGCCGGCCGGCGACGCCGCCCGGCACCGGCTGGCGCGGGCGTCCGCGGAGGCCCGGACGGCGGTGGCCGGCTACCGCGCGCGGCCGGGGGCCAGCCCGCTGGACGCGGCCTGGACCGAGGCCCGGGACGCGGCGGCCACCGCGGCCCGGCTGCACGCGCTCCCGGCCGCCGCCGGCGGCCCTCCCGCCCCGGAGGTGGCGGAGCTGACCGGCGGCTGGCGCCGCCGGTCGGCGGAGCTGCGGACCGGGCGCCTGGACCGCTGGTGGACCGCCGCGCCCGCGCCGCCCCCGGCCCGGCGCCGGTGGGCCGTCCCCGCGCCGGCGGGCGGACCGGAGGCGCTCCTGCTGGGCGCCCGGCTCGGCGTGTGCGTCGCGCTCGCGACGGCGCTGGCCGGCTGGCTGCACCCGCCGGCGCACGCGTTCTGGATCCCGCTGACCGTGGCGGTGGTCCTGCGCCCGGAGTACGGCCCGGTCGTGCTGCGCTCCCTGCACCGGTTGGCCGGCACGGTGGTCGGGGTCGGCCTCGTCGCCGGCGTGCTGGCGCTGGGCCCGTCGCCGGCGTGGCTGTGCCTGGCCGCGGCGCTGGCCCTGGGGATCGACGCGCTCGCCGCGCCCCGGCTCTACGGCCTGGCCGTCGTGGGGATCACCGGCTCGGCGCTGCTGAGCACCGGCGTCGCCGACCCGTCCGGCGTCCAGCCCGGGGCCCGACTGCTGGACACC
The DNA here is from genome assembly GCF_040659695.1 of Modestobacter sp. NPDC049651. Lineage (NCBI taxonomy): Bacteria > Bacillati > Actinomycetota > Actinomycetes > Geodermatophilales > Geodermatophilaceae > Modestobacter > Modestobacter sp. NPDC049651. The sequence continues at coordinate 89,377 of NZ_JBFAOG010000013.1, forward strand.
GTCCTCGGCTGCGGCATCGCCGCGCTGGCCGGGGTGCTGCTGTGGCCGCGGCGCGGGCTGCCGGACGCGGCGCGCGCCGCGCGCGCGACCCTCGCCGCCCTGGCCCGGCAGGTGGACGGCGAGCTGGGGACCGGTGTGCCCGCGGCGGAGCGGGCCGCCGCCACCGAGGCCGCGTACCGCGCCGCGCACGCCTGGCGGGACCAGCTGGAGCGCGACCTCGCCGAACCCGACCCCGCCCACGCCGCGGCGGACTGGCTGCCGGTGGCGGTGCAGGCCGAGCGGGTGGTCGACGTGGTCTGCGCGGCGGGGGAGGACGCCCGGGCGGGTGGTGGACCGCCGGACGCGCCGGTGCCGCCGTTCGACCCCGGCCCCGGGCCGCTCACCCCCGCGCGCACCCTCGCCGTGCTGGCGGAGCTGACCGGCGCCCTCGGCCGGCGCGGGGGCGGGCAGCCACCGGACCCGTCGACGGGCTGGCCAGCAGCAGCACCGCCGAGCTCGCCGTCAGCGCCTCGGCGACCCGGTCGACGTCGCCGTCCGGGGTGAGGAGGAACAGCGCCGACGTGCGCGGCGACTCCTCCGGGCAGCAGCAGGGCCCGCCGTCGGCCACCCGGTGCCGGGGTGGCCACGTGACCACCGACGCGTCGTCGAGCCGCACCTCCTCCCGGGGCAGCTGCTCGAGCCGGCGCAGCGCGCGCTCCCCACCGTCGGCGGTGTCGAACTCCCAGACGCTCAGCGTGGACACGGTCGTGCTCCTCCGTCCCGGCGGACCCGCGCGGTCCGCGACGGGGACCACCGTCGGCCCGGCGTCTCCAGGGCCGGTCCAACCGCGGGCGGGCAGCGGTGGGACCGGGGTTGGCCCGCCGTTGGACGTGCCCCCGCCACGGTGTGCGCATCGCCGCTCCACCGGGGCGGCACGACGAACGGAGACCGCGGTGCGCACGCCCGTCCTGCTGCTGTCCGCCTCGGCCGGTGCCCTCCTCCTCGGGGGTCTCACCACCGGCACGGCCCTGGCCGCCCCCCTCACCGCCGACGCCGCCGACCCGGCCACGGCCCCCGCGACGGCACCGGCGACCGCCCCCGCCCAGGAGCCCGGCTCCGTGTCGGTGTCGCCGTCGAGCGCCGCCCCCGGCCAGACCGTCCGCGTCTCCGGTACGTGCCCGACGCCCGCCGACGGGGCGCCCCAGCCCACGGTGGAGTCGGTGACCTCCGGCGCCTTCACCGGGCCGGAGACCTTCTCCAAGACCGACCCGGCCGCCTTCGACGGCACCGCGACCATCGCGCACGGAGCTGCCGCCGGTGCGCACCAGGTGCTGCTGACCTGCAGCAACGGGACGGCGACCGGGACGGTCACCGTCACCGTCACCGTCACCGGCGGCAGCGCCCCCACGCCGCTCCCCGTGCCGCGCCCCACCCCGCAGCCGGCTCCGCACCCGGCACCCCAGCCCGCTCCGCAGCCCGTGCCGGTGCACGGCGCGGGCGCGACCGCGACCGGACCGGACCGGACCGGACCGGCGGGGCGGGCGAGGCCGGGCAGCTGCACACGGCCGCCCACACCGTCACCGCCGCCGCCCCGTCGGACCCGGCCGGCGGCGGCACGCCGTGGGGCTGGATCGCTGCCGGCGGCCTGGTCGTCGCCGGGGCCGCCGCCTCCGGAACGGCCCTCACCCTGCGGCGCCGCGACCGCCGGGCCGCGACGCACCCGGCGGCGGACGCCCCCACCGACCTGCTGCACCGGTGACCCGGCCGACCGCCGCCCGCCGGCCCGCACCCACCCTGCCCACCCCGCCGACCCCGCCCACCCCGCCCAGGAGGACCCCTGCCATGGACGCCCCCACGCCGCCCCCGGGACCCGCGACCTACCTCGACGACCTGCTCACGCAGCTGCACCGCGCGGGCGACCGGGCGGTGCTGCGCGCCGACCCGACCGGCACCAGCGGCCGGGACGGCGACGGACGGGACACCACCGGCGCGGACCTGCTGGCCGCCGTCCGGCGCACCGCCCGCGCGCTGGCCGCGCTGGGCATCGGCCGCGGCGACCTCGTCGCTCTGCTGGCACCCAACCGGCCCGACGCGCTCGCCGTGCGGTACGCCGCCCACCTCGTCGGCGCCGGCGCCGTGTACCTGTCCGCGCCGCCCGCGGAGGCCGACCGGGCGCGGCTGGTCCGGTCGCTCGCCCCCCGGCTGCTCGTGGTGTGGCCGCAGACCGCCCGGCTGCTGCCCGGTGGCACCGGCGTCCCGGTCGCCGCCGTGGGTCCGGTGCCCGGGGTGGCGCTCCGGTTGGACGAGCTGTCCGCGGCCCAGCCGGCCACGCCGCTGCCGTCCCGGGCGCGGCCGGCGGACCTGGCGGTGGTCGTCTCCTCCGGCGGCACCACCGGCGTGCCCAAGGGCAGCCGGCGGGACTTCGCCCGCTACACCGCGATGGTCGCCGGCCCCGCCCGCCCGGAGCGCCGGCAGCTGGCCAACGGCAAGCTCGCCTACCTCACCCAGGTGCTGGTCGACCAGACGCTGCTCGGTGGCGGGACCGTCGTCCTGCGGGACGGCTTCGACGCCGGGGACACCCTCGCCGCCGTCGAGGCCGAGCGGATCACCGACCTGTTCCTGGTCGAACCGCAGCTGCTCGAGCTGGCCGACCACGCGGACCTGCCCCGGCACGACCTGCGCTCGCTGCGCGCGGTGACCCACGTCGGGGCCGACGCCGCGCCGGTCCTGCGCCGGCGGGCGCGCGCCCGCCTGGGCCCGGTGCTGGCGCACACCTACGGGGCCAGCGAGATCGGCATCGTCAGCGCGCTGCCGCCGGCCGAGTACGACCAGCCCGCCCGGCTGGGCAGCGCCGGGCGCGTCCGACCCGGCGTCGAGGTCCGGTTCCGCCGCAGCGACGGGTCGCTCGACGCCCGCACCGGAGCCGTCGAGGTGCGGTCACCGGCGATGGCGCAGGGCTACCGCACGGCGGAGCAGGGGCTGACGGCCCGCTTCGCCGACGGGTGGTACCGCACCGGCGACCTCGGCGGTCTCGACGACGAGGGTGTGCTGCGGGTGCTGGGCCACGTCGACGACGTCCTCCGGCTCGGCGGGGTCGCACCGGTCGACCTGCAGGAGGCCCTGTGCCGGCTGCCGGCGGTGCGCTACGCGGTCGCGTTGCCCGGTCCACACCCGGGCACCGGCCTGGCCGCGGTGGAGCCGTGGCCGGGGGAGCGGGTCGACGCGGACGCGTGCCGGGCCGCGGTCGCCGCCGCGGTCGACCGCACGGTCGCCGGCACGCTGCAGGTGCTGCCGGTCGAGCGGATGCCGGTGACCGAGCAGGGCAAGCCCGACCGGGCCGCGCTGCTGGAGCACGCCGGCGCGCACGCCCCTGCGTGACCGGCGGGCCGTCCTGGTCAGACGCGGGCGGGGTCCCGGGCGCCGGCCACCAGGTCCGCGAGGCGCAGCCGGGCGCCCTCCGCGCCCGCCCGCTCGGCCTCACCCGGGCCCAGCGCACGGGTGGCCCGCTCCAGCAGGGCCGGCGTCTGGTCGCTGGTCGGCCAGCGCAGGCCGTTGCGCAGCGCGTGCGCCCGGGCCGCGGCGAACAGCCGCACCGCCTCGCGGTCGTCGCCGGTCAGCGCGGTGGCGATCGCGCGGAGCTCCAGCGCGATCGGCCCGTCGGAGCTGCCGATCTCCAGCCGGTCGGCGTTCAGCTGGTCCGACCACCGCAGCGCCCGCACCGGATCGCCCTCCCGCAGTCCGGCGATCACCGCCATCGCCGAGGCGAGGACCGCGACGTGGGTGTTGTGCAGCTGCCGTGCGCGCTGGTGCAGCGCGGTGAGGCCCGCATCGGTCGTGCGGCCCGCGGCGCTGTCGACCATCGTCGTCACGGTGTCGGCGAGCAGGTCGAGCTCGGCGTCGCCCCCGCCGGCGGCCGCCGCGACGGCGGCGACCCGGTCGGCGGTGTGCCGGCCCAGCTCCGCGGTGCCGGCCACCAGCAGCGAGTACGTCAGCATCGTGTACAGGTCGGCGGCCTCCCGGGACGCCTCGGCGGGGGTGCCGGCCAGCAGCTGCTCGGCCCGGGCCACGTGCACCCGGGCCAGCTCCGGCTGTCCCCGGGACGCCAGGAAGTGGGCCAGGGACAGCCGCACCAGCCCGGCGGTGGCCGGGTCGGCCCGGGCCTCGCACGCGGCCGCCCGCTCCGACCAGTTCTGCCCCTCGACGCCCTTGCTGCGGAAGCTCCAGAACGCGGCCAGCCGGGCGGCCAGCGCCACCCCGTCCGCCGACGGCTGCTCGACCAGCAGCTGCTGCAGGCTGGCCCGCAGCGCCGCCAGGTCGTCGTCCAGGGCGTCGAACCAGCCTGCCTCCGCGGGGTCGCCGAGCCCCGGTCTCGCCAGCACCCGGCCGCGGACCCAGGCGTTGCGCCTGCGCCGCAGCTCCGGCAGCTCCTCGCCCGCGGTGTGCGCGGCGTGCCCGCGGACCGTCGTCAGCTGCGCGAACCGCGACGGCCCGCCGGGGCGGTCGGGGCCCAGCGGCACCAGCAGCGACCGGCGGACCAGGCGGGCCACCAGGTCGGCCGTGGGCCCCGGCGGCGACCCCTCCAGCAGGGCGGCCACGGCGGCCACGGTGAACGGTCCGGGCAGCACCGCGACCGCGCGGTGCACCGCGGCCTCGTCGGGCGGGAGCAGCGCGTAGCTCTGCCCGATCGCGGCGCGCACCGTGCGGTGCTGGTGCCCGCCGCGCCCGATGCGCCCCAGCGTGCTGGGGTCGACGGTGACCTGGTGCGCGATCTCCTCCAGGCTGAACGCCTGGAAGCGGGCGGCGGCCAGCTCCAGCGCCAGCGGCACGCCGTCGACGGCGGTGGCGATCCGGACGGCGGTGGTCTGCAGCCGCAGGTCGCCGGGGTCCGCGCCCACGGCCGCGAGGCGGTCCAGCAGCAGGGCGACCGCGGGCGCGGTGGTGGCGTCGGCGTCCCCGCGGGGGAGCGGCAGCGGACCCAGCCAGCGCACGTGCTCACCGGCGACCTGCAGCGGCTCCCGGCTGGTGGCCAGCACGGCGGCGCCGGTGGGCGGCGGCTGCCAGTCGTCGACCAGGTCGGCGACGGCGTCGGCCACCTGCTCGCAGTCGTCGAGCACCAGCAGCATGCGCCGGGCCCGGAGGAACGAGCGCAGCGCGGCGCGTGGCTGCTCGCCGCCCGCCGGCGTCAGCCCGATGGCCGACAGCACCGTCGGCAGGACGGCGGCGTCGTCCTCCGCACCGGTCAGGTCGACGAACCAGATCCCGTCGGGGAACCGGGCGGCGACCGTGCGGGCGACCTCGAGGGCCAGCCGGGTCTTTCCGCAGCCGGCCGGGCCCACCAGGGTCGCCAGCGGGACGCGCAGCAGGAGCTCGCACAGCTCCGCGAGCTCCTCCTCGCGCCCGACCAGCGTGCCGCCGCGGTGCGGCAGGTGCACCTCGCCGGGGCCCGGCGCCGCCGGCGGGGGCGCGGTCGGTGGCGGGGGCGGGGCCGGCCGCGGCCCGGCCAGCGCGGGGTCACCGTCGAGCAGCCGGGCGTGCAGCTCCTGCAGCTGGGGGCCGGGCTCCAGGCCGAGCTCGTCGAGCAGCAGCTCCCGGACCTCGCGGTAGCTGCGCAGCGCCTCCTCGGGCCGGCCCAGCCGGTGCTGGGCGAGCATCCGCAGCGCCCACAGCCGCTCCCGCAGCGGGTTGGCCGCCAGGGCCGGCTCCAGCTGCAGCAGCGCCCGGTCCGGTGCGCCGGTCGCGAGCTCGGCCTCGGCGAGCAGCTCCTGCAGCTGGTCGTGGGTCTCCTGCAGCCGGGCGACGGTCGCGCGGACGTCGGCCGAGTCCGCCAGCGCCGGGTAGGGCGGGCCGCGCCACAGCTCCAGCGCCCGGACCGCGCACCGTTCGGCGTCCGCCGCCCGGCCTGCCGCGAGGAGCCCGCGCGCCTGGTCGGCCAGCGCGGTGAACACCTGCGAGTCGACCGCCTCGGGTGCCACCACCAGCCGGTAGCCGCCGTCCTCGTGCTGCAGCACCGCCGACGGCGCGCCGCGGTCCCGCTCCGGCTCGAGCGCCCGCCGCAGCCGCCAGATGTGCGAGTCCAGGGTGGAGGAGGAGCGCGACCGGGCCCCGTCCCCCCACATCGCCTCGGCGAGCGCGTCGACCGGCACCCGCTCCCCGGCCCGGGCCAGCAGCAGCGACAGCGCGGCCGCCAGCCGGGCGCCGCCCAGCGGCACCGGTTCGCCGCGGCGCAGCACCCGCAGCCCGCCGAGGTCGCGGAACCGCAGGTCGGCCGGTCCGGCCGGCGCCCGGGGTGGGCCGGCGGCCTCCCGGGAGGGGCCCGCGGCGCGGGCGGCCACCGCCGGCGCACCCGGCCCCGCGGTCACCGCGACCCGCTCGGCACCGACCGGTCGAGGGCCGGCACCTCCGCCGGGCCCCGGTGGCCGGGCCGGCGGCCGCCGGTCGCCTCGTGCGCCGTCCAGCCCAGCACCCCGAGGCTGAGCACCGCGACCACCGCGGTGCCCGCCGTCGTGTGCTGGCTGTCCCAGGCGGTGTGCAGCGCGACGGCGACCACGTACGCCAGGCCGAACCGGGCCAGGTACCGCGGGCGCCAGCCCGCCGCGGCCGCGGCGAACAGCGCCGAGGCGGTGATGCCGGTCCACGACATGTGCCCGGCCGGGCTCATCACCCCGCGCAGCAGCAGGATGTCGACGGTGTCGGTGATGCTGCCGCGGGAGGAGATCAGCTCGGTGAACCCGTAGCCCATCGTCTCCAGCGCCGCGAACCCGGCGCCCGCGGCGACGCCCAGCAGCAGCCCGTCGGCCCGGGTGTACCGGCGCCGGGCCCACAGCAGGACGACCAGCGGGACGAGCAGCTTGCTCGTCTCCTCGATCAGCCCGACGCCGACCATGGGCAGGAAGCCGAGGTCTCGCCGGGTGTCGTACTCCAGGGTGCCGGCGACGACGGTGCCGATGACGCCGGCCAGGAACGCCGTGCCGAGCACCACGGCGACCGGGACGTGGTACTCCAGCCGCCGGCTGTAGACGAACGTCAGGAACGCCGCCGGGACGACCGCCGCGCCCAGCAGGATGGCGGAAGGCACGAAGTTGGGGTTGTCGGTGGACACCAGCGTGCGTTCCACCGCCACGAACAGCCCCGCGCCCACGACGAGGACGGCCAGCCACGCGTGCCGGCGCACGCCGGATGGGGCCGGCGAACGGCCGGCGGTCGGTGCGGTCACGGACATGCTCGCTCCCGGGGATCTGGTCGATGGCCCACCGCCCGGCAGCGTCCCGCGGTGCACGCGAGCCGGGGCACTCGGTGACGCGGGAGCACGCGCCACGCCGTGACGGTGACGCTGGGTCGATCACCGGCCACGAGCGGCCACCGACCCGCCCGGCGGCCCGGTGCCGCGCCGATCGGACGCCGGTCGGACCGGCGTCGTCCTGGCGTCCAGCCCGCACGGCACCGGCCGGGCCACCACCGCCGACGCCACCGCTGCCGGGCCGGCCGCCGGGTGGACGCCGACGGCGCCGGCCCCCGTGAGGGGACCGGCGCCGTCGTGGTGGTGCGGGAGGCGTCAGGCCTTGACGCTGGTGCGCCAGCCCTGCTGGTACTCCTCGCGGGCCATGGCGCTGTAGGGCGCCGGGCTCACGATCGCGCGGACGGCCAGCTGGCGGTGCGGCTGGACCGTGGTCTTCTTCGAGCCGCCGTCCGGCTCACCCCAGATCACGCGGACCTCGGCGCCGAGCGGCACGTCGGGGGCCACGGTGGCCAGCGACAGCGCCTTGCGCTCGTTGCTGCTGATGCCGGTGAACAGCGACAGGCCCACGAGGTTGCCGTCGGCGTCCTCGACCCGGTCGAAGTTCGACGAGCCGTAGTTGGCATTCGGCAGGTCGAAGAACTGGTAGGGCTCCTCCTCGCCGAGCTGCGAGGACATCAGCTTGGCGACGTCCTCGTTGTTCCACTCGAGGGTCACCTTGCGTCGCTGGCTGTCCTTGTCGATGCCCTCCAGCGCCTCCCGCCCGATGAAGTCGTGGTCGAACTTCACGAACGAGCCGTACCCGAGCTCCCAGGGGTTCAGGTAGTAGTCGCGGATGTCGTTGGTGACGTAGCTGCCGGCCAGCGCGTTGGTGGCCTCGTAGCTGTTGGCGGGCAGCCACTCGCGGTACTTGCGCTGCTCCTCGCTGCTGTAGACGGCCGGCAGCGGCGAGGGGATCCAGCCGGACTCGAGGGTGTTGGTGGAGTAGGCGCGCGAGCCGCAGGGCTCCAGGCCGAACTCCTGGCCGGCCTCGAGGATGGCCTCGCGGGTCTTGTCGTAGGTCTCGTACGGGCCCCAGATCTCCAGACCGGGGGCGCCGGCCATGCCGTGGCGCAGGGTGCGGACCTGCTCGCCGGCGATGTTCATGGTGCTCATCTTGAAGAACTTGAGCTGCTCGACGGTGCCACCGTTGAGCTTCTCGATGACCTCCCAGGCGCGCGGGCCCTGGATCTGGAAGCGCCACACGTCGCGCTGGACGGCCTTGCCGTAGGGGCGCGAGGGGGAGCGGGGGTCGTTGCGGACCTCGAGGTCGTAACCGCCGGTGGTGCCCTGGAACTCGAGCCAGTTGGCGACCGGGGCGCGGCCGACGAAGACGTACTCCTCCTCGGCGAGGCGGAAGAGGATGCCGTCACCGATGACGCCGCCCTCGGGGGAGACCGGGACGAACTGCTTGGCGCTGTCGACCGGGAAGTTCGCGGTGCTGTTGATGCCGGTGTCGGTGAACAGCTTCAGCGCGTCCTTGCCGCGGACCCACGTGTTGTACATGTGGTGCGACTGGTCGAACAGCACGGCCGACTTCTGCCAGGAGATCTGCTCGCGGCGGAAGTTGGTGAACTCCGCCGGCACGACCGGGTAGATGTAGGCGCCGATCTGCGAGTTGCGCAGCAGCGAGACGGTGTCGCCGGTCTGGTCGATCAGTTCCTGGAGGTTCTTCGCGCTCACGTGTCACCCGTTCTTCGTCGAGGTGGGTATCGGTTCGTCCGCAGGGGACGACGTGCGGTGGAGCCCGAGGTGGGCCCCGGCGCCGGGAGTCCTCCGGCCTCGGCCCCACGCTAGGGACGCCCCTCCCGCGGCGGCAGCCACGAATGGCGGGAGCGCGGCGGCCAGCGTAGGCGGAGTGGTGTGGGTCATATGACGTACCCCACCCCCACGCGGCCCGGTCCGGGACAGATGACCTGGGCGGGGTCGGTCGGACGGCCGGTGCCGGACCGCCCATCTGCCCGATGGAGCGCGGGCGGTCAGGCCCTAGCGTCGAGTGCTCCCGGCGGCGCTCCCGCCGCGCTCCACCGACCGCTCCCACCCACCCCTGCCGACTGTGAGGAGGAGCCCGTGCGCACCGATCTCCCCGGGCTGCCGGACACGGGCCACTGCCACGTGATGGGCGTCCTCAACGTCACGCCCGACTCGTTCTCCGACGGCGGCCGCTACGGCCGCGCGGACGCCGCGGTCGCCCACGGCCTGGCGCTGTGGCGGGCCGGCGCCGACTCCGTCGACGTGGGCGGGGAGTCCACCCGGCCCGGCGCCGGGCGGGTCGACACCGCCACCGAGCTGCGCCGGGTGCTGCCCGTGGTGCGCGAGCTCGCCGCCGCCGGGGTGCCGGTCAGCATCGACACCACGCGGGCCGCGGTCGCCGAGGCCGCCGTGACCGCCGGCGCCGTGCTGGTCAACGACGTCAGCGGCGGGCAGGCCGACCCGGCGATGGCCGGCACCGTCGCCGCGCTCGGGGTGCCCTGGGTGCTCATGCACTCCCGCGGCAGCAGCCGCGACATGTACGCCGACGCGCACTACGACGACGTCGTCCGGGAGGTCGCCGACGAGCTGGGCCGGCGTGTGGACGCCGCGGTGGCCGCAGGCGTCGACGCCGCCCGGCTGGTGGTCGACCCCGGCCTGGGCTTCGCCAAGCACGCCCCGGAGAACTGGGCGCTGCTGGCCGGCCTGGACCAGCTGGTGGCCCTCGGTCTGCCGGTGCTCGTCGGCGCCTCCCGCAAGCGCTTCCTCGCCGGGGTGCTCGCCGGCGGAGAGGCCCGGCCGGCCACCGACCGGGACGCCGCCACCCTGGCGACCACGGTGCTCGCCGCCCGGGCCGGCGCCTGGGGCGTGCGGGTGCACGACGTCGGCCCGTCGGCCGACGCCGTCCGCGTGGTCGCCGCCGCCCGCACCCGGACGCCGGTCACCCGGCTGCGCGGGCAGGCGCAGCCGGGTGCAGCGACCCGGCAGGGTCAGGCGGGGCGGGCCGCCACCGCCGCGGTCGCCGGCTGACCCGGCGCCCCGACCAGCACCGCCGTCCGCCGGCCGCGCAGCGAGCTGACCAGCGCGAGCTCCTCGGCGCGCGCCAGGTCCGCGGGGGTCAGCACCCGCTCGCGCAGCACGCCCGCGGCCAGGAGCCGCGCCCGCTCGACCCCGGGCAGGCAGCCGCTGTCCTGCGGCGGGGTCCACCACCCGCCGTCCAGCCGGACGGCGAGGTTCGCGGTGCACGACTCGGTCAGCTCGCCGCGCTCGTTGACCAGCAGCACGTCGTCGGCCTCCGGGTGGCGGGCCAGCCGGGTGGTGTACGGCGCGCGCCGGCTGGTCTTGTGCTGCGGCCAGGCGGCGCGGGAGTCGACCGGCTCGTCGTCCACCGCCAGCAGCACCGGCCCGGACGGCGGCGCCGGCAGCGGGTCCAGGTCCACGACGAGCCGGCCGTCGCGCTGGCACCGCAGCCGCACCCGGGCGTCCCGGCCGCCGGCCAGCCGCCGGGCCAGCAGCGCCCGGGCTGCCCCGGGGTCGAAGGCGAAGCCGAAGTACCCGGCCGAGTCGGCCAGCCGGGCCAGGTGCGCGTCCAGCGACCGGACGACGCCGCCGTCGGCCCGCATGGTCTCGAACAGGGAGAACTCCTCCGGGCGGGCGTCGAGCACCCGCGCCTTGGCCAGCAGCTCGGCGTACTCGGCGGCGGGCTCGGAGCTCCAGGTGATCCCGCCCCCGGTGCCGTAGACCCCGGTGCCGGTGGCCCGGTCGACCACCACCGTGCGGATCGCGACCGAGAACCGGGCGCGCACCTGCTCCCCGGGCGGGGCGACCACGCCGATCGCGCCGCAATAGACGCCGCGCGGCCCCGGCTCCAGCTCGCGGATCAGCTCCATCGTGCTGGCCTTGGGTGCGCCGGTCACCGACCCGCACGGGAACAGCGCGCGGAACACGTCGGTGAGCCCGACGTCCGGGCGCAGCCGCGCCGTGACGTCGCTGGTCAGCTGGTGCACCGTGCCGTACCGCTCGGCCTGCAGCAGCCGGGGCACGGTGACGCTGCCGGTGGTCGCCACCCGCGCCAGGTCGTTGCGCACCAGGTCGACGATCATCACGTTCTCGGCGCGCTCCTTGGCGCTGGCCCGCAGCCGGTCCACCGCGGCGGCGTCCTCGGCGGTGGTGCGCCCGCGCGGGGCGGTGCCCTTCATCGGCCGCATCAGCACGCTGCTGCCGCCGTCCGGGTCGGCCGTCCACTCGAAGAACAGCTCCGGGCTGGCGCTGACCACGGCGAACCGGCCGGTGTCCAGCAGCGCGTTGTGCGCGCCGCGCTGGCCCAGCGCCAGGTCGGCGTACAGCTGGGTCAGGTCACCGGCGACCGGGGCGGTCAGCCGGGTGGTGAGGTTGCACTGGTAGGTCTCACCGGCGGCGATCCGCTCCTGGACGGCGTGCACCGCGGCCCGGTGCTCCGCCTCGTCCCAGGCGCACCGCCACGGGCCGACGTCCAGCGGCCGCCGCGGGCCCGGGGCGACGACCGGCGGGCGCTCGGGTGCGTCGGCGAGGCCGAACCACACCAGCGGCAGCCCGGGCACCGGGTCGTGCACGGCCAGCCCCGGGTCCAGCCCGGCCGCCGCCTCGGCGGCGACGAAGCCGACCGCCCACCGGCCGGCCGCCGTCCGCCGCGCCACCTCGTCCAGCACGGGGGCGACCTCGTCCGGTGTCCAGGCGACCAGCTGCTCGGCCAGCCGCGGGAAGTGCAGCGCGGCCCCGGCGACCAGGTCGTCCAGCCGGGCCCACGGCATGGCAGGGTGCGCCCCGGGCGGGGGCTGCGGAGAGGCGTGCACGAGCCGATCGTGCCCGGCCGCCGCCCGGATCCGCGCAACCGGCTGCGGTCTACGTCACCTGTCCTAGGGGGTGGCGGACGTGTGCTGCGGGTGAGTCCGGTCATCCGCGTGATCCCCGTCGCACCCCGGGTGCCTAGCTTCGGAGGGGACTCGGGCTCCCTCGTGAGCGGGCCCGCCCGACACGAGCGGAGCACGATGACCTCGCCGACGAACTCCCAGGACTCCCGCCGCAAGATCGGCCTGCGCCCCGGCGCCGGCCGCGACGCGCTGGCCGCCGCGCTGCGGAACGCCTCCTACGAGGTGCTGCCGTTCAAGTCCGCGGAGGAGAAGATCCTCGCGCACGTCCCGACCAGCGTGCCGATGACCGTCACCACCACCGAGGCCAAGGGCTTCGGGCCCACGATCAGCCTGGCGATCAAGCTGTCCAAGCAGGGCTACAAGGCCGCCCCGCACCTCGCCGCGCGCAACGTGCGCGACGACGCGCACCTGACCGAGCTCGTCGCCGAGCTGCGCGAGGCCGGCATCGACAGCGTGTTCGTCATCGGCGGCGACGCCAACGAGCCGGCCGGCAGCTTCCCCGACGCGCTCAGCCTGCTCGAGGGCCTGGACCGGATCGGCCACCCCTTCACCACGGTGGGCATCGGCGGCCACCCCGAGGGCCACGGCAAGATCGCCGACTCGATCATGGAGCAGGCGCTGGTGGCCAAGGCACCGCACGCCACCCAGATCCTCACCCAGCTGTGCTTCGACGCCGGCACCATCATCAACTGGGCGAAGGGCGTCCAGGCCAGCGGCGTGCGGCTGCCCATCCGGGTGAGCATCCCCGGCGCGATCAACCGGCAGAAGCTCATCCGCGTCTCCGCCGGGCTCGGCATCGGTCAGTCCGCGAAGATCATCAGCAAGCAGCAGGGCATGCTCTGGCGGTTCTTCCTGCCCGGTGGCTACAGCCCGAACAAGCTGGTCGAGAAGCTCACCCCGGCCTTCGCCGCGGACGACAACCAGCTGACCGGCTTCCACGTCGCCACCTTCAACGAGCTGGAGGCCACCGAGGCGTGGCGGCAGCGCTGGCTGGAGCGGTTGTCCTGAGCGCTCAGGTCATCGACGGCCGGGCCGCGGCCCGGGCGCTGAAGGAGCTGCTGACCGCCGACGTGGCCCTGCTGCGCGCCGAGGGGCTCGGCATCGGCCTGGCCACCGTCTCGGTGGGCGACGACTACGGCTCGTCGGCCTACGAGCGGCGGCTGCGCCGGCTGGCCGCGGAGCTCGGCGTGCCCTACGTCCCGCGCACGTTGCCGGCCACGGCCACCCAGGACGACGTGCTGGCGGTGGTCGGCGAGCTCAACGAGGATGCCGGGGTGTCCGGCGTCCTCGTGCTGCGGCCGCTGCCGCGGGACGTCGACGAGGCGGTCGTGTTCCGCGCGATCGACCCGCGCAAGGACATCGAGGCGGTGCACCCGGAGAACGCCGGGCTGCTCGCGCTCGGCGTCCCGCGGTTCGTCCCGTCGACCGCCGCGTCGGTGTTCCACCTGCTCGACACCTGGCTGGACCAGGTGGGGGAGGACCGGGCGGACTTCTACCACCGGTCGCTGATCGTGGTCGTGGGCCGTTCCAACAACGTCGGCAAGCCCGCGATCTCCCTCGGCTACGAGCGGCAGGCGGCGGTCGAGTCCGTCGACGAGTGGGCCGACCGCACCACCGGCCTGGGCCGGCACACCCGCGCGGCGGACGTGCTGATCGTCGCGGCCGGCGTGCCCGGGCTCATCCGGGCCGAGCACGTCACCGAGAAGGCCGTCGTCATCGACGTCGGGATCAACCCGAAGGAAGGCCCGGACGGTCGGGTGCACATGGTCGGCGACGTCGACTGGGACTCGGTGGCCCCGCGGGTGCGGGCGATCACCCCGGTCCCGGGCGGCGTCGGCCCGGTCACCGACGTCTGGCTGTTGCGCAACACCGTGGCCGCGGCCCGGCTCCTCGCCGGGGGCCCGCTCCCTGCCGAGAACCCGGTCCCGGCCGAGACCCCCGACCCCCTCCTGGAGGCATCGTGACAGCGTCGTCCCCCGCTCCGTCCACCCCGGCCCCGCTGGCCGACGTCCGGCGCGCCCCGCACGGCGCGCTCATGCTCTCGTGCCCGGACGCCCCCGGCATCGTGCACGCGGTCAGCGGGATGCTGGTCGACAACAAGTGCACGATCATCCAGAGCCAGCAGTTCGGCAGCCTGGTCACCGGCAAGTTCTTCATGCGGGTGGAGTTCGCCCACGAGGACGGCTCGCCGCTGGACCTCGCCGCGATCGGCGGCGACGTCGAGGGGCTGGCGCAGCGGTTCGGCATGACCTGGCGGCTGACCGACACCTCCCACCGGCAGCGGGTGGTGATCATGGTCAGCAAGTTCGCCCACGCGCTCAACGACCTGCTGTTCCGCAACTCCATCGGCGAGCTGAACCTCGACGTCGTCGCGGTGGTCTCCAACCACCCCGACCTCGGCCGGATCGCCGACAACTACGGCGTGCGGTTCGTGCACATCCCGGTGACGCCCGAGACCAAGGCGGACGCCGAGGCCGCGCTGCTGGACCTGGTGCGCGAGGAGAAGGTGGAGCTGGTCGTGCTGGCCCGCTACATGCAGATCCTCTCCGACGGCCTGTGCCGGGAGCTCGAGGGCCGGGCGATCAACATCCACCACTCGATGCTGCCCAGCTTCAAGGGCGCCAAGCCCTACCACCAGGCGCACGAGCGCGGCGTGAAGTTCGTGGGCGCCACCGCCCACTACGTCACCGCCGACCTCGACGAGGGCCCGATCATCGAGCAGGAGGTGCTGCGGGTCGACCACTCGCTGAGCCCCGACGAGCTGGCGGCCCGCGGACGCGAGGCCGAGCGCATCGCGCTGTCCCGCGCGGTCCGGTGGCACACCGAGAACCGGATCGCGACCGTCGGCCACCGGACCGTCGTCTTCCAGTAGCCGATCCGCCTGCGCACCGCCCGCCGCGCCGAGCCCCTCAGGCGCGGCGGGCGGTGAGCAGCAGGTACTCCCAGTCCATGACCAGGTGCCCGCTGTCGCCGAACGCGCGGCCCGCCCCCCGGGCGACGTCGGCCAGCGCCGTGTCCAGCGCGGCCACCCGCTCCGGGTCGCCCGCGATGGTCCGGTACGCGGCGACCGTGGGGCCGTAGGCGTTCTTGAACATGTCCCGGAAGTCCTCCGGGGCGGCGAACCGCTCGACCGTCAGCGTCCGGCGGGCGGTGCGGACCCCGGTGACCCGGTCGCCCAGCAGCTCCCGCACGTGGTCCTCGCGGCCCCACAGCGGTGGCGGCTGCGCGCCCGGCGGCGGGGCCGGTGCGAACGGCCGCACCGCGGCCAGCATCTGGCCGACGAAGCCCTCCGGCGTCCAGCTCAGCAGGCCGATCCGCCCACCCGGCCGGCACACCCGCACCAGCTCGTCGGCGGCCGCCCGGTGGTGCGGCGCGAACATGACGCCGATGCACGACAGCACCGCGTCGAACGAGGCGTCCGGGAAGGGCAGGTGCTCGGCGTCGGCCTCCTGCCACTCGATCGCCAGCTGGGCGGCGTCCGCCCGCCGCCGCCCCTGCTCGAGGAGCTCGGGCGTGAGGTCGCTGGCGACCACCGTCGCGCCCCGGCGCGCGGCGGCCAGCGCGGCGTTGCCGGTGCCGGCGCCGACGTCCAGCACCCGGTCACCCGGCCCCACGCCGCTCGCGTCGGCGAGCACCGTGCCGAGGGGGAGCACCACCTCCTCGGCGATCAGGCCGTAGTCGCCCGAGGCCCACATCGCGCGGTGCCGTGCCTTCAGCTCGCGGTCCGTGCCGGTCGCGGCGGAGGTGCTGGTCGTGTCCGTCATCGGGGTTCCTCTCGTGGTCCGGCTGCCCGGCCCCCGTGGCGCGGCCAGGGTCACCCCGGACGCCGCCGGACGAGGCGGACGACGGCGTCCGCGGGCACGGCCGCGTCCGCGCCGTGCCCGTGCGCGGGCGGAGCGTCACCCGCTGCGAGCGCGCCGGGAACCGGGTGAGCCGCCCGCCGGTGCCTGGGCACTAACCTGACCGGCGGTGGACGGCGAGGGTGGTACTCCGATGACGACGGCGGACGGTCGGGCTGCCGACCTCCCTGGGCAGGGCACGGCGGGCGCGGCGACGCCGGAGCGCGAGGCGGCGGCGCGGGTGTCGAACCGCGACGAGCTCGGCGACCGGATCTGGACGGTCCCCAACCTGCTCTCGGTGCTGCGGCTGCTCGGTGTGCCGCTGTTCCTCTGGCTGCTGCTGGGCCCGCACGCCGACGGCTGGGCAGTCGTGGTGCTGGCGCTGTCCGGTGTCAGCGACTGGGCCGACGGCAAGATCGCCCGGGCCTGGAACCAGTCCAGCCGCCTCGGGGCGCTGCTGGACCCCGCCGCCGACCGGCTCTACATCGTCGCCACGCTCATCGCGTTCGTGCTGCGCGACGTCGTCCCGCTGTGGCTGGTGCTGGTGCTGGTCGGCCGCGAGCTGGTGCTGGGGATCGTGCTGCTGGTGCTGCAGCGGGCCGGCTGGCCGCCGCTGCAGGTGCACTACCTGGGCAAGGCGGCCACCTTCCTGCTGCTCTACGCCTTCCCGCTGCTGCTGCTCGCCGACGGCGACAGCACCCTCCAGCAGGTGGCCCAGCCGTTCGCCTACGCGTTCACCATCTGGGGCGGCGTCTTCTACCTGCTCGCCGGGGCGCTGTACGTGGGCCAGGCGGTCGGCCTGCTCTGGTCCGGCCGGCGGGCGGCCGGGGCCCGGCCGTGACCACCGTGCCGCCCACGGTCGACCCCCCGCCCCGCCGGCCGCGCACGCAGCAGCGCTCGCTGGGGGCCTCGCTGCTCGACCAGGTCCTCGCCGAGACGCTCGACCCCTCCTACGCGCAGGCCGCCGCCCGCAAGCGGGAGGCCGCGGCGCAGCAGCCGGAGGGGGCGCGGCCGCCGGGCAGCTGGCTGGCCCGCCACCGCGGGCAGCTGCTGGTCGCCGCCACGCTGCTGATCGCCGGGCTGCTGGTCGCGGTCACCTACCGGGAGGCCGCAGCCGGCGCGCAGGGCCGGGAGCAGCGGCGCGAGGCGCTGGTCGAGGACATCCAGGCCGAGTCGGCCACCACCGACCAGCTGGCCGACCAGGTCGCCGAGCTCAACCGCCAGGTGACCCGGCAGCGCGACGAGGCGCTGGCGGCCAGCGCCGTCGGCCAGCGCGCGCTGGAGCAGCTGTCGGCCGCCGAGCAGGCCACCGCGCTCACCGCGGTCCGCGGCCCCGGGCTGGAGGTCGTCGTCGGCAACGCCGACCCCGCGTCGGACACCGACCCGGTGGGCGGCTCCGAGTCGGTGGCGCTGGCCGGGCTGGTGCAGGACCGCGACCTGCAGCAGGTGGTCAACGCGCTGTGGGCGTCCGGTGCCGAGGCGGTCAGCATCAACGGCCAGCGGCTGGGCGCCACGACCACCATCCGGCAGGCCGGCAGCGCCATCCTGGTCGACTTCCGCCCGCTCACCAGCCCCTACCGGGTGCAGGCGATCGGCGACCAGGAGACGCTGTACAACCGCTTCCTGGTCTCACCCGGCGCCCGGTACGTCGCCGACCTGTCCAAGCGGTACGGCCTGAAGTTCACCGTCGGCCGGGACAAGGACCTCTCCCTGCCCGCCGGCAGCGCACCCGAGCTGCGCTCCGCCCGGCCGCTGGAGGAGCCCCAGCCGGCTCCCGGCGCCCCCACCGACCCCACCCCCGGAGGCTGACCCCGTGATCCCCGTCATCGGACTCGCGGTCGGGGTGGTCCTCGGGCTCGTCCTGGACCCCAGCGTCCCGCTCTGGCTGCAGCCCTACCTGCCGATCGCGGTGGTCGCGGCGCTGGACGCGGTGTTCGGCGGCGTGCGCGCCCGCTTCGACCGGATCTTCGACGCCAAGGTGTTCGTGGTGTCGTTCGTGTCCAACGTCGTGGTCGCCGCGCTCATCGTGTTCCTCGGCGACCAGCTCGGCGTGGGCGCGCAGCTGTCGACCGCCGTCGTCGTCGTCCTCGGCATCCGGATCTTCGGCAACGCCGCCGCGATCCGCCGGCACCTGTTCCGCGCATGACCACCCCCGGCCCCGCCGAGCCGGACCCGCCCGCCGAGGAGCCCGCTCAGCCGGACCCGCCCGCCGAGGCGCCCGTCGAGGCCCTCGCCACAGCGGCCGGGGTGCCGCCCGTCGAGCCGTCGGCGGGGGAGCGCCCGCGCCGGCGGCGGAGCCGGCGGGGGCTGGTGGCCGCCTGCCTGATCGGCGTGCTGACGCTGCTGCTGGGCTTCGCGATCGCCGTGCAGGTGCGCAGCACCGACACCGGCCAGCAGCTCGCCGGCGCCCGCGAGGAGGACCTGGTGCGGGTCCTCGACGACCTGACCTCCCGCGAGGACCGGCTGCGCCAGCAGGCCGCCGAGCAGCGCGCGGTGCTCGCCCAGCTGGGCAGCAGCGACACCGAGTCCGCCGGCGCGCTGGAGGAGGCCCGCCAGCGGGAGCGCACCCTGGGCCTGCTCGACGGCACGGTGGCCGCCCGTGGACCCGGGCTGGAGCTGACCGTCAACGACCCCGAGGGGCTGATCAGCGCCGCCGACCTGGTCAACGTCGTCCTGGAGCTGCGCGGGGCCGGCGCGGAGACCATGCAGGTCGACGACGTCCGGGTCGGTGTCGACACGGCGGTCACCGGCACCCCCGGCGACCTCGCCGTCGACGGCCAGGCCGTGCAGGCGCCCTACCGGGTGCGGGTCATCGGCATCCCCGAGGACCTCGCCCCGGCGCTGTCGATCCCCGGCGGGGTCGCCGACCGGGTCGCCTCCCGCCGCGGCACCCTGGACGTCGTCCCGTCGCAGGACGTCGTCGTGGACGCCGTCCGCCCGCTCACCGTGCTCCGCCACGCGGAGCCGGCCGACCACGACTGATCTCGCACAGTCCGCGCCAGCCCACCCCGAGCACAGGAGATCCCGCATGGCCACCCCCGACGACCGTCGCTACACCGACCAGCACGAGTGGGCGCTCGTCCAGGGCCGCGACGGGACGGCGACGGTCGTCCGCATCGGCATCACCGACCACGCCCAGGACGCCCTCGGCGACATCGTGTTCGTGCAGCTGCCCGAGGTGGGGGAGGAGGTCGCCCCCGGCGACCCGATCGGCGAGGTCGAGTCGACCAAGTCCGTCTCCGACGTGTTCTCGCCCGTGGCCGGGGTGGTCACCGCGGTGAACGGCGCCCTGGCCGGCACGCCCGAGACGATCAACGCCGACCCGTACGGCGACGGCTGGCTGCTCGAGGTCGCCGTCGAGGGGGAGGACGACCCGACCGGGGACCTGCTGGACGCCGCCGGCTACGAGGCCGTGCTCGACGCCTCCTGACCGGCCCGCGGGCCCGGCGCGGCGGGGGAGCACACGCCCCGGAGCGCGCCGGCGGCACCCACCGTCCTGGCGGCCCCGGACGCGATCACTATCATCGCTGCGACGGAACGGTCCCCGAGCCAACGGGGGCCCGACCCTCACCCTGTACGTCCGGTTGACCCTCGGGTCGACCGCTGGTTCCATGACCCACCGGCCCGACCGCGACCTGCGGAGGCCGACAACGGCGGGCCGTCCGGCCCGTCGCACGCCGGCCGCCCGTGGCCTGACCACCAGGTCCGCGGCGGTGCCGCCTGCACCGGAGGAGACAGACGTGCTCTGCACTCGATGTGGCCACCAGAACCCCGAGGGCAGCCGTTTCTGCGCTCAGTGCGGCGCTGCGCTCGCCCCGCAGGGGGTCGGCGAGTCCACCAGCATCATCCCGAAGGTCGGGGGCGAGGACTCCGGCGAGCAGGCCGAGGTCTCGGAGTCGACGGCCGACGCCCACGCCGGCGCCGTCGAGTCGCTCCCGCCGGGTTCGGCGCTGCTGGTGGTCAAGCGCGGCCCCAACGCCGGCAGCCGGTTCCTCCTGGACCAGGAGGTCACCACCGCCGGGCGCCACCCCGACAGCGACATCTTCCTCGACGACGTGACGGTCAGCCGCCGGCACGTGGAGTTCCACCGCGAGGGTGGCGGCTTCACCGTGCACGACGTCGGCAGCCTCAACGGCACCTACGTCAACCGCGAGCCGGTCGACGTGGCCTCGCTCGCCGGCGGCGACGAGGTGCAGATCGGCAAGTTCCGGCTGGTCTACCTCACCGGTCCGCGGACCGGCGAGACCGTCGCCGGTCAGTGACCCGGGGCGCCACCGCACATCGGGGAGCCGAGCAGTGAGCGCCGTACCCCAGCCCTCCGGGGCACAGCCGGACACCACGCCCCGGCTGACGATCGGGGAGGTCCTCGCGCGCCTGCGCGGGGACTTCCCGGACGTCACGATCAGCAAGATCCGCTACCTCGAGTCCGAGCAGCTGGTCCACCCGCAGCGGACGCCGTCGGGCTACCGGAAGTTCTCCGGGGCCGACGTCGACCGGCTGCGGTACGTGCTGTCCGCCCAGCGCGACCAGTACCTGCCGCTGCGGGTCATCAAGGAGCACCTCGACGCCCTCGACCGGGGCGAGCCGCTGCCCGGCAGCGACCCGTCCGGCGACGGCGCCCTGCTCGCCGACGTCGGCGCACCGGTGGCGCCGCTGGCGGCCGGGGCGTTCTGCGAGGCGGCCGGGCTGGACGCCGGCCAGCTGGCCGACTGCGTCGAGTACGGGCTGGTCGGGGTGGACGCCGAGGGGCGGCACCCGGTCACCGACCTGCCCGTCGCCCGGGCGGTCGCCGGGCTGGCCCGGCACGGGATCGAGCCGCGGCACCTGCGCATGTACCGCAGCGCCGCCGAGCGCGAGTCCGGGCTGCTCGAGCAGGTCGTGGCGCCGCAGCTGCGGGCCCGCTCGGAGGAGGCGCGCGGCCGGGCGACCGAGCAGCTGCGGGAGCTCGCCGCGCTGTCCGCGCAGCTGCACGCGGGACTGCTCGAGGCGCGCCTGCGCGAGGTCCTCGGCGGCTGACCGCTGGCGTACGGTTGACGCCTGACGGGCACCCGCACGGGGGCCGGCGGCACCGGGCGACGATGCGGTGCCGGCCGCACGGCGAGGGTCCCGGCGGTACCGAGCGGAGGGAGCTGGTCGTGCAGGAGCTCAGAGTGGTCGGCGTCCGGGTCGAGCTGCCCGGCAACCAGCCGATCCTGCTGCTCAAGGAGACCGCCGGTGAGCGCTACCTGCCGATCTGGATCGGCGCGGTGGAGGCCGCCGCGATCGCGTTCGAGCAGCAGGGCGTGCGGCCCGCGCGGCCGATGACCCACGACCTGCTCAAGGACGTCGTCGGTGCGCTCGGCGCGACGCTGGAGGCCGTGCACATCACCGAGATGCGCGACGGCATCTACATCGCCGAGCTGGTGTTCGATGACCAGCGCACCGTGAGCGCCCGCCCGTCGGACGCCGTCGCGCTCGCCGTCCGCACCGGGGCCCCGATCTTCGGGGCCGAGACGCTGCTCGACGAGGTGGGGATCGAGATCCCCGACGAGCAGGAGGACGAGGTCGAGAAGTTCCGCGAGTTCCTCGACAACATCAGCCCCGAGGACTTCGGGGCCGGGTCGGGCTCGGGGGGCTCCGCCTGAACCGCCGCGTCACCCCCTGGAGGGTGACGGGAGCGACACGCCGCCCCGCGCGGTTGACCGCCTCCACAGGTCGGCCTACGGTCAGCGAATCACGCCTGTGTGACTCCTTGGTCTCGGGGCGTGGGCGTCGCCCGACCGCGGGCGACCCGGCTCGTGAGGAGGCGCTGACGTGAGCGACCAGGTCACCGGCGTTCAAGGTCAGGGCGTCCAGGGTCAGCTGTTCAGCGACGCCGCCGTCGGCGCGCCCGCCTACGACGAGGTCGACTCCGACGTCGTGGGCTACCGCGGTCCGACCGCGTGCGCCGCCGCCGGGATCACCTACCGGCAACTGGACTACTGGGCCCGCACCGGGCTGGTGTCCCCGTCGGTGCGCACCGCCACCGGGTCGGGCACGCAGCGGCTGTACTCCTTCCGCGACATCCTGGTGCTCAAGGTCGTCAAGCGGCTGCTGGACACCGGCGTCTCGCTGCAGAACATCCGCAAGGCCGTCGACCACCTCCGCCAGCGCGGCGTGAGAGAGCTGGCGAACGTCACCCTGCTGTCCGACGGTGCGACGGTGTACGAGTGCACGTCGGCCGAGGAGGTCGTCGACCTGCTGGCCGGCGGTCAGGGCGTGTTCGGCATCGCCGTGTCCGGCGCCCTGCGCGAGCTGTCCGGCGAGCTCGCCGAGCTGCCGGCCGAGCGGCTGGACGGTTCCGGCCCGCACGTGGACGACGAGCTGTCCGCGCGCCGCCGTCGCCGCGCCGCCTCCGCCTGACCTCCCCGGCGGTCCGCCGCCGGCCGGGCTGGTCACCCGGAACTGTCAGACCCTGCTCGTAGGTTGCGGGCATGACCTCGACCGCTGCGCTCCCCGGTTCTGCGGGTGGGTCGCGGGTGGAGGTCGACCTG
>NZ_JBFAOG010000014.1:0-108408 GCF_040659695.1 Modestobacter sp. NPDC049651
TGGCCGGTGCAGGTGCTCTCGGTGGGGAACCAGGTGGTCGACGGCGTCCAGTGGCGCGACGTCGTCAACGTCCCCGCGCTCGGGCAGACCGTCGTGCGGGTCGCGTTCGCCGACGTCGGCGGACGCACCGTCTACCACTGCCACATCCTCGATCACGAGGACCAGGGGATGATGGCCGTGATCGAGGCCCGCTCGTGAGGAGCCGCTGCCCCTGGGCCTGCTCGTCCTCTCCGTCCAGGTCGCGCCGAGCGACGCCGCGGCAGCGGACGACCTGGCGCGGGCCAGGGCCGAGTGGCACGCCACCGATGCCGAACCCGGGCTGGGCAGCGCGGCCTGGTCCGACCTGGCCGGCACGGTGGTCGCCGTCAAGGACAACATGCTCCTGCACGTCGACGCGACCGGTCTGCCCGACGACCTGGGCGCCACCCACGAACGGCGGGCCGATCTCGCCCGGCTGCTGGCCGCCGGGGTCTTCGCCTGCTGGGACGGGGAGTGAGCGCAGCGCACCCGCCGTCCGCGCCCTGCCGGACGCCGCGGTCAGCCGGAGGTGAGTACGGCTAATGAGGGTGAGAAATCCTGCTAACTCGGCAGTGCGGCCGCCGGGACGGCATCGGGTCTACGGGCGGTTCTGGCGGACGGCGGGGAGGCGCGCCGAACCGGCACGACTGCGGCTGCGGGGGCGGCCAGCACGGTGACCGCGGAACGCCGGGTACGGACGCCGACTTGAGCCGTCGGGCGTTCGTGCCGATGGGGGTAGTGACGCAGCCCCACCGTGGCGTTGCGGTCGAGCGAACGGGAGCCCCGACGGTGACGACACCAGCCCAGGACGTGGCAACGGCGACGCCCCGGTCGCGGCGGCGCATCGTCGGCTACAACCCCAGCCTGTCTGTGTTCGCCGCGTGCGCCCTGATTGGTGTGTTCGTGTTCTCGTGGGGGTTCCTGGCCAGCCCGCCCAATGACGCCAGCAACCTGCTCAACGTCCTGCCGGCGATGTGCCTGGTGGCGACGGTGATGTGCCTGCTCGGGACTTGTCGGCTGGTTGTGGACCCCGCCGGCTTCATCGACGTGATCAACCTGCTCCTCTTGCGCCGGGTGCCCGTCAGCGAGCTGGTGCAGGTCGAGCACGATGACGGGCTGCGCCTTCGGGTGGTGTCCGGCCGGCGCATCGGCAGCGTCGCCTACGGCTCGTCGTTGCTGGGAGTTCTCCTCCACTACCCCCGGTCGGTCCGCGCGGCGCGGCGCATCGAGGCCGCCATCGGCGGACTTCGGGACACCGGTCAGCTGGCGGCGTGGCAGCAGGACACCGTGACGTCGAAGCTGCGGGTCCGCGCCTACCTCGGAACCCTTGCCGTCAACGCCGTGCTCGTGCTCGGCACGGTCGTGCTGAACGTGGTGGAGACGGCCGCACAGCACTGACCACCGTCGGCTGCTGCCTGTGACGCCGTGCGGTCCACGGCGGCACGGTCAGGGCAACGGTGAGGCCGTGAACCGGCGACGGACGGGACGAGTCGCCGGTGCGGTGTGCCCGCGGCGGTGGGCCCGCGCGGGCCGGAGCCGTTTGGCAGCGGCGTGCCGCGCGGCGAGCGCGTCCCCGTAGGCGGCGAGGTCGGCCCAGGCCCGGTCGCTGCTGCCGTTGCGTGCGGCCAGGCTGGCGGTCAGCAGGCTGAGGGCGGCGGCGAAGTCGCCGGCGTCAGCCGTTGCGCGGGCGCGGCGGTGTACGAGCCGGGGGTCGACCAGCCCGAGGAGGTCAGCCAGGGTAGCGAGGTCGTCGGCGTCATCCGGGCGGCTCTCGCTGAGGTTGTTCACCACGAGCCAGGCGGCGTGCGCGGCGACCGCCGGCCGTTCGGTGGCGTGCTGGGCAAGGCGGCCGGTGGGGCCGAGCCACGGGCGGGCGGTCTTCCAGTTCAGGTTGCGCTGCGCGTTGGTGAGCGCGACCGCGATGGCGTGCGGCCAGCTGTCGGCGGGGCAGGTGCGGTCGGCGCGGCACTCGTGGCAGGCGTCGAACGGCGTGACCCCGGAGGCGCACCGGCTGACAGCGCGGAACCGAGTGCTCCACTGGTCGTGGAAAGCGGCGGCCTCGGTCGCGGGCAGGTGTCGGGCGACGACGACGGTGAGCGCGCCGAGCGTCGTCGTCGCATCGACGGTGCTGCCGGCGGCGAGGTGGCCAACGAAGTCGTGCAGCAGCTCGTCGATGACGCGCTGGGGGCGGAACCGGAGCCGCGCGGCCTTGTCGGTGAGCAGCGGGCAGCGCAGGGCGATGCACTCGCGCAGCCCGACCAGCCACGCGTCGAGGTCGGCGTCGGTCGGGTTCTTCGGCAGCGCCTTGTGGGTGGCCTGGTGGCTGGTCGGCCGGTCGATGAAGGTGAACGGCGAGCCCGCTCCGGCCCGGGTGGTGCGGTGGTCTGGCCGGGCCGGGTAGGCGCTGGCCCTGGGCCGGTCGGGCTGGGCGGCGGCCAGTAGGACGGTCAGGTCGGTGTGGTCCTGGCGGGCGGCGGCGTGCAGCAACCGGGTGAGGACGGCGGCAGTGTCGGTGGCGTCGGCCAGCGCGTTGTGGTGGTCGGTGACGCTCAGCCCGAAGTGGGTGAGCACGTCGGTCAGGCGGTAGCGGCCGGTGCCGAGCTTGAGGTGGCGGGCCAGGGCCAGGGTGTCGAGCACTTCGACGTCGGGCAGCGTGCGGCCGGCCCGCTGGTGTTCCAGGTGCAGCACGCCGACGTCGAAGGACGCGTTGTGGGCGACCAGCACCACCCGCTCGCCGGGTGCGGCGGTGAGCAGCCCGGCGAGGTCGTCGAGGCGGGCGCTGAACGACTCCTCGTCGGCGACGGCGGCGTCGGTGATCCGGTGGATGCGGGTGTTCTCGATGCGGACGCCGGGGTTGCAGCGCCACTCGACCGGCGTGCCCACCGGGCCGCGCCCGGTCAGCTGGGCGACGCCGACCGACACGATGCGGTCGCCGCCGTCGGACGGGGTGGTCTCGACGTCGAGCACGACGAAGCGCACCCGGTGGGTCAGCGCGGCGAACGCGACCTCGGGGCGGTAGACGCTCACGCGGCCCCCCGCGAGCGGTCGAGCCGGTCGAGCAGGTCCTTGTCCCGCAGCGAGGAGTACGTCGCCGGTGCCGGCGGCTGGGGGTCGGCCACATCTCGCGGCGCGGCCGCCCAGCCGTCGTGCGCCTTCGTCTCCGCGCGCAGCTGGGCGATGACCGTGCTGCGCTGGGCGAACACCCCGCGGTTGCGGCACACCACCAGGTCGAAGAGGTTGTTCGTCCGCTCGATGTTGGCGAACCCGTGGCCGCGCCCGGTGAGCACCGCCTTCACCGTGCTGCGCAGCAGCGTCTCGAAGCCGCCGGTGGACACCGGCACGCCGGGGTTCGCGCGCAGCGCCGGCAGCGCGGCGGCGACCGTCGGTTCGTAGCTGTCGCGGCGCTCGGCCAGCTTCTCCGGCGGCAGGTTCAGCCGGTCCAGCAGCACCTCGAAGTCGTCCCACCACGCCGACCACTGCGCCCCGGTCAGCGACCGCAGCCGCTCGCCGGTCAGCCAGCTCAGGTGCGAGGCCAGCTCGGGGTGCAGCGCCTTGCCTGCGTCGGTGAGCACCACCGCGCCCGGTGTCTGCTTCACCAGCGCCTCGGTGAGCGCCTCGTGGATGTGGAACAGCGACGGCACGAGGACGGCCGTGCGGAAGTAGTCGTCGATGCCTCGGCGCAGCCCGGTGCCGGCGTCGGCCAAGATGAACTCCGGCTCGCGCTCCCCGGGGATGAAGCCGAGCTCGTCGAACAGCAGCCGCCACCCGGTGGCCTCGTTGGACGGGTAGGCGCGCAGCAGCCGCAGCCGGGTGTGCCGGTCGTCCGGGGTCGGTGGCGGCCCCTCGGTCGTGCGTGCCGGCCAGTCGATCGTCGCCGCGCCCAGCACGAAGTACTCCCGCCGGGACCGCAGCGTCGCGCGACCGTCGAAGGCGGCCCTGCTGTTGACGGGGGTGTCGTCGAGCAACAGCACCTGCGGGCGGCCGTCGGCGGCCCGCTCCACGTCGGTCATCGCCGCACGGTGGGCGTGCTCGGCAGCCTCAGCCGCCAGTAGCCGCTCGTGCAGCGGCTGCCACAGCACCGGGGCGTACAGCTCCACCCAGTCGGCTGCGACGTGCCAGCGGTTGCGGGCCTCGGCGCTGCGCGCCGACGGGGTTCGGCGGGCCGGCAGCTCCCGGCCGTCGGCGTCCCGGCGGCGACGGCGCACCGCCGGCGCGGACGGCAGCGGGTCCAGCAAGAGCCCCTTCGGCTTGGCCGGCCGCCGCTTGCCGGCGGCCTCGGCGGCCCGGACGGCCTTCTGCCACGCGGCGGCCTTCGCCCTTCGCTCCCGCTCGGCCTCGGACAGCTTGGCGGGGCGGCTCCGCGACCGACCGGTGGCCTGCCACGCCCACCGACCCACCGACGAGTACGTGTCGGCGCCGGAGGCGAGCTTCTCGAGCCCTTCGGCCACCACGCGCAGGTTCCACGACTGCCGGCGGGCGACGGTCTGGTCGCCGTGGTGGACGTTGCGCCGCTCCTCGCACTCCTGGCAGTGGCTCTCGCCGGTGTGCACGTGCTCTCGTGGCAGCGGCGGCGTGTAGTTGTGGAAGCCCCTCGGGAAGTCCGGGTCGGGCGTGTGCGGCCAGCAGCGATACCGCTGCCGACGCACCGGCTGCCCCGGCCGCTGGTAGGTGCCGTTGCGCGCCCGCCTCGCCGCCTTCCCGTGCACCGGGCAGGGCGGCGGAGGCAGGTACGCCGGGACCGGCGCGTCGTCGTCCTCGACCGCGATGACGACCGCGAAGTCGTGCGGCTTGTCCCCCTTCGGGGTGCAGCGGTAGTTCCGCCGAAGTCCTGACGCAGCGCGGTAGGTCCCGTTCCCCTTCACCTTCGACCCGGCGTGGAACGGGTTCGGACACACCATCGGGTCCAGTTGCGGCTTCCGGCCTCCCGGCACAGCACCTCCCTCGTCGCCTGCCCATCGGCACGGCGGCGAGGAACCTAAATGGTTAGCAGGACAAGATCACCCTCATTAGCCGTACTCAGCCGGAGGTGGCGCCGGCGACCAGCTCGTAGTCGGCCTGCCGGGCCGGCGCGCCGTGCGCCCGCCGCCGGGTGACCTCCTGCACCCACGCCCGGCGCAGCGCCGACCAGGCGAACGGCCGCGGGACGGCGAGGTTGAAACCGAGCCGCACGGTCTGCAGCTCCAGGTGCAGCAGCGCGACCGTCTGCGCGTAGGGCTCCTCGGTGAGGCCGAACCTGCGGGCGCCGAGCTGGCCGAGCACGCAGGAGTGCCCGCACCGCAGGTCCAGCGCGTCGAGGTCGACCAGGTCGTGCCAGCCGTGCACCGCGTCGTCCAGCACGGCCGCGCCGCGGCCCACCGGTTCGGAGAAGTCGAAGAGCCGCATGCCGTCCCCCTCGCCGAGCTCGCCCGCTCGTCTCACTCCGAGGATGGCACCCCCCGGACGCCGGCGCGATGCCTGCTCGCGCGCGATCTCTGGAACCCCTCCAGAGGGGTCCTTCGACCCCGGTCCGGCCGGTCGGCGCCGCAGGAACCTGGACGTCCGGGCGGCACGGCGTGGTGCCGCCGGAAGGGGGGAACCGTCATGACCGTCTCTCCGCGCAGGACCCTGACCGCCGTCCTGCTCGTCCTCCTCGCCGCCGCGGCCGGCCTCATCGGGCCGGCCGGACCGGCGGCCGCCGCAGCGCCGTACTGCGGCATCACCTGGGGCTCCCAGGCGAAGGGCGTCAGCCCCGTGCCCCCGGCGGCCGGCGCGGTGCTCACGAACGTCCGAGCCGGTCAGCACCCCTGCTACGACCGGCTGGTGCTGGACACGCGGGGGCCGTCGCTGGGCACGTCCTGGCACGTCGCGTACGTGCCGCGGGTGGTCGCCGACGGCAGCGGGGCGGTCGTCCCGCTGCGGGGCGGGGCGTTCCTCGAGGTGGTCGCCGGCGTCTCCGACCACACCGGGGCCGGGGTGCCCACCTACCGGCCGGCCGACCGGCGGGAACTCGTGCCGGTGACCGGCTTCCGGACGCTGCGCCAGGTCGCCTGGGCCGGCTCGTTCGAGGGGCTGACCACGGTCGGGGCGGGCGTGCGGGCCCGGCTGCCGTTCCGGGCGTTCGTGCTGCCGCGCACCGGCGGCGGGTCGATGCTCGTCGTCGACGTCGCGCACCGCTGGTGAGGTGGCTGGGCTCCGGGCGGTCCCGCCGCCCGGAGCCCGGCGGGGTCAGCCCCGCGGGCCGCCGTCCGCCGGGGGCGGCTCGATCGCCCGCGGCGCGCGGCGCAGCACGTCCAGCAGGTCGTCGCCGGGCTTGCGCGCGTCGTCGTCGTCGAACAGCTCGGCCGGGGTGTCGGGCACCTGCACCGGCTGGTCGGCCGGGTCGAAGCTGGCCGGCAGCTTCTTGAGGTGCTTGCCCATCGACCGGACCAGCAGCGCGATCGCGATCAGCAGGACGACGACCAGCGCCAGGCCCACCGGGCTCGCGGTGCCGACGTCCTCGGCCGGCTGGTCGAGCCCGCCGGTGGTCGCGGGCGCCGCGGCGGCCAGCAGCGCCAGCCCGTTCATCGGACGCCGACCTGGCTGCGGACGCCGGCGAACAGGTCGTCCTCCGGGGTGGTCGTGTCGACCAGCGACCGGGCCAGCTCGTAGTCCTCGGTCGGCCAGGCCTCGGTCTGCACGTCCAGCGGCACGGAGAACCAGCGGCCCGTCGGGTCGATCTGGGTGGCGTGCGCGATCAGCGCGGCGTCCCGGACCGGGAAGTACTCGGCGCAGGGCACCTGGGTGGTGACCCGGTGGGAGATGTCCTTCTCCGCGTCCCAGTTCTCCAGCCACTCGGTGTAGGGCGACTCCTTGCCGGTGGCCAGGACCGCCTCGTGCAGCGCCTTGGTCCGGGGCAGGGTGAAGCTCATGTGGTAGTAGACCTTGCTGACCTGCCAGGGCTCCCCGAGCTCGGGGTGGCGGTCGGGGTCGGCCGCGGCCTCGAAGGCGTACATCGAGATCTCGTGGGTCTTGATGTGGTCGGGGTGCGGGTAGCCGCCGCGCTCGTCGTAGGTGGTCATCACCTGCGGCTTGAACCGGCGGATCAGCTCCACCAGCGGGGCGGCCGCCTCCTCGATCGGCACCAGCGCGAAGCAGCCCTCGGGCAGCGGCGGCAGCGGGTCGCCCTCGGGCAGGCCGGAGTCGACGAAGCCGAGGAACTCCTGCTCGACGCCGAGGATCTCGCGGGCCCGCGCCATCTCCTCGGTGCGGATCTCCGCCATCCGCTCCCAGACCTCGGGGCGGTCCATGGCGGGGTTCAGCACCGAGCCGCGCTCGCCGCCGGTGCAGGTGGCCACCAGCACGCGCACCCCCTCGGCGACGTACTTGGCCATCGTGGCCGCGCCCTTGCTGGACTCGTCGTCGGGGTGTGCGTGGACCGCGAGCAGCCGCAACTGGTCCGGTTCGGTCACGTGTTCTCCTCGTTGCGCCCGCCGGTGCCCGGCGGTGCTCAGCTCCCTGGGGCGGTCGCGCAGGCGCGCCGCCTGCGCCATTGTCCCCCTCCCGGCGCCCCGGACCGACGTGAGCCCGGCAACGTCCGCGCGGCCGGCGCCCGCCGCGGCGACGTCTGCACCAGCGCGAGTTCCGGTGTTAGGTTGCTCGGATTGACCGACGGCCGTCATCGACACCGAGGGCCACGACCACAGCACTGGGAGTCACCGTGTCCACCCCGACTGACGAGCACGACCAGGGCGTCTGGCTGACCCAGGAAGCCCACGACCGGCTGAAGGCCGAGCTCGACCAGCTGGTGGCGAACCGCCCCGCCATGGCCAAGGAGATCAACGACCGCCGGGAAGAGGGCGACCTCAAGGAGAACGGCGGCTACCACGCGGCCCGCGAGGAGCAGGGCAAGCAGGAGGGCCGCATCCGGCAGCTCACCGACCTGCTCCGCAAGGCGCGCGTCGGCGAGGCCCCGACCACCGCCACCAACGCCGCGCTCGGCACGGTCATCACCATCGCCTTCGACGGCGACGAGGACGACACCGAGAAGTTCCTGCTGGGCTCCCGGGAGATCGCCGGCACCACCGAGCTGGCGGTCTACTCCCCCGAGTCGGCCCTCGGCGCGGCGATCGTCGGCGCGGAGCCGGGCCAGACGGTCACCTACACGGCACCCAACGGCAAGGAGATCTCCGTGAAGGTCCTCGCCGTCGAGCCGTTCGTCCCCTGACCGGTCCGGTGGGCGGCACCCGCGCCCGGTCGCGGCGGGCGGAGAACACCTCGTTCGCCTGCGTGCACTGCACCGCCCCGGTCCCGGCCAACACCGACGGCCACTACCGCAACCACTGCCCGTGGTGCCTGTGGTCGCTGCACGTCGACGACCTGCCCGGCGACCGGGCCAGCACCTGCCGGCAGCCGATGGAGCCGATCGGGCTGGTGGAGAAGTCGGGCAAGGGCTGGCAGGTGGTCCACCGCTGCACCGCGTGCGGCCACCGCCAGCCCAACCGGCTGGTCCGGGACGGCGAGGCCCCCGACGACCTGGACCTGGTGCTCGCCCTCCCCTGGCTGTGACCCGCAGTCCGCGGGCGATGATCAGGTGACCTGATCAAAGGGCGTCCCACTGCACCAACGCCGGTGCAGGGGGACAGCTTCTGATCAGGTCACCTGATCGTCGCTGGGGAGCGGGTCAGGCGGTCGGCGTCAGCCCGCGGCGGCGGAGCAACGGCTGGGTGTCGGCGTCGCGGCCGCGGACGGCGCGGAACGCACCCAGCGGGTCGACCGCACCGCCGCGCGAGAGCAGCCGGTCGCGGAAGACGTCGCCGTTCTCCCGGCGCAGCCCGCCGTTCTCCTTGAACCACTCCACGGTGTCGGCGTCGAGCACCTCCGACCAGATGTAGGAGTAGTAGCCGGCCGAGTACCCCCCGGCGAAGACGTGCTGGAAGTACGTCGTCCGGTAGCGCGGCGGCACCAGGTCGTAGGCCACCCCGGCGTCGGCCAGCGCCCGGGCCTCGAACGCCTGCGGGTCCTCGACCACGGTGTCCGGGCTGATCCGGTGCCAGGCCTGGTCCAGCAGCGTCGCCGCCAGGTACTCCAGCGTCGCGAACCCCTCACCCCACAGCGCGGCTGCCTCGATGGCCTGCACCGTCTCGGCCGGCAGCGGCTCCCCGGTCTCGACGTGCCGGGCGTAGCCGCTGAGCACCTCCGGCCAGAGCATCCACATCTCGTTGACCTGGCTCGGGTACTCGACGAAGTCCCGCGGCACGCTGGTGCCGGAGAACCGCGGGTAGGTGACCGACGAGAACAGCCCGTGCAGCGCGTGGCCGAACTCGTGGAACAGCGTGGTGACCTCGTCGAGGGTGAGCAGCGCGGGCTGGCCGGCGGCGGGCTTGACGAAGTTGCAGTTGTTGAACACCACCGGGTGGGTGCCCAGCAGCTCGGACTGGTCGACGAACGAGCTCATCCACGCGCCGCCGCGCTTGCCCTCGCGGGCGAAGTAGTCGCCGAGGTAGAGGCCGACGGGCGCGCCGTCCGCACCGGCGACCTCCCACACCCGGGTGTCGGGGTGGTAGCCGACGAGGTCGGGCCGCGGGGTGAACGTGTACCCGTACAGCAGCTCCGCGGCACGGAAGACGCCGTCGACCAGGACCCGGTCCAGCTCGAACCACGGCCGCAGCGCGCTGGTGTCGACGGCGTACCGCTCGGCCCGCACCCGCTCGCTGTAGTACGACCAGTCCCAGGCGGCCAGCTCGATGCCGTCGGCCGCGGCGAGCTCGGCCAGCTGCGCCCCCTCCG
Organism: Modestobacter sp. NPDC049651; assembly: GCF_040659695.1. Lineage (NCBI taxonomy): Bacteria > Bacillati > Actinomycetota > Actinomycetes > Geodermatophilales > Geodermatophilaceae > Modestobacter > Modestobacter sp. NPDC049651. Next base: position 9,763 of record NZ_JBFAOG010000014.1, read on the forward strand.
CCTTCGCGTTCGCGACCGCCGGGCCGACCAGCTCGCCGAGCAGCGCGTCGACCGCGGTGGAGGTCTTCGCCGTCTGGTCGGCGGCGACGAGGTCGGCGTGGGTGTCGAAGCCGAGCAGCCGCGCGCGCACCGCCCGCAGGTGGGCGATCTCGGCGGCGACCGGGCCGTTGTCGTGCTCGCCGGACGACGCCCGGGTCACCGACGCCTCGTACAGCCGGCGGCGCAGGTCGCGGTCGCGCAGCTTGGCCAGCGCCGGCTGCATGCTGAACAGCGACAGGGTCAGCAGGTAGGACCCCTCGTGCCCGCGCTCGGCGGCGGCGCCGGCGGCCGCCTGCACCTCGGCCGGGGACAGGCCGTCGAGCTCAGCGGCGTCGGTGACCAGCACCGCGGCGGCCTCGGTGGCCAGCTGCAGGTGCTGACCGAAGGTGGTCGACAGCTCCGACAGCCGCAGGTTGATCTCCCGCAGCCGGTCGCGGCCCGCGTCGTCGAGCGCGGCGCCGGCGAGCACGAAGTCCAGGTGGTAGCGCTCGACCAGCCGCAGCTGCTCGGGGTCCAGGCCGAGGTCGGCGCGCTGCCGGTGCACGGCGTCGACGCGGGCGAACAGCGCGGGGTCCAGCCGGAGGGCGTCGGCGTGCGCGGCGGCCAGCGGGGCGATCTCCCGCTCGATCTCCCGGGACCGGTCCGAGGCGGTGGCCGCGGCGACGTTGTAGAACACCCGCTCGGCGCGGTCCAGCAGCCGGCCCGAGCGCTCCAGGGCGACGATCGTGTTGTCGAACGTCGGCTCGGCCGGGTCGCCGACGATCGCGGCGACCTCGACCCGCTGCTCGGCCATCCCCGCCAGCAGCGCCTCGCGCAGGTGGTCGAGGGTGGTGTCGGCGAACGGCGGCAGCCCGAACGGCAACGGCGAGGGCTGCGCCAGCGGGTTGGTGTCGGACAGGGTCACGGGTTCCGGGGCAGGCGTGCTCATCGCCGCCCATCCTGACCCCCGGCCCCGGCCACCGCCCGGGCAGTTCCCCCGGGCGGCGGCCGCGACGCAGCTAGCGGCTGGCCGTGCCCAGGTACTTCCGCACCGACAGCGGCACGAACACCGCGAGGAGGACGACGACCCACAGCAGCACGTAGGGCACCGGGTGCTGCATCGCCCAGGCGTCGGAGGCCTGCAGCGACGGCGCGGTGTTGCCGAACAGGTCCCGCGCCGCCTGCACCACCGCCGACACCGGGTTCCAGTCCGCGATCGTCTTCAGCACGCTGGGGAAGTTGTTGGTCGGCACGAAGGTGTTGGCGATGAACGTGAGCGGGAAGATCACGATGAAGCTCGCGTTGTTGACCACCTCCGGCGTGCGCACCGTCAGGCCGACCAGCGCCATCACCCACGAGATCGCGAAGGCGAACAGCAGCAGGAGCAGGAACCCCGCCGCCGCCTCACCCACCGACGAGTGGATCCGCCACCCCACCGCCAGCCCGGTGAGCGCCATCACCACGATGGTCAGCACGTTGAGCCCCAGGTCGGCGACCGTGCGACCGACCAGCACCGCCGACCGGGCCATCGGCAGCGACCGGAACCGGTCGATGAGGCCCTTCTGCAGGTCCTCGGCGATGCTGGCGCCGGTGATGGTGCTCCCGAAGACCACCGTCTGGGCGAAGATGCCCGGCAGCAGGAACTCCGCGTAGCTGATGCCCTGCACCGGGATGGCACTGCCGAACACGTAGCGGAACAGCAGCACGAACATGATCGGCGACAGGGTCGCGAACACGATCAGGTCGGGCACCCGCTTGACCTTGATCAGGTTCCGGCGGGTGATGGTCAGGCTGTCCGACACCGCCACGGCCAGGGCGCTCATCGGGTACCTCCGCTGCTCGCGCCGACCTGCTCGTCGGCTGGTTGACCGGGGCCCGCGGCGTCCTCCGCCGCGTGCCCGGTGAGGGCGAGGAAGACGTCGTCCAGGTCGGGGCGCCGCAGCCCGATGTCGAGCACGTCCACCCGGGCGTCGTCCAGCCGGCGCAGCGCCTCGGCGAGCGTCTGCGTGCCGCCGGTGACCGGCAGGCTGAGCCGCCGGGTCTGCTCGTCGGCGCGCGGGTCGTCGTTGGCCGCCAGCGGGCCCAGCACCTGGGTGGCGACGGCGAGGTCGCCGACCGTCGCCACGGTCAGCTCCAGCCGCTCACCGCCGACCTGGCCCTTCAGCTCGTCGGCGGTGCCGCGCGCGATCACCCGGCCGCGGTCGATGACCACCATGCGGTCGGCCAGCCGGTCGGCCTCCTCCAGGTACTGGGTGGTGAGCAGGATCGTCGTCCCCTCCCCCACCAGGTCGGCGATGAACTCCCACATGCCCAGCCGGCTGCGCGGGTCGAGCCCGGTGGTGGGCTCGTCGAGGAACAGCACCCGCGGCCGGGCGATGAGCGAGGCGGCGATGTCCAGCCGGCGGCGCATGCCGCCGGAGTAGGTCTTCGCCGGGCGGTGCGCTGCCTCGGTCAGCTCGAAGCGCTCGAGCAGGGCGTCGGCGCGGGCGCGCGCCTCGCGGCCGCCCAGCCGGTACAGCCGCCCGACCATCTCCAGGTTCTCCCGCCCGGTGAGGTACTCGTCGACCGCGGCGTACTGGCCGGTGAGGCCGATGGCCGAGCGCACCTGGGCGGCCTGGGTGACCACGTCGAGCCCGACCACCTCCGCCCGGCCACCGTCGGGCCGCAGCAGCGTGCTCAGCACCCGGACGATCGTGGTCTTGCCGGCCCCGTTGGGGCCGAGCAGCCCGAGGACGGTGCCCTCGGACACGGTGAGGTCGACCCCACCGAGCGCGGTGTGCTCACCGAACCGCTTGATGAGCCCCTCGACGACGACGGCGTTGCTGCTCATGCCGGCGAAGGTAGATCGGGGGTCCGACAGGACCGACCTCTTTTCCGGAGCCCCGGGGACCCGCCGTCCATGTGTTCACCCTCCGTCGCGGTGCGGTGACCGCGCGGGGGTCCGCGCGGCTCACCGGTCCAGACCGGCGCCCGGGAGGGAACTCATCGGTCGGGCAGGTCAGCCCCCGCGGACCGCGTAGCCGGCGGAGGTCAGCGCGGCCAGCACCTCGGTGGCGTGGTCGGGGCCGCGGGTCTCCAGCACCACGGAGATCTCGACCTCGCCGACGTCCAGCTGCGGCGTCGTCCGCTCGTGCTCGACCGACAGCACGTTCGCCGACAGCCGGGCCAGCTCGCCCAGCAGCGCCGCCAGCGAGCCGGGGCGGTCGACGACCTGCACCCGCAGCGACAGGTAGCGGCCGGCGGCGGCCATGCCGTGCTGCACGACCTTGAGCATCAGCACCGGGTCGATGTTGCCGCCGGAGACGACGGCGACCACCGGCGGGGCGAACGCCTCCGGGTCGGCCAGCACGGCGGCGACCGCGGCGACCCCGGCGGGCTCGACGACCAGCTTGGCGCGCTCCAGGCAGAACAGCAGCGCCCGGGACAGGTCGCCCTCGGTGACCGTGCGCACCTCGTCGACCAGCCCCGCGACGTGCGCGAGGGTGAGGTCGCCGGGCGCGCCGACCGCGATGCCGTCGGCCATCGTCGACATCGAGGCCAGCGGCACCGGGTGGCCGGCGGCCAGCGACGCCGGGAAGGCGGCCGCCGCGGCGGCCTGGACGGCGACCACCCGGACGTTGGGACGCCGGGCCTTCACCGCCGCCGCGATGCCCGACACCAGCCCGCCACCGCCGGTGCAGACGACGACCGTCGCGACGTCCGGGCACTGCTCGAGCACCTCGAGGCCGACCGTGCCCTGCCCGGCGATCACGTCGGGGTGGTCGAACGGGTGGATGAAGACCTTGCCGGTCTCCTCCGCGTGCGCGAGCGCCGCGGCGAGCGCCTCGGTGAGGGTCGGGCCGCCGAGCCGGACGTCGGCGCCGTACCCGCGAGTCGCGGCCACCTTCGGCAGCGGCGCGCTGACCGGCATGAACACCGTGGCCTCGGCGCCGAGCTGCCGGGCCGCCAGCGCGACGCCCTGGGCGTGGTTGCCGGCGCTGGCCGCCACCACCCCGCGGGCGCGCTCGGCATCGGTCAGCCGGGCGATCCGGGTGTACGCGCCGCGGATCTTGAACGAGCCGGCCCGCTGCAGGTTCTCGCACTTGAGCCACACCGGTCCGCCGACCCGCTCGGCGAGCGCGCGGGAGTGCTCCAGCGGCGTGCGCCGGACGACGTCGCCGAGCAGCTCGGCCGCCGCCTCGACGTCCGCTCCGCTGACCAGTGGGGGCGGCTGCTCGTCGGGCACCGGACGATCTTCCCCCCACGTGCCGTGCGCGAGGACACCCACCTGTCACCACCCCGTCGTACCGTGGCTGAGGTGACGGACGCCGCACCGCTCGGGACCGCCGAGGTCCCGACTCCCCCTGCTCCGACGACTCTCGGCGAGCTCCGCGCCAGCGGGGCCGCCTTCCGGCCCGTCAAGGCCGAGATCCGCGACAACCTGCTCGCCCGGCTGGCCGCCGGCGAGCCCTCCCTCCCCGGCATCGTCGGCTTCGAGGACACCGTCCTGCCCGAGGTCGAGCGGGCGCTCATCGCCGGCCACGACCTGGTCCTGCTCGGCGAGCGCGGCCAGGGCAAGACCCGGCTGATCCGCACCCTCGTCGGCCTGCTCGACGAGTGGACGCCGGTGCTGGTCGGCAGCGAGCTCAACGAGCACCCGCTCGCCCCGATCAGCGTCTGGGGCCACCGGCAGGTCGCCGAGCACGGCGACGCCGCCCCGGTCGGCTGGCTGCACCGCAGCGAGCGGTTCGGCGAGAAGCTGGCCACCCCGGACACCAGCGTCGGCGACCTGATCGGCGACGTCGACCCGATCAAGGTCGCCGAGGGCCGCACCCTGGGCGACCCGGAGACCGTGCACTACGGCCTGGTGCCGCGCACCAACCGCGGCATCTTCAGCGTCAACGAGCTGCCCGACCTGGCCGAGCGCATCCAGGTGGCGCTGCTCAACGTGCTGGAGGAGCGCGACATCCAGATCCGCGGCTACCGGGTGCGGCTGCCGCTGGACCTGCTGCTGGTGGCCAGCGCGAACCCCGAGGACTACACCAACCGCGGGCGGATCATCACCCCGCTCAAGGACCGGTTCGGCGCCGAGGTGCGCACGCACTACCCGATCGAGCTGCGCGACGAGATCCGGCTGCTGCACCAGGAGGCGCAGACCACCTGGCTCCGGACCGGCGCCGGCCGCGACGAGGGCGCCGGCCTGGACGCCCCCGTGGTGCCCGAGCACCTGGTCGAGATCATCGCCCGGTTCACCCGGCTGGTGCGCGAGTCCAGCCACGTCGACCAGCGGTCCGGCGTCAGCGCCCGGTTCGCCATCGCCGGGCTGGAGACCGTCGCCGCCTCCGCCGTCCGGCGCGCGGCGGTCGCCGGGGAGCCGCGGCCGGTCGCCCGGGTGGTCGACCTGCCCAGCGTCGTCCCGGCGAGCCGGGGCAAGGTCGAGTTCGCCGACGCCGGCAGCGACCCGGACGACGACCGGGAGCTGGAGGTGCTGGCCCACCTGCTGCGCCAGGCCACCGCGCAGACCTTCCGCGCCCGCTGCGGCGGGCTGGACCTCACCGGCCTGCAGGAGCACTTCACCTCCGGTGACACCGTCGAGTCCGGTGACCTGGTGCCGGCCGCGCAGCTGCTCGGCCAGCTCGGCACGGTGCCGAACCTGGCGCAGCTGCTGGGCCGGCTCGGCGTGCCCGAGGGCGAGGAGTCGCCGGAGCAGGCGGCCGCGGCCGTGGAGTTCGCCCTCGAGGGGCTGTACCTCACCCGCCGGCTGGCCAAGGACACCGACGGCGGCCGCACGGTGTACGGGGCCTGAGGTGAGCACCGCGCGCCCCCCGAGGGGCTACCGGTACGGGCGGTGGCGGGGCGGGCCCGACCCGCTCGCGCCGCCCTACGACGTCGCGGCCGCCGTCGACGAGATCGGCGACCAGGTGCTCGCCGGCAGCGGCGTGCGCGAGGCGCTGCGCGACCTGCTCCGCCGCGGCATCGACGGCCGCCGGGGCCTGGACCAGCTGCGCCGCAACGTGCGCGACCGGCTGCGCCAGGCCCGGCAGGCCGGGCGGATGGACGGCACGCTGGAGCAGGTCCGGGAGCTGCTGGACCAGGCGGTGGAGGCCGAGCGGCGCGCGCTGTTCCCCGATCCGGACGACGCCGCCCGGCTGGCCGAGGCCGAGCTGGACGCGCTGCCGCAGGACACCGCGGGCGCCGTCCGGGCGCTCAAGGACCACCAGTGGCGCTCGCCTGAGGGCGAGGCCGCCTACCGGCAGATCGAGGACCTGCTCCGCCAGGAGGTCCTCGACAGCTCCTTCGCCGGCATGAAGCAGGCGCTCCAGGCGATGCAGGACGGCGACGGCGCCGCCATGCAGGCGGTGAAGGACATGGTCGCCGACCTGTCCGCGCTGCTCGACGCGCACAACCGCGGCGAGGACACCGACCAGCAGTTCCGCGACTTCATGGCCGAGCACGGGCAGTTCTTCCCCGACGACCCGCAGTCGGTCGACGAGCTGGTCGACTCGCTGGCCCGTCGCGCCGCCGCGCAGGAGCGGATGCTCGCCGGGATGTCGGCGGACCAGCGGGCCGAGCTGCAGGGCCTGATGGACCAGGTGATGGGCGACCTGGGGCTGCAGAGCGAGATGGCGCACCTCAACGACGCGCTGCGCCAGGCCCGGCCGGACCTCGGCTGGGGGCAGCGCGGCCCGGTGCCCGACGGCGAGCAGCCGCTCGGCATGGGCGACGCCACCAGCGCGGTGGCCGAGCTGGCCGACCTGGAGGCGCTGAGCCAGCAGCTGTCGCAGGGCTACGCCGGCGCCTCGCTGGCCGACGTCGACGAGGAGCTGCTCGAGCAGGCGCTGGGCCGGCCGGCCGTCGACGACCTGCAGGCGCTGCGCCAGCTGGAGCGCGCGCTCGAGCGGCAGGGCTACCTCAACCGCAGCGAGGGCAAGCTCGAGCTCTCCCCCAAGGCCGTCCGCCGGCTCGGCGCCACCGCGCTGCGCCGGGTGTTCGCCCAGCTGGACGCCACCGGCCGCGGCGAGCACGACGTCACCGACGCCGGCGCGGCCGGGGAGCTCACCGGCGGCTCGCGGGAATGGCGGTTCGGCGACGAGCAGCCGCTCGACGTCGTCCGCACCGTGCGCAACGCGGTGCTGCGCACGGCCGGTGAGCCGCGCCCGGACGGCCGGCAGCGGGTGCGGATCGCCGTCGAGGACTTCGAGGTCGTCGAGACCGAGCGCCGCACCGGCGCCGCGGTCGCGCTGCTGGTGGACCTCTCCTACTCGATGGCGCTGCGCGGCACGTGGGGCGCGGCCAAGTCGACGGCGATGGCGCTGCACTCGCTGGTGACCACCCGGTTCCCGCAGGACGCCATCGAGATCATCGGCTTCTCCTCCACCGCGCAGGTGCTCCGCCCGGAGACCCTCGCCGAGCTCAGCGTCGACACGCTGCAGGGCACCAACCTGCAGCACGGGCTGATGCTGGCCCGCCGGTTCCTCGCCCGGCACCGGGACGCCGAGCCGGTGGTGCTGGTGGTCACCGACGGCGAGCCGACCGCGCACCTGGAGGACGACGGGACGCCGTACTTCTGCTGGCCGCCGATGCCGGAGACGATCGCCCGGACCGTCGCCGAGGTCGAGCGGGTGGCCCGGTCCGGCGCCACGCTCAACGTGTTCGCCCTCGACCCCGAGCCGGGGCTGGTCGACTTCGTGCACGAGATCACCCAGCGGGCCGGCGGCCGGGTGTTCACGCCCAGCAGCGACCGGCTCGGCGAGTACGTGGTCGCCGACTACCTGCAGACCCGCCGGGGGCGCCGGCGCTGACCCGCGGCGACCCGGCAGGTGCCGGGTCGCCGCGGCGCGTCGGGGAGGATGGAGCCGTGAGCACCGACGCGGCCCCGGGGACCATCACGATCGAGCGGGTCGACGCCGCGGCCACCTACCCGCTGCGCGCCCAGGAGCTGCGCCAGGGCCGCCCGGTGGAGATCGACGAGGACGACGCCCCGTACACGATCCACCTGGCGGCGGTGCTGGACGGCGACATCGTCGGCGTCGTCCGCTTCCACCCCCGCGACTGCCCGTGGCGGTCGGCGGAGGCCCCGTGGCAGCTGCGCGGCATGGCCACCGACCAGCGGGTGCGCGGGCTCGGCGCGGGCCGGGCGCTGGTCGCCGAGGGGCTGACCCGGATCGCGGCGCTGGGCGGTGACCTGGTGTGGTGCGACGCCCGCAAGGCCGCCGTCGGCTTCTACGAGCGGATCGGGTTCTCCATCGTCACCGACGAGTACGAGCTCACCCCGGTCGGGCTGCACCGCGGCATGCTCATCGAGCTGCCGATCCGCTGATCCCGGCGCCTCGTCCGCGGGGGTGAGAGCGCCACCCCGCGTCCACCGTGGTGTCACCCCCGGTGGCTAGCCTCGGGACGAGGCTCGTCGGCGAGTCGGAGGAGGCACGGACGGTGACGCGAGCGCGCAGGGCACGACGGCTGGTCACCGGGGCGATGTACGGCGGTGGCGGTCTCGGGCTGGCCGGCGCCGGACTGGTCACCCTGGTGCGCGGCGAGGCCCGGCTGGCCCGCCGGCGGGTGGAGGCCAACAAGCACAAGGCCGACCCGCCCACCGGCGACGGCCTCTACGGCGGCGGCCGCGGCACCCCGCTCGTCTTCGTCGTGCTCGGCGACTCCAGCGCGGTCGGCCACGGCGTCGAGAAGTCGAGCCAGACGCCCGGCGTGCTGGTGGCCGCCGGCCTGGCCGAGCTCGCCGAGCGCCCCGTCCGGCTGGTCCGGCTCGCGGTCACCGGCTCGCAGTCCAAGGCCCTCGACGCGCAGGTCGAGCGCGCGCTGGCGGAGCAGCCGGACGTCGCGATGATCATGATCGGCGCCAACGACGTCACCAGCCGGACCAAGCCCGCCGTCTCGGTGCGGCACCTGGCCGAGGCGGTCCGCCGGCTGGTCGGCGCCGGCTGCCAGGTCGTCGTCGGCACCTGCCCGGACCTCGGCACGATCCGGCCGATCAGCCAGCCGCTGCGCTTCCTGGCCCGTCGCTGGAGCCGGCAGCTGGCCGCCGCGCAGACGATCGCGGTGGTCGCCGAGGGCGGCCGCACCGTGTCGCTCGGCGACGTGCTCGGCCCGTCGTTCGCGAAGGACCACACGCTGTTCAGCCGCGACCAGTTCCACCCCTCGGCCGAGGGGTACGCCGCCGCCGCGGCGGTCATGCTGCCCTCGGTCGCCGACGCCCTCGGCGTGTGGCCCGCCTCGGCCGACCGCGGCCTGCGGATGCGCCGGGACACCGTCCGGCCGGTCGCGCAGGCGGCGGCCCGGGCGGCGGGGCGCACCGGCACCGAGGTCCAGGCCACCGAGGTGCGCGGCTCGGACGCCGGCCCGCGCGGCCCGTGGGCGCGGCTGCGCCGCCGGCGGCCGCCGGAGATGCCCAGCCCGGACGCCGCGGTCGAGTCCGCCCGCGAGGCGGAGGCCGCCCGGGAGCAGGGCCGGGCGGGCTGACCGTCGTCGGTGGGACCGGGAGCTACCCGGGGGTAGGTTCGCAGGAGTTCCGACCCCGTCGCCGTCCCCGAGGGCGGTGGCCAGCCTCATCGTGGAGGACCCGTGCCCGAAGCCGTCATCGTCGCCGCCGCCCGCTCGCCGATCGGCCGCGCCTTCAAGGGGTCGCTCAAGGACCTGCGTCCCGACGACCTGACCGCCACCATCGTGCGGGCCGCCCTGGACCAGGTGCCGCAGCTCGACCCCACCGACATCGACGACCTCATGCTCGGCTGCGGCCTGCCCGGCGGTGAGCAGGGCTTCAACATGGCCCGCATCGTCGCCGTCCTCATGGGCATGGACCACCTGCCCGGGACGACGGTCACCCGCTACTGCTCCTCGTCGCTGCAGACCACCCGGATGGCGTTCCACGCGATCAAGGCCGGCGAGGGCGACGTCTTCCTCTCCGCGGGCGTGGAGATGGTGTCGCGGTTCGTGAAGGGCAACTCCGACGCGATCCCGGACACCGAGAACCCGCGCTTCGACACCGCCAAGGCGCGCACGGCGAAGACCGCCGAGAGCGGCGCGGAGACGTGGCGCGACCCGCGCGAGGACGGCGAGCTGCCGGACGGCTACATCGCGATGGGCCAGACCGCGGAGAACCTCGCCCTGCTCAAGGACGTCTCGCGGCAGGAGATGGACGAGTTCGCCGTCCGCTCGCAGAACCTGGCCGAGCAGGCGATCGCCGACGGCTTCTGGGCCCGCGAGATCACGCCGGTGACGCTGCCCGACGGCACGGTGGTCAGCGCCGACGACGGCCCCCGCGCCGGCACCACGCTCGAGGGCATCTCCGGGCTGAAGCCGGTCTTCCGCCCCGACGGCCGGGTGACCGCCGGCAACGCCTGCCCGCTGAACGACGGCGCGGCCGCGCTGGTCGTGATGAGCGACCGCAAGGCGCAGGACCTCGGCCTCACCCCGCTGGCGCGGATCGTCTCCACCGGGGTGACCGGGCTGTCGCCGGAGATCATGGGCTACGGCCCGGTCGCGGCCACCCAGCAGGCGCTGGCCCGGGCCGGGATGAGCATCTCCGACATCGACCTGGTCGAGATCAACGAGGCGTTCGCCGCGCAGGTCATCCCCAGCTACCGCGACCTGGACATCCCGATCGACAAGCTCAACGTGCACGGCGGGGCCATCGCGGTCGGCCACCCGTTCGGCATGACCGGCGCCCGCATCACCGGCACGCTGATCAACGGCCTGCGCACCCGCGACGGCCAGTTCGGCCTGGAGACCATGTGCGTCGGCGGCGGCCAGGGCATGGCGATGGTCATCGAGCGCCTCAGCTGACCTCCACTTCCTGACAGCACCGTGGCCCGGCCCCCTGACGGGGACCGGGCCACGGTGCGTGCGGAGCGGGGGTCAGCTCACTCGCGGAGGTAGCTGAGCAGCCGCAGGATCTCCATGTACAGCCAGATGACCGTGAGCAGCAGGCCGAAGGCGATGTACCAGGCGAACTTCGGCGGGGCGCCGCGGCGGATCGCCTCATCGGCCGAGTCGAAGTCCAGCAGCAGCATGAACGCCGCGATGCCGATCATCAGCAGGCTGAAGCCGATCGCGACCGGCCCGCCGTCCCGGAGACCCAGCGGGTCGCCGGAGGTGAAGATGCCGACCAGGAAGTTGACCAGCAGCAGCACCAGCGCGCCGACGGCGGCACCGATGACCCAGCGGGTCAGCTTCGGGGTGACCCGGACGGCACCGGTCTTGTAGACGACCAGCATGCCGGCGAAGACGCCGAACGTGCCGATGAGCGCCTGCATGACGATGCCGGGGTAGATGGTGTTGAAGGCCTCGCTGATGGCCCCCAGCGCGATGCCGTAGAGGACGCCGTAGGACAGCGTCGCCGCCGGGTTGGCGATCTGCTTGAACGACATCACGAGGCCGAGCACGAAGGCGACGAGGATGGCCGGCACCGCGAGGCCCCAGGCCACCGACTCCGGCAGCAGGACCCAGGTCGCGGCAGCGGACAGCACCGTGACCAGGAAGCTCAGGCCGGTCGCGCGGACGACGTCGTCCATGGTCATGTACGCGGTGCCGCGCGCCGCGTAGGGCGACGGGGCGGAGTACTGGTCGTGCTGGCTGGGCGCCCCGCCGTACGTCTGCTGCGGGCCGGAGCCCCAGCCGCCGTACTGGCCGTTGCCGGCCGCCGGGAACCCCCGGCTGAACGCCGGGTTGCTGCTGGGCATCGTCATCTCCTCGAGGTGACTGGTCGGACCGTGGGGCACGACTCCGCACCCCACGCTGCCGGTTCCAACGCCCCACGGGCCCGGAGCGTTCCGCGGCGCTCCCGGATCACCCGACCGGGCGGGCGCCCCCGTCCTCGCCGTCCCGGGCCTGGAGCCTCCGCTCGTACCGACGGTCGGGCACCAGCCAGACCAATGCCACCAGCGCGTAGGCCGCCACCGCCAGCCAGTGCTCCACGAACGACAGCCCGATCCCCACGGCGTAGAGCGCCGGCGACAGTTTGCCCTTCCGGTCCCGGCCGACCGCCTCCGCCACCAGGGAGGAGCGGCCCTGGTCGCGGATGATGGTCCGCTGCAGGAGGTAGAAGGCGATCGCCGCGGCGAGCAGGACGATGCCGTAGAGGGCGGCGGGGGTGGCAGCGAAGTCGTTCTCCCCCAGCCACGCGGTCGTGTAGGGCGTCAGCGACAGCCAGAACAGCAGGTGCAGGTTGGCCCAGAGGATGCCGCCGTTGACCCGGTGCGTGGCCTGCAGCAGGTGGTGGTGGTTGCTCCAGTAGATGCCGATGTAGACGAAGCTCAGCAGGTAGGACAGCAGGACCGGCCAGGCCTCGTGCAGGGCGGACCAGGTCGTCCCCTCGGGCCGGGGCAGTTCGAGCACCATGACCGTGATGACGATCGCCAGGACGCCGTCGCTGAACGCTTCCATCCGCCCGGTGGACATGCGCGGCACGGTAGGACCGCCCGCCGGGCGGCGGGGCCCCTCGTGCCCCCGGTCGGGTTCGAACCGACACTGTGACCCTTTTAAGGGGCCTGCCTCTGCCGATTGGGCTACGAGGGCTCGAGGCGAACGGTAGTCAGTCCCCCGCGATCTCCTTGGCGCGCGTGAGGACGGCGTCGAGCATCGGCTCGGTGAGCTTCCCGGTGAACGTGTTCTGCTGGCTGACGTGGTAGCTGCCCACCAGGGTCAGCGGCCCGCGCGGACCGGTCAGGGTCACCTCCACGCCGTGGCCGAACGCGGGGCGCGGCCGGGGCAGCGCGTACCCGGCGGCGGCGAGCACCGGCCACAGCGCCGTCCAGCCGAAGCCGCCGAGCACCATGACCACCCGCAGGTCCGGGAGGAGCGCCAGCTCGCGGGCCAGCCACGGCGAGCACGTGTCCCGCTCCTCCGGGGTGGGCGCGTTGGCCGGCGGGGCGCAGCGGACGGCGGCGCACACCCGCACGCCGGTGAGCTCCAGGCCGTCGTCCTTGCTCACCGACGTCGGCTGGTTGGCCAGACCGGCCCGCCACAGCGCGGCGAAGATCCAGTCGCCGCTGCGGTCGCCGGTGAAGACCCGGCCGGTGCGGTTGCCGCCGTGCGCGGCCGGCGCCAGCCCGACGACGGCGATCCGCGCGTCGGCCGGCCCGAGCCCGGGAACCGGCCGGCCCCAGTAGTCCTGGTCGCGGAACGAGGCGCGCTTGACGACGGCGACCTCCTCCCGCCAGGCCACCAGCCGCGGGCAGGCGCGGCAGCCGGAGACCCACTCGTCGAGCACCGGCAGCGCGCGGACCCCGGCCGCGGCCCGGCGGACGCCCGCGGCGGTGCGGGTGACCGGGAACCCGTCGGCGTCGCGGGCCACTAGCCGCGCGCCAGCCGCAGCGCGATCCCGTCGAGGATGTCGTGCTCGCTGACCACGACCTCGTCGAAGTCGAGGGCGTCCATGATCACCCGCAACACCAGCGACCCGGCACCGATGACGTCGACCCGGCCGGGGTGCATCACCGGCATCGCGGCCCGCTGCGCCCGGGTGGCGGTGAGCAGCCCCGCGGTCACCGACCGGACGGCGCCGACCGGGATGCGGGAGCCCTGGATGACGTCGGCGTCGTACTCGGGCAGCCCGAGCGCGAGCGCCGCGACCGTCGTCACCGAGCCGGCCAGCCCGACCAGGGTGACCGCCTCGCGGACCGGCACCGTCCCGGCGACCAGCGCCAGCGCGGCGCGGACGTCGGCCTCGGCCCGCTGCACCTCGTCCGGCGGCGGCGGGTCGCTGTGCAGGTGCCGCTCGGTGAGCCGCACGCAGCCGACGTCGACCGAGCGGGCCGCCCGCACCCCGCCGGCGTCGCCGAGCACGAACTCCGTGGAGCCGCCGCCGATGTCGACGACCAGGTAGGGCGCGCGGGCGCCGGCGGCCAGCGACGCGGTGGCGCCCAGGTAGGACAGCGCCGCCTCCTCGTCGCCGGGGACGACGTCGGGCAGCCGGCCGAGGGTGGCGACCACCATCGACTCGAAGTCCTCCCGGTTGGCGGCGTCCCGGCTGGCGCTGGTGGCGACCATCCGCACCCGCTCGGCGCCCAGCTCGCGCAGCTGCGCGGTGTACTCGGCGAGCACCACGCGGGTGCGCTCGATCGCCTCGGGGGCCAGCCGGCCGGTGGCGTCGACGCCCTGGCCGAGCCGGACGACCTCCATCCGGCGCAGCACGTCGGTGTGCGGGCCCTCCGGGGGCACGTCGGCGACGAGCAGGCGGATGGAGTTGGTGCCGCAGTCGATGGCGGCGACGCGGGTCATCGGGCGCTCTCCCCGGTCTCGGGCTGCGCGCAGGGGCCGGCGGCCCACCACTCCCCCATCCCGGCGACCGCGCGGTCACCGATCGGGTTGACCCCGGGGCCCGCGGCCAGCGCGTGCGCGGCGAGGGCGTGCAGGCACTTGACCCGGTCGGGCATGCCGCCGGCGGTGGCGCGCGTGGGCAGCACGTCCTTGGCGTCGCGCTCGGCCAGGTAGCTCTCGTGCGCGGCGAGGTAGCCGGCGGCCAGCTCCTCGTCGGTGCCGAGCTCGGCCTGCCACTCCTTCATCCGGCCGTCGGACTCCAGCCGGCTGGCCGCGGCCGAGGCGCGCGGGCAGGTCAGGTAGTACAGCGTCGGGAACGGCGTGCCGTCCTCCAGCCGGGGCGAGGTCTCGACGACGTCGGGCTGGCCGCAGGGGCAGCGGTGCGCGACACCGGTCAGCGCCCGCGGCGGCCGGCCGAGCTGGCGCGCGACGACCGCCCGGTCCTCAGGGGTGACGGGGGTGGAGCTCACCCGGGAAGTGTGCGGGAGCCGCTAGCGGCCGGCGTCCGCGGGGTCGCCGTCCGCGCCGGCGACCGAGCCGAGCAGCCCCTCGTACCAGGGGACGTCCTCCTTCCCGGCGGTGCCGGCGGCGGGTGCTGCGGCGGAGTCGCCGGCGTCCCCGGCGTCGCCGACGACGACGAGCCGGTCACCGGGCAGCACGTAGGTGAGCCGCTGCCGGGCCTGCTGGGCGATGTAGGCCGGGTCGGACTGCCGGTCCAGCTGCGCCTGCAGCGCGGCGGCGCGGTCGGCGAGCTGGTCGTGCTCGGCGGCGAGCTCGGCGAGCTGCTGGCGGCCGGCCACGTACTGACGGATCGGCCCGGCGAGGGTCAGCGCCAGCAGCAGCACCAGCACCCCGAGCAGCACGGCCCGCCCGGTGAAGCGGGGGGTGCGGGCGGCGGCCGCGGCGGCCCGCGGCCCGCTGCGCGTGCGCCGGCGCCCGGGGCGGGCGTCGGCGGTCGCGCGGGCACCGGCCCGCACCGGGCGCGACGAGGTCCGGCGGCGGGTGCCACCGGGCCGGCCGCGCCGGGTGCGGGCGGTGCTCATGCGGGTGCTGCCCGTCAGCCCTGGCGGGCGGCCAGGCGCGGGAAGGCGGCGGCGCCGGCGTAGCGCGCGGCGTCGTCCAGCTCCTCCTCGATGCGCAGCAGCTGGTTGTACTTGGCGACGCGCTCGCTGCGGGCCGGGGCACCGGTCTTGATCTGACCGCAGTCCAGCGCGACCGCGAGGTCGGCGATGGTGGTGTCCTCGGTCTCGCCGGAGCGGTGGCTCATCATCGAGCGGTAGCCGCTGCGGTGGGCCAGGTTGACCGCGTCGAGGGTCTCGGTCAGCGTGCCGATCTGGTTGACCTTGACCAGCAGCGCGTTGGCCGCGCCGCGCTCGATGCCGTCGGCCAGCCGGGCCGGGTTGGTGACGAACAGGTCGTCGCCGACGAGCTGCACGCGGTCGCCGAGCGCCTGGGTGAGCGACACCCAGCCGGTCCAGTCCTCCTCCGACAGCGGGTCCTCGATCGAGACGATCGGGTAGGCGTCGACCAGCCCGGCGTAGTACTCGGTGAGGGCGTCGGCCGAGAGCGTCTTGCCCTCGAACGCGTAGCCGGCCTCGCTGTGGAACTCGGTGGCGGCGACGTCCAGGGCGAACGCGATGTCGGTGCCCACGGTGTAGCCGGCCTTGTCCACGGCCTCGGCGATGAGGTCGAGGGCGTCGCGGTTGCTCGGCAGGTCGGGGGCGAAGCCGCCCTCGTCGCCCAGGCCGGTCGACAGCCCGCGCTTCTTCAGCACCGACTTCAGCGCGTGGTAGGTCTCGGTGCCCACCGACAGCGCCTCGGCGAAGGTCGCCGCGCCGATCGGGGCGATCATGAACTCCTGCACGTCGACGTTGCTGTCGGCGTGGGCGCCACCGTTGAGGATGTTCATCATCGGCACCGGCAGCAGGTGCGCCGCGGGACCGCCGATGTAGCGGAAGAGGGGCAGGCCGGCGGACTCCGCCGCGGCCTTGGCGACCGCGAGGCTGACGCCGAGGACGGCGTTCGCGCCGAGCCGCTCCTTGTTGGGGGTGCCGTCGAGGTCGAGGAGGCGCTGGTCGATCAGCCGCTGCTCGGCGGCGTCGTAGCCGACGAGCTCCGGGCCGATGACGTCGAGCACGTTGTCGACGGCCTGGGTCACGCCCTTGCCGTTGTAGCGGTCGCCGCCGTCGCGGAGCTCCACCGCCTCGAAGGCACCGGTGGAGGCGCCGCTGGGGACCGCGGCACGGGTGATCGTCCCGTCGTCGAGGGCGACCTCGACCTCCACGGTGGGGTTGCCGCGCGAGTCGAGGATCTCCCGCGCACCTACTGCGTCGATGCTGGCCACGGCCTGCAGCCTAGTCAGCACCCTCGCCCGCCGTGGACACCGCGCCGGGCCACCCCGCCCTGCCTGGGACGATGGACGGCGATGAGCACCCCGCCCCTCCCCCGGCCGCACTCCCGCGCCGTCCGGCAGCTGCTGCTCGGGCTGGTGCCGGTGCTCGTGGTCGGCGCCGTGCTGCTGGTCGCCGTCGGGCTTCGGGTGGGCGGCGCCCGCGCCCCGCTGGCGGCCGCCACGGCCACCGCGACGGCCACCGTCGACGGCGAGCGGTCCGGCGACCGGGTGCTGGTCGTCCGGTTCCCCGGGACGGACGGCGAGCAGCGCACCGGCCGGATCGAGCTGACCCGCGCGCAGGACGTGCCCGACGGCGCGCAGCTGCCCGTGCAGTACGACCCCGACCGCCCCGCCGGCGGCACCCAGCCGGTCTACGCGGACGGCGACCGGGCGCACGCCGCGGTGGCCGGGGCGGTGTTCGGCCTGGTCGCGGTGGGGGCCGTGGTGCTCGTCGTGGCCGTGCTCACCGGGCTGCGGCTGCTCGGGCGGCCCCGGCTGCGGCGGCGTCCGGCGTCCCGGCTCGCCGCCACCCACGTCGTCCAGCGGCAGGGCCTGCTGGTGCGCAGCTGGCTGGAGCTGACCACCCCTGCGGGGGTGCGCCGGGTGCCGGTGCACTGGGCGCCGGAGCTGGAGCGGCTGGCCCCGGGCACCCGGATCGAGGTGCGCGGCGACCCGGCCCGCGACCGGCTGGTGCTGCCGGTCGTCGACGGCGCCGAGCTGTGGCCCTCGGGCCGGGTGCGCGACCGCGCGCCGCGCGGTGAGGTGCGGCAGGCCGCGGTCGACGCGTCCGCCGGCGACGTCGGGCTCGCGCGGCAGGCCCGGGCGGACGGCGTCCTGGTGGTGCTCGCCCCGGTGCTCGGGCTGCTGTGGGCCTACGTCGACGGCAGCGGGCTGGCCGGGTTCGCGGTGGCGACGGCGCTGTCGGGGACCGTGCTGTTCTGGCTGCCGCAGCTGCTCGGCTCCGACCCCCGCGCCACCAGCCGCGCCGCCTAGCGGGCCGCGGCGGCGGCGTCCAGCTCGCCGGCGTAGCGGCGGACCGCCTCGCGCAGCGCGTCCTCGACGTCCCAGCCGCGCTGCTCCGCGGCGACGACCACGCCCAGCAGCCGCTCCCCCAGCGCCTCGGGGCTGTCGACGGTCAGCTCGCCGGGCGGCGGCGTGGGCAGCCCGGCGCGCGTGGCCCGGCGGGCCAGCGCGGCGCCCCACGAGGTGGCCGGCTGCGACCGGGAGACGCCCTCCGTGGGCGACCGGCGCTGCTTCTCGGCCTTCTTGATCTCCTCCCAGCCGGCCTCGACCCCCGCGACGTCGAGAGGTGCCCGGCCCGGTACGCGATCGCCGAACACGTGCGGGTGCCGGCGGACGAGCTTGTCGACCAGCTCCCCGGCCACGTCGTCGACGTCGAAGCCGCGGTCCCCGGCCTCCTGCGCGACGCGGGCGTGGAAGACGACCTGCAGCAGCACGTCGCCGAGCTCCTCGCGCATCGCCACCGGGTCCTCGTCGACGATCGCGTCGTAGGCCTCGTGCGCCTCCTCCAGGAGGTAGCCGCGCAGCGAGGAGTGGGTCTGCTCGGCGTCCCAGGGGCAGCCGCCGGGTGAGCGCAGCCGGTCCATCACCGCGACGACGTCCAGCAGCCGCGCGCCGGCCGGCTCGGGGGCGCCGTCGACCCGGGGCACCACGCCGAACCCGGCCGCCTCGTCGGGACTGGCCAGCAGCACGGTGTCGGCGACCGGCGCCGCGGCGGTGGCCGCCTCGGCCGGGTCGGCGACGTCGGTGACCGGCTCACCGGCTGCCCGCAGCGCGGCGGCGGTGGCGGCGGCGCCGGGCAGCGCGAGCACCAGCGGCGCGGTGCTCACCGCCCGCCAGCCCGACGGGCCGAGCAGTCCGGGGAGGCGGGGGCTGACGGTGACGAGCAGCGCGACGGGCACCCGCCCATTGTGGCGGAGTCCCAGCGCATCGTTCTCCGAGCGCTGGGACTCCGCTCAGGCGGCGACGGGCTGCGCGAGCACCGAGGTGAGCAGCGAGTGCAGGTTCTCCAGCAGCGCGACGTCCCGCAGCGGCGTCCGCCGGTCCGGGCCCAGCGGCACCTTCAGCGAGATGGTGCGCACCGCCGACTTGTAGCTCGCCCCGTCGGCCAGCCGGGACAGCCGCATCTGCTTGCTCTCCGGCAGGTCGACCGGCCCGACCCGGATGGTGCGGCCCTGCAGCGACACCTCGGTGATGCCCAGCGCCCGCATCGCGGCCCGGAACCGGGCCACCGCCAGCAGGTTGAGCACCGGCGCGGGGGCGGCGCCGTAGCGGTCGGTGAGCTCGTCGAGCACGGCCTGCGCCTGGTCGTCGTCCTGCACCGCGGCGACCTTGCGGTAGGCCTCCATCCGCAGCCGCTCGCCGGGCACGTAGTCGTGCGGCAGGTGCGCGTCGACCGGGAGGTCCACCCGGACGTCGACCGGCTCGGCTGGTGCCTCCTCGCCGCTGATCTGCGCCCGGTAGTCGGTGACCGCCTCGCCGACCAGCCGCACGTACAGGTCGAACCCGACGCCGGCGATGTGCCCGGACTGCTCACCGCCCAGCAGGTTGCCCGAGCCGCGGATCTCCAGGTCCTTCATCGCCACCGCCATGCCGGCCCCCAGGTCGGTGTTGTGCGCGATGGTGGTGAGCCGGTCGACCGAGGTCTCGGTCAGCGGCCGCGACGGGTCGTAGGTGAAGTACGCGTACGCCCGCTCGCGGCCACGGCCGACGCGGCCGCGGATCTGGTGCAGCTGGGAGAGGCCGAAGGTGTCGGCGCGGTCGACGATCAGGGTGTTGGCGTTCGGGATGTCCAGGCCGGACTCGACGATGGTCGTGGCGACCAGGACGTCGTACTCCTTCTCCCAGAAGCCGACCATGACCTTCTCGAGCTCGTGCTCGTGCATCTGGCCGTGGCCGATGGCCACCCGCGCCTCGGGCACCAGCCGGCGGATCTTCGCCGCCGCCTTGTCGATCGACTGCACCCGGTTGTGGATCACGAAGACCTGGCCGTCGCGCAGCAGCTCGCGGCGGATCGCCGCGGCCATCTGCTTGTCCTCCCAGGCGCCCACGTAGGTGAGCACCGGGTGCCGCTCCTCCGGGGGCGTGAGGATCGTCGACATCTCCCGGATGCCGGTCAGCGACATCTCCAGGGTGCGCGGGATCGGCGTCGCCGACATCGACAGGACGTCGACCGACGTCCGCATCGTCTTCAGGTACTCCTTGTGCTCGACGCCGAAGCGCTGCTCCTCGTCGACGATGACCAGGCCCAGGTCCTTGAACCGGGTGGTCGGCTGCAGCAGCCGGTGGGTGCCGACGAGCACGTCGATCTCCCCGGCGGCGAGCTTGCGCAGCGTCTCGTCGCTCTCGGACTTCGACTGGAACCGCGACAGCACCGCGACCGTCACCGGGAACTGCGCGAACCGCTCGGAGAACGTCTTGAAGTGCTGGTTGGCCAGCAGCGTCGTCGGCACCAGGACGGCGACCTGCTTGCCGTCCTGCACCGCCTTGAACGCAGCGCGGACGGCGATCTCGGTCTTCCCGTAGCCGACGTCGCCGCAGATGATCCGGTCCATCGGGACCGGGTTCTGCATGTCGGTCTTCACCTCGTCGATGGCGGCGAGCTGGTCGGGCGTCTCCTGGAACGGGAAAGCGTCCTCCAGCTCCCGCTGCCAGACGGTGTCCGGGCCGAAGGCGTGGCCCTGGGTCGCCATCCGGGCCGAGTACAGCCGGATCAGCTCCGCGGCGATCTGCTTGACCGCCTTGCGGGCGTTGCTCTTGGTCTTCGCCCAGTCGGCGCCGCCGAGCTTCGACAGCGCGGGGGCCTCGCCGCCGACGTAGCGGGTGAGCTGGTCGAGGGCGTCGGTGGGCACGAACAGCCGGTCCGGCGGCTGGTTCCGCTTGCCCGGCGCGTACTCGACGATCAGGTAGTCGCGCTGACCACCGTGCACGGTGCGGCTGACCATCTCCACGTACCGGCCGATGCCGTGCTGCTCGTGGACGACGAGGTCGCCGGGCTGCAGCTGCACCAGGTCGACGGCGTTGCGCCGCCGGGCCGGCATCTTCTGCGCGTCGCGCATCGAGGTGCCGCGCTGGCCGGTGAGGTCCCACTCGGTGAGCACCGCGAGGCCCGCGCCCGGGAACGCGAAGCCGGCCTCGAACTGGCCCTGGGTGACGTGCGCGAGGCCGGCCTCCGGCGGGGTCTCGACGCCGGGCACCAGCCGGGCGCCGAGGTCGGCCTCGGTGAGCTGGTCGGCGGCGCGCTGCGCGGGGCCGGGCCCGGCGAAGGTGAGGACGACGCGCCAGCCGTCGCGGGCCCAGCTGCGCAGCTGCTCGAACGCCTTCGCCTGGTCGCCGTGGTACCGCTCGACGGCGGTGGCCTCCAGCGCGACGTGCTCCTCGTCGTCCTCGACGGCCAGGGTGAACGCGCCCGTGGTCCACCAGGGCAGGCCGCGGGTGCGGGCGGCGGTCTCGACGTCGGCGAGGTCGCGGAAGGAGGAGGCGCCGAGGTCGATCGGCGCCTGGCCGGCCTCGGCGGCGGTTGCCCAGGAGGCGGCGAGGAACTCCTCGGCGGTGCGCACCAGGTCCGCGGCGCGGCTGCGCACCCGCTCCGGGTCGCAGACCAGCACGTGCGTGCCGCGCGCGACCAGGTCGGTGAGCAGCTCCATGGCCCCGCTCTGCTGTCCACCCGCCCCGTCCACCCCCACGAGCACCGGGGTGAGCGACTCCATGCCCTCGACGGCGATGCCCTCGGCGAGCTTGTCCAGCACCTCGGCGAGCTCGGGGTGCTCCACGGCCAGCGCGCGGGCCCGCTCGCGCACCGCGTCGGTGAGCAGCAGCTCGCGGCAGGGCGGCGCCCACATCCGCTCCGGGCGCTCGTCGAGGGAGCGCTGGTCGGCGGCGGAGAAGTACCGCAGCTCGTCGACCTCGTCGCCCCAGAACTCCACGCGCACCGGGTGCGGCTCGGTCGGCGGGAAGACGTCGAGCAGGCCACCGCGGACGGCGAACTCGCCGCGCTTCTCGACCAGCTCCACGCGGGTGTAGGCGGCGTCGGCGAGCGCGCGGGCGACGTCCTCCAGGTCGGCGGACTGGCCGGGGCGCAGCTCGACCGGGGTCAGCTCGCCGAGCCCGGGGGCCAGCGGCTGCAGCACGCTGCGCACCGGCGCGACGAGCACGTCGATGCCGGCGCCCTCGGCCGGGTGGGCCAGGTCGCGCAGCACGGCGAGCCGGCGGCCGACGGTGTCCGCGCGCGGGGAGAGCCGCTCGTGCGGCAGCGTCTCCCAGGCCGGGAACACCTCGACCCGGCGGTCGGGGACGAAGCAGCGCAGCTGGTCGGCGACCGCGTCGGCGTCCCGCTCGCCGGCGGTGACCACCAGCACGGGCACGCCCGCACCGGGCCGGTCCGCGGCCAGCGCCGCGGCCACCAGCGGCTGCACGGACGGGGGTGCGGTGACCGCCAGGGACGCCCGACCGGCCCGCGACACCACCTCGGCCATCCCGCGGTCGGTGAGGACGACGTCGAGCACGCCGCGCAAGGTCACGCTGGTATCACTCCTGGGTGGTGGGGCCCGCTTCCGGCGCGCGGGGTGCACGCAGGGCCTCGTCCCAGGTTAACCGCACGGCGGGCGCCGCGTCGGGCCGTCAGGAGGAGGCGAGGGCCACCTGCGGCCGGCCGTCCAGCGTGGCCAGCGCCTTGCGCAGCATCGTGCTGGAGGTGTGCATCGTGTACGGGAAGTAGTGCACCCGGACGCCGACGGCGCCGAAGTCGCGCTCGAGCCGGTCGCCCTTGGCGGTGCCCCGCCAGTCGTCGCCCTTGAAGATGACGTCGAAGCCCAGCTCGCGCCAGGTGTCGATCTTGTCGGGGACGACCTCGGCGTGCACCTGGTCGACGAACCGCAGGTTGCGCACGATCTCCATGCGCTCGGCCAGCGGCACGACCGGGCGGCGGCCCTTGGTCAGCTCCAGCACCTCGTCGGAGACGACGCCGGCGATGAGGTGGTCGCAGTGCTCGGCGGCGTGCTTGAGCACGTTGAGGTGCCCGATGTGGAACAGGTCGTAGGCCCCCGGCGCGTACCCGATCACGGTCATGGTGGCCTCCCGGTCCGTTCCGCGGGCTGCGCCCGCCGCTGCGACCACGCAGGGTGACGCCGGGGCTGTCGGAGCCGCCGGACCGGCGTGGTCGTTGCCGAGTGAACCGGCCGATCGGTGACGGAGCGTCATGCACGAGGGCTGGTTCACCCCATCGGGCGCCCGCGGCGGCCCCTCCGGGTGACGCCGCGGGGCCGGCGGTCCGGTGGTCGCCCGGCCGGGTGCTCGGGGCACCCGCACGGGTGAGCGCGCCCGGTGAGCGCTGGCTGCGGCGCTGCCGCCGCCTCGATGATCAACGGGACATCACGGGTGGGACGGCGGACCGGCCGCCCGCGGCGCGGGGAGCGCGCCGCGCGGCCGCCCCGCCACGGCGGGAGCGGACTACATGGAACTCAGGGACTACATCGCCGCGCTGCGCCGGCACTGGCGCGCCGGGGCCGGCACCCTGCTCGTCTGCGTGCTGGCCGCCGTGGCCGTGGTGCTGGTCGCGCCCCGCAGCTGGTCGGCCACCGCGCAGGTGTTCGTGAGCGGCAGCTCGGCGCAGGGCGCCAGCAACCCGCAGTTCGTGGCGCAGCGGGTGAAGAGCTACCCCGACGTCGCCGACAGCGCGACCGTGCTGGCGCCGGCCGCCCGCGACCTGGACCTCGGCCTGAGCGTGCACCAGCTGCGCGCCGCCGTCTCCGCGGTCAACCCCGCCGACACCTCGCAGATCAACATCGTGGCCACCAGCGACGACCCGGACGACGCCGCGGCGATCGCCAACGCCGTCGCCGAGCGGTTCACCTCCGCCGTCGAGGAGCTGGAGAAGCCCGCGAAGGGCGACTCGCCGGTCAACCTGACCGTCACCAACCCCGCCACCGCCCCGGGCAGCCCCACGACGCCGCAGGTCGTGCCCACCCTCGCGCTCGGCCTCGTCGTCGGCCTGTTCCTCGGCCTGGCGATCGCGATCGTGCGCAGCCGCGTCGACCCGACCGTGCACGACGAGGCGGGCATCCGGGACGCCTGGGGCCCGGACGCCGGGCTGACCGTGCTGGGCACGCCGGGCGGCGCCCGCGCCGGATCGCTCAGCGGCCGGCCCGCCGCGACGCTGGCCCGCCGGCTGGACCTGCTCGGCGACGAGCGGCCCGCCGCGGTGCTGGTGCTCAGCCCCGCGCCGGGCGAGCGGGCCGCCGCCGCGGCGTTCGCCGGCGAGCTGACCGGGGAGCTCACCGGCCGCGGCGTGCCGCTGGACGTCGCCGTCGCCGAGCCGCAGGCCGCGCTGTCGACCTGGCGCCGGGCGGCCGCCGAGGGGCACCGCGTGGTGCTCGTCGTGCCTGCCGGCCGGGTGGTCGCCGCCGACCTGGGCGAGATCCGCACGCTGCTGGACGAGGTCGGCGCCACGGTGCTGGCCGTCGTCCTCACCTCCGCTCCCGGGCGGGGCCGCACGGCCGCGCCGGTGAGCACCCCGTCGGCCGGCGCCGGCGCGGCCCGGGTGCCCGCACCGCGGCCGGGTCAGCCGCCGCTGCCCGCCGGCCGCCGGTGACCGCGGCGCCGGTGGCCCCGGCGCCGGCGACCGCGGCGCCGTCCCTGCCGGAGACCGTCACCGCTCCCCCGCGGGACGCCGCCCGCACCGCGGTCGTGCTGCTGCTGGTGGCCAGCACCGTGGGCTGGCGCCGCGGCGAGTACTTCGCCGGCTCCGTCGACCCGGTCGTCGCGGCCAAGGGGCTGCTGAGCCTGCTCGCGCTGGCCGGTGCGTTCGCGCTGGCCACCTCCGGCCCGCCGCGCCGGCTCGGCACCGGTTCGGTGTGGTTCCTCGCGGTGCTGCTCTCCGGTTCGGTGCTCGGCGCGCTCACCCACGGCACGCTGGTGGCCAGCACGCTGGTCGCCGTCCGGGTGGCCGTGCTGGCCACGACCGTCCTGCTGCTGCTGCGCGCGTCGACGACCGGGCAGTTCTTCCGTTCGCTGAGCTGGGCCTGCGGTGCGGTCGGGTTGGTCGCCGCGGTCACCGGGCTGCCGTCGCTGTCGACCGGCCGGCTGGCCGGCGGGGTGCCGCCGCTGAGCCCCAACGAGCTGGCGCTGCTGGGCGGGGTCGTCGTCGCCCACACCGCCTGGCGGACCGTGCTCGGCGAGGCCGGCTGGCGCAGCGCGCTGGCCGGGATCGGCGCGCTCGCCGTCATCTGGGAGACCGGTTCGCGCACCGGGCTGCTCATGCTGCTCGTCGGCGTGGCGGTCACCGGGCTGCACCTGCGGCGGGCGCGGGTGGGGCTGGTGGTCACCGGGCTGCTGCTCGCCGGGCTGGGCGTGCTGGGCGTCGTGGGCACCGGCGCCGTGTCCGGTTTCGCGGAGCGCGGCGGCGACGGCACGAGCACCCTGCAGTCCCGCTTCATCGCCTGGCGCGCCTCGCTGAGCTGGGCGCACTCGGTCTGGCAGCAGGTGCTCGGCGGCGGGCTGTCGGTCAAGGAGATCCCGGTCAAGGGCCAGTGGTGGCACACCCAGCCGCTGGACAGCAGCTGGGTCTCCGCGCTCGTGCAGACCGGCGCGCTCGGCCTGGTCGTGGCGGCGGTCTGGGTGCTGTGGGCGCTGCGCGGCGCCTGGCACGCACCGCGGCCGCAGCGCGCGCTGCTGCTGGGGCTGCTGGTCTACCTGCTCGGCCGCAGCGTGCTGGAGAGCGGGCTGTTCGACGCCACCCCGGCCTTCCTCGCCTTCTTCGCCGCATCGCTGCTGTGCGAGGGCGCGTCGCGCGAGCGGCTCGCCGACGACCTGCGCTCCGACCCGATCGCCGCGCCGTCCCCTGCAAGGAGCCCCTCGTGAAGGTCCTCTTCGACGCCTACTGGTGGGTCGACGGCCAGCCCTCCGGCCGCCGGGTGGTCGACTCGTTCGTCCGCACCTGGGCGCGCTGCTTCCCGGACGACGAGCTGACCGCCGCGGTGCCGCAGGCGCACCTGGCGCGCGCCCGCGAGCTGGCCGGGGACCTGCCGGTCGCGCTGCGGCCGCTGCGGCTCTCACCGCAGGGGCTGAGCGCGATGCTGGAGCTCGGCGGGGTCGCCGACGCGGTGGGCGCGGACGTCGTGATCGGGCAGAACTACACGCCGCTGCGCACCCGCGCGCTGCGCGCGACGTTCGTGCACGACCTGATGTTCGACGAGCACCCGGAGTTCTTCAGCCGCACCGAGCGGGCGTACTTCGCCGGCATGCCGTTCTCGGCGCGGGCGGCGGACCTGGTGCTCACCTCGACCGCCGCCGAGGCGGCGCGGATCGCCCGCTTCCGGCCGCGGCTGGCCGACCGGGTGCGCCCGGTGGGGCTGAGCGTGCCGGAGTCGTTCGCCACCCGGACGGCGGCCGACCCGGACCTCGGGCTGACCGCGGGGCGGTTCCTGCTGTGCGTCGGCCGGCTGAACGTGCGCAAGAACGTGACCCGGCTGGTCGAGGCGCTGCTGGCCGCCGACCTGCTCACCCCCGAGGCGCCGCTGGTGGTCGTCGGTGAGCCGGACGGCGTGGCGATCGCCCGCACCGACCCGGGCGACGGCCGCGTGCGGTTCGTCGGCGGGGTCGACGACAGCGCGCTGACCTGGCTGTACGAGAACTGCCGGCTTTTCGTGTTCCCGTCGCTGGACGAGGGGTTCGGGCTGCCGGTCGTGGAGGCGGCGCTGTCGCGGGCGCCGATGGTGCTCAGCGACATCCCGGCGTTCCGCGAGCTCGCCCCGGCGGCCGCGTTCTTCGACCCGACCGACCCGGCGTCGATCGCCGCCGCCGTCGGCGCGGAGCTGGCCGGTCCGCCGAGCCCGAGCCCGCAGGTCGACGTCCCGACCTGGCCGGAGGTGGTCGGCCGGATCCGCGCCGCCGTCGCCGACCTGGTGCCCGCCCGCGTCTGACCCGCGGCCGGGCCGCCGGGCGCACCGGTCAGCGCGCGGCCGGCCGGGTCAGGGCGTCGTGCACGGCGCCGAGCACGTCGTCGTCGCCCAGCCCGTCGGCCCGGGCGGCCAGGACGAGCCGGTTGGCCGCGGTGCGGAGCCGGGCGCGCGCGGGATCGCCGGACGCACCGGTGACGACGGTGCCGGACCGCCCCCGGCCCTCCACGAGCCCGTCGGTCTCGAGCTCGGTGTAGGCCCGGGCCACCGTGCCCGCGGCGACGCCCAGGTCGGCGGCCAGCGCCCGCACGGTCGGCAGCCGGTCCCCCTCCGCCAGGTCACCGGCGTGCACCAGTGCGGCGATCTGCGTCCGGATCTGCTCGTAGGGCGGGGTCGTGCTGCTGTCGTCGACGACGACTTCCAGGGTCCGGGCGCCGGTCATGCCGTCCAGGCTGCCGCATGCGCTCTGCGGCCGTGGTCGACCGGGTTCCCCGCCGGTCAGGTGGCGGGGCGGCGCAGGACGCAGATGTCCTGCTCGTCCCGCTGGTCGAGGTCCCCCTCCGCCACGCAGGCGGCACAGGCCCGCAGGTCGGTCTGCCCCGGGCGCGGGTGCAGCCGTTCCGGGTGGCCGCACCGGGGGCAGTCGAACTGCGGCGGCCCGGCCGGCGGGACCGTGGGCGCTGGTGCCGTCGGCCAGCGGTCACGTGCCGACCGCCTCGGGACCGACCACCTGGACACGGTGACGAGGATGCCCCGTGCGGGGCGTCGTACGCGGAGGATGCGGCGGTGCCTGCGCAGCGACCGTCCCTGAGCCATGACCGTGCGGCGGTCGCGTGGACCGCCGGGCGGCTCTGGTCGATGAGTTCACCCGCGGGCGACGGTCCCAACGCCGAACCCACCTCCTGAGGAGCTCTCCATGCGCAGCGTCACCTACTCGATGGGCACCACGCTCGACGGCTACATCGTCGGCCCGGACGGCAGCTTCGACTGGGGTGCGCCCGACGAGGAGGTCTTCCGCTTCGCCATCGACCAGATCCGTGCGGTCGGCGTCCACCTGATGGGGCGGCGGCTCTACGAGACGATGCTCTACTGGGAGACCACCGACCCGCGGTCGTTCGACGACGCCGAGCTCGAGTGGACCGACCTCTGGACGCGCCTGCCGAAGGTCGTCTTCTCGACCACGCTGACCGAGGTGCAGGGCACCAACACCCGGCTGGCCACCGACGGCCTGGCCGAGGAGGTCGCGCGGTTGCGCGCCGAGCCCGGGGACGGCGAGATCGCGATCGGCGGGGCGACGCTGGCCGCGGCGGCGGCCGAGCTGGGCCTGATCGACGAGTACCGGCCCAAGGTCAGCCCGGTGCTGGTCGGCGGCGGCATCCCCTTCTTCCCGCAGCACCAGGAGCGGGTCGGCCTCGAGCTCGTCGAGACGCGCGCCTTCCGGCAGATGCAGTACTTCCGCTACCGGACGGTGCGCTGACGGACGCGGCGTCGCGAGGTCGCTAGCTGAGCAGGGGTCCGATGAGTATCTCGGTGCCGTCGGGCCGGTAGGTGCGCCATCGGCCGCCGGGATCTCGAACGACTGAGAACCCGTGGTGCACCTTGGTGTGGTGTCGTTCGCACAAGAGTGCTGAGTTCTTGAGCGAGGTCTCGCCGCCGTTGATCCAATGGACGAGGTGGTGGACGTCGGCCCACCAGTGCGGTGCGCCGCAGCCGGCGAACACGCAGTTCTTGTCTCTCGCGACGACCGCGCGGCGGAGAGGTGCGGGGACGATGCGGTGCTTGCGTCCGTAGTCCAGCGGCGTCCCGTCCGGACCCATGACCACCCGGGAGACCACCGCGTCGCAGGCCAGCCACCGGGCCCGCGCGGCAGAGATCTGCGCCCCGAACCCCATGCTCGCGGTCTGCGCACCGGTCGCCGGATCGATGAGGTCCTCCAGGGCCAGCTGCACGACGACGTGCGGCTTCTCCCCACGCAGGATCGGCAACTGACCCGACGCGAGCTGGTTGTCGGCGATCTGCACCAACGCATCGGCCTGCTGCTGCACGCGGGTGCGGGTGTCACCCTTCGGGCGGTCGGCCTGCACCTGCGACTCGATCGCAGCCTGCACCTTCTCGCTGGCCACCGCGTCGAGGTCCCACCGACCGGTCGTGCTGCCATCGGCGTGCTTGACGATCCGCAACGACCGCGCCTCGGTCGGATCAGGCTCCGGCCCGTCGGGGTCCAACGCAGCCTGGAACGCCTGCACCGCGACCTTCAGCGAGTCATGGGAGCACTCGCGCGCCACCCGCGCCCATGCCTCGTCGAATCCGGCCAACTCGATGCCCTGTGCCGCGGCAGCGGCGATCTCCTTCGGCCCCACTGCGTCGGCGATCACGTCCACCTGCGCCGCCGTGATCTCACCCGCCGCAAAGCCCGCTGCGACCAGCGGGAAGGACGGCAGCGTGCGCCCGGCCCGCATCAGCTTCGACGCGTCGTTCGCCGACACCCGCTGGTGCCCGACCAGCCACGACCGCATCGACGTCAGCCCGTCGCGCTCGGGCGCCTGCGTGGTCTCCGCGTGCCGCACGGTGCGGGTCAGCTCCGCGGCGACCATGTTCCCCGCCGCCACCAGCAACGCCGTCCGGTCCAACGACTCTTCATCGGTCAGCCCGTGCAGCTCCTGCCGCGAGAGGTCACCGAGCAACGCCAGTAGTGCGTGCACGGCACCTCCCGACGACTTCGAACGTGTGTACGAAGTCTATCGGACGGCGACCACCCCCACCAGGTGAATCCCCAGGTCAACCGGTCAATCAGCCGACTCTCCGGTTTGTCGCGAGAAAGCGGGAGGGAGCTCTCGAGTAGTCAGCGGTGACGGCGGTTCTGCCATGATCGCGGCCGTGCGGCAGCACCTGCAGTTCCTCTGGCAGCGGCCAGTCCTGGGCGCGGCGCTCGTCGCCCTGCTGCAGACCACGGTTGTCGTCCTCCTGCTGGGCGTCGTCCGGGGCCGCCCGGTCACCGAGTGGCTCAGCTGGGTCGCCTACGGCGTCGCCTTCTTCGTCGTGGACGTCGTCAGCCTCCGCCGCGAACGCCGCCGCCTCGCGGCCGCCGAGGCGTCCCGCTGAGGCGGAAGCCCCCGGGCACTGTCGAGTGAGCAGTTGCGGTCGGCGACGCGGCGGGGCACGCCGGGCGGAACGACGACAACTGCTCACTCACTCGTGCGGAAGCGAGCAGAGGTCTCAGGCGGGGACGACGTCCCGGCGGACGGCGGGCGGCACAGCGGCCTCGCGGCGGGCGAGCGGGCGCAGCACCAGCTGGCGCACCGCCACTGCGGCCAGCAGCGGGCCGGCGGCCAGCGCCAGCGGCGCCCACTCCGCCGCCGCGCTCCCCCCGACGACGAGCACCGCGACCAGGCCCAGGGCCGCGAACTCCAGCAGCCGCAGCGCGAGCACCCGGTCCTGGCGGCGGTGCACGGTGGCCACCCCGGAGTACGGCAGCAGGAACGCCGCGGTCACCGCGTAGGCGCCCCAGCCGGCCACGGCGAGCGCCGGCACCGGGTAGTCGCCGCCGGTGAGCAGCGGCGCCAGCACCGGGCGCAGCAGCAGCGCGCCGACGGTGATGACGGCGACCGCGGCGGCCAGCCCGGCCGCGGCCCGGTCCGCGGCGCGGATCGAGGCGGACGCCGCCCGGTCGCGGTGCGCGACGTAGTGCGGCAGCAGGAACGACCCGAGCCCGGCGACCACCACCAGGGTCGGCGCCGTGTAGACGCGGGCGGCCTCCAGCGGGCCGTAGGCGGCCGCGCCGACGACGCCGACGACGACCAGCCGCAGGGCGGTCAGCAGCGCCGGGCGCACCGCCTGCCCGGCGGCCCGCCAGACGCCGAACGCGAACACCGCGCTCAGGTCGGGGTCCCGCCACGGACCGCGCGGCCGCTCGCCGGCCGGGGCCAGCAGCCAGGCCACGACCCCGGCGGCCAGCTGACCGGCGAGCAGCGCGACCAGGAAGCTGCCCAGGCCCAGCGGGCCGCCGGCGGCGCAGGCGACCAGCGCGGCCAGCGAGACGAGCAGGC
This sequence comes from Modestobacter sp. NPDC049651, assembly GCF_040659695.1. Taxonomy (NCBI): domain Bacteria; kingdom Bacillati; phylum Actinomycetota; class Actinomycetes; order Geodermatophilales; family Geodermatophilaceae; genus Modestobacter; species Modestobacter sp. NPDC049651. The sequence goes on from NZ_JBFAOG010000014.1 coordinate 40,383, forward strand.
TGGTGCCGTCGACGACCGGCAGCGACCAGTAGCGCCCGGCCGCCATGAGCAGCCGGCGCAGGGTGTCCTCCAGCACGAAGGCGGTGACCGCCAGGCCCAGGACGACGGCGACCACTGGCGACACCAGCCCGGTGAGCCCGGCCAGCAGCGCCCCGGCGGCCCCCGCGCCGCTGGCGACGAGCGCCTCCCAGACGTGCAGCCCGGCGCGCACCCGCGGGGCGTGCCGGTCCAGCACGGTCAGCGAGTCGCCGACCATGCCGCTGGCCAGCGCCGTCACCAGCACGACGGCGCCGTAGACGAGGGAGAACCCGGCCAGGCCGGCCGCGCCGAGGGTGCGGGCGGCGGCGACCTGGAGCACCAGACCGGCGACCGCCTGGGTCACCTGACCGGCGACGGCGCCGGTGGCCGGCCGGCGCAGGAGTGCGCCCAGGGCCCGGGTCATGCGGTCCTCCAGGAGTTCAGGGAGCAGGGGGGGGACGAACGGGACGGGGCGCCCACCGGCTGGTGGGCGCCCCGTCGTCGATCAGCGGACGTTGGTCACCGCGAGGGGGCCGAAGCTCACCACCGCGGGGGCCGTCGCACTGCCGGACAGGTAGGCCGCCAGGCCGATCCCACCCGGGGTCTGCAGCAGCGCCTCGGTGTCGGTGCGGGTCAGCGTCGGGCTGGCCGGCTCGGCCTGCCCGTCGGCCCACACCGTCGCCGCCAGCTGGGTGGTGCCGGTGCCGGACACCTGCACCCGCAGCTTCAGCGCCGTGCCCGGGGTGTAGGTGAGCCCCGGCACGATCACCTCGCTGCCGATGAACGCCTCGGTCGACGTGCCGGTCAGCTTGGTCATCGTGAGGCCGACGGTGCCGTTGACCAGGAAGCGGAGCCGGGTCCGGTACTCCTGGTTGCTGCCCACCCGGCGGCCGACCACGTACACCGAGGTGCCACCCCCGGTCGGCACCGCCGACAGGGCGACCGTGGTCCGCAGGTCCGCGCTGGTCTGCGAGACGCCGCCCAGGTACGAGGCGGTCAGGTTGCCGGCGGCGTCCAGGCGGAGGTTCGCCGCACCCGGGGTCACCGACTGGCGGGTGGTGCCGTTGGACATCGTCCACGCGCCGCCGAGGTCGGCGGTGCCCAGGCCGTTGGCGACGGTCCGGTCGAAGGCGTCCGTGGCCACGGAGACCGGGGCCCACACGCTGACGTCGGAGCGGACCGTGCTGGTCGCGCCGGCGTCGTCGGTGACGGTCAGGGCGACGGTGTACGTGCCGTCCTCGTCGTACGTGTGGTTGGCCGTGACACCGGTGCCGGTCGTGCCGTCACCGAAGTCCCAGGCCCACGAGGCGACCTTGCCGTCGGAGTCCCCGGAGGCCGAGGCGTCGACGGCCACGGTGCGCAGCGTCGCGGTGGGCGTGAAGACGGCCACCGGGGCGCGGTTGGCGACCACGGTCACCGGCACGGTCGTCGTCCCGGTGGCGCCCTTGTCGTCGGTCACCGTGAGCTTGACCTGGTAGGTGCCGGCCTCGCGGTAGCTGTGCGCCGGGGCCACCCCGGTGCCGGTGGTGCCGTCACCGAAGTCCCAGGCGTAGCCGGCCACGGTGCCATCGAGGTCGACCGACTTGCTGGCGTCGAAGCCCACCGCGAGGAAGCTCGCGGTCTGCCCGAAGCGCGCGGTCGGCGCGGCGTTCGCCGGCGTGCCGGTGGTGCCGAGCGTGAAGTGACGGGCGATCTGGTCCGCGGAGAGCGCGGTCGGGTAGACCGCGACCTCGTCGATGCGGCCGGTGAGGGTCGACGACGTGCCCATGCCGGTGTCGGCACCGACCCGCAGGTAGCCGCTGTAGGCCTGGCCCGCGGTCGTGTCGGTGCGCGAGCCGACCAGCTTGCCGTCGACGTAGAGCGCCATGCCGGCCGGGCTCATCGTGGCGGCGACGTGGTGCCACTTGCCGTCGTTGAAGGTCGCCGAGCTGGTGACCGCCCGCTTCTGGGTGAAGATGACCAGCACCGGCACGTTGACCCCGAAGGCCACGTGCCCGGCGGCGTCCAGGTAGACCTGCCGGTCGGCGGTCCGGCTGTTGCCGGTCTTCGCGTTGCCGAAGCCGAACAGGCGGGCACCGGTCTTCGAGGACGTCTGGAACCAGGCCTCGGCGGTGAAGGTGTTCGGCGCGGGCGCGGCCGTCTGGGTCGACAGGGACGCCGACGACGAGCCGTTGAACGAGGCGGCGGTGTCCTTGTCGCCGGCCAGGGCGCCCTCGACGCCGCGGGTGACGCCGGTGCCGACGGTCAGCGGCTGGGCGCCGATGCTGTCGGCGGTGGTGGCACCGGAGGTGTCCCCGAGCCGCCACTGGTCGGTCGCGCCGTCGGCGACGACGGACTGCGGGTAGCTGGACCCGCCGCCGGCCGGGGCCTCGGCCACCGTGACGGTGGCCGACTTCGCGGTGGTCGAGTTACCGAACGGGTCGGTCGCGGTCACCTTGTAGGTGTGCGTGCCGCCGGTCAGACCGGTGTCGACGAAGCTCATCTGCGGGGTGCTGTACCAGCGGGAGGCCTGCACGACCGTCTGCACGGGGGTGCTGGTGTCGCCGTCCCGGACGACCCGGTAGGTGAGGTTCTCGTTGTCCTGGTCGCTGGTCGCCGTCCAGGTCACCTTGGCGGCGCCCGGGCCGGCCGCGGTGACGGTGGGGGTCAGCCCGTCGGAGTAGGTCGGGCCGACCTTGTTCGGCGCGGCGCTGGGGACGGCGAAGCGCACCAGGCCCTGCTGGCCCTCGCCGTTGACCTGGGTGAACTCACCGCCGTAGACGACGTAGGTGCTGTTGCCCGAGACGCTCCAGCCGGCCTGGCCCTGCCCGGTGAACGTGCCGGCCTTCATGCTCGGCCACCAGTTCAGCTGGGACGGCGCCGGCTTGCCCGCGAACGTCTTGTTCTTCAGCGTCGCGTTGCCGACCGTGCCGGTGGCGGCGGTGGTGAAGGCGTTGGCGAACTTGTTGACCCGGACCTTCTGCTCGGGGAAGCCGCCGGCGTTGGCGCAGTCGTGCTCGTGGCTGGCCAGGTACAGCACGCCGTCCGCGGGGAAGCTGGAGTAGGTGTCGCCGCGGCAGTCGTTGATGGCGAGGACGGTCCCGCCGTCCGCCTTGACCGCGAACGTGCCCTCGAGGTTGCCCGGGCCGTAGTAGTCGTAGGCGGTGCCGAAGACGGTGTCGCCCTGGGTCGACAGCGAGTAGATCGCCGAGTTGACGCCCTGGTTGGTCAGCTGCTGGTTGATCGCGAACGGCCGCACCTCGCCGGTGACCGGGTCGAGCGCGCTGACGCCGGTGTTCCTGGTGCCGTTCATGGTGTCGAAGCGGCCGGCGGCCACGACCTGGTTGCCGCCGCCGGTGACGGCCAGCGCCATGACCTGGTCGCTGGTGGCCTTGTTGCCGTTGCTGTTGCCGGCGGTGGAGCCGACGCCGGGCAGGGGGGCCCAGGGCAGCAGGCTGCCGTCGGAGGTCTTCACCGCGGCCAGCCGGGTGCGGGTGACGCCGCCGACGGCGGTGATGCTGCCGCCCATGTAGACGGTGTCGTCGGTGACGGCCAGCGCGCGCACCTGGCTGTTGACGTTCGGCTTCCAGTTCGCCACGAGGGCGCCGGTGGCGGTGTCGTAGGCGGCCACCCGCTTGCGGGTCTGGCCGTCGGCGGTGGTGAAGTCGCCGGCCACGTAGACCCGGCGGCCGTCCGGCGACGCGGTGACCGCGAGCACCTGGCCGTTGAGGTCCGGCGCGAACGAGCTCACCAGCTCGCCGGTGCGGATGTCGTAGGCGAGCAGGTTGCGCCGCGGCGTCTCGCCGGTCCCGGCGGGCGCGCCGGCCGGGCGGGCGCTGGTGAAGGAGCCACCGACGTAGACGGTGTTGCCGACCACGGTCTGGGCCCAGGCCACGCCGTCGATCTGCACGGTGGGCAGCGCGTCGACGCTGGCCGTGACCGGGTTGGCCGGGGACGGGGACAGCGGGGCGCTGTCGGCCGAGGCCGCGCCGGGGGCGAGCACGGCCAGCGCGCCGGTCACCGTCAGCGCAGCGGTGACTGCTGCGGTTCGCGCCTGCCAGCGCGCCGTTCGACTCATCTCAACTCCTGGTCACGGTGCGTCGTCCTCCTGCCGCCCGGGTCGGACGGCGAACACGCACAGTGACCATGACATGGGCGCCGGGCCCGCCACGTCCCCCGAACCGGTGGGACAACCCACCCGGGGGACACGAATGTCACCGATCGTGTTGCCCGGGCACGGCAGAGCGGGGCACGGCGCCGCAGCGCCGTGCCCCGCCCGTCCGTGCTGGTCAGCCCAGCGCGGTGACGGTGAGCCCGGTGAACCGGACCGCGGTCGTCGCGGTGGTGCCGCTGGGCCGGTGCACCGCGATCCCCACGCCGCCCGCGGCCTGCAGCGCGGTGGTGGTGTCGGTGCGGGTCAGCGTCGGGGTCGCCGGCTCGTCGCTGCCGCTGGCCCACACGGTCGCCCGCACCTGGGTCGTGCCGGTGCCCTCGACCTGCAGCCGCACCTCGAGGCCGGTGCCCGGCTGCCAGGTCAGCCCGGGCACGGTCTGCTCCCCGCCGGGGAACGACTCGGTCGTGCCGGTCAGCCGGGACAGCGCCACCGCCACCGCGCCGTTGGCCTGCACCCGCACCCGCACCCGGTACTCGCCCTGGCCGGCCACCCGGCGGCCGGTCACGTACACGAACGTGCCGGTGCCGGTCGGGGTGGAGCTCAGCGAGAAGGAGGTGCGGACGTCGGCCGCGGTCTGCGTGACCGCGCCCAGGTACGCGCCGGTGTTCTGGTTGGCAGCATCGAGCCGGAGCTCGGCGACACCGGGGGTCACCGACTGGCGGACCGCCCCCGCCGACGCCGTCCAGGCGCCGCCGGTGTCCGCGGTGCCCAGCCCGCCGCCGGTCGACCGGTTGAAGGTGTCCTTGGCGAGCACCGGTGCGCCGGCCGGCGCGGTGGCGGTGACGGTGCCGGTGCGCTCGGCGGTCGCCCCGTCGTCGTCGGTGACGGTGAGCCGCACCTGGTAGCTGCCGGCGGCCGCGTAGACGTGCGAGGCGGTCGGCCCGGTCGCGGTCGCGCCGTCACCGAAGTCCCAGCTCCACCGGGCGACGGCGCCGTCCGGGTCGGTCGACCCGCTGCCGTCGGCCGACAGGGTGAGGTCGGTGGCCGACGCGGTGAACGACGCCGTGGGCGGCTGGTTCGGCGCCGGCGCGGTGACCGTGACCGTCTTGGTGGCGGTGGCCGTGGCCCCGCCGTCGTCGGTCACGGTCAGCGTCACGGGGTAGGTGCCCGCGGCGCGGTAGGTGTGCGACGCGGTGGCACCGCTGCCCGTCGTCCCGTCGCCGAAGGCCCAGGCCCAGCCGCGCACCTGACCGTCGCGATCGCTCGAGCCGCGCCCGTCGAACGAGCCGGTCAGCCCGTCGGCCGCGGCGGTGAAGGCCGCGGTCGGCGCCGCGTTCGCGGTGACCGAGGTGGCCAGCGCGTAGTGCCGGGCGACCACGTCGGCGCTGAGCACGCTGCGGTAGACCGACACGTCGTCGACGTCCCCGGCGAGGTACTTGGCCCCCGCCCAGGTGGTGTCGCCGCCGATCCGCCAGTAGCCGACGAACGGCTGCCCGGCCGTGGTGTCGCTGCGGTAGCCGACGACCTTGCCGTCCAGGGACAGGGTCATCCCGTTCGGGCCGAGCGACGCGACCACCTGGTGCCAGCGCCCGTCGTTGTAGCTGCCGGGGCTGGTCAGGATCCGCGCGGTCTGCGGGTAGACGCCGAAGCTCACCCTTCCGGCCTGGTCGAGGTAGACGTGCCGGTCGTTGTTGTAGCTGTCGCCGGTCGTCGCGTCCCCGTAGCCGAACAGCTTGCCGCCGGCGGTGGAGGTGGTGCGGAACCAGGCCTCGACGCTGAACACGTCGGGCGCCTGCGCGGCCCGCCGGGTGGTGGCCAGCCCGGACGAGGTCCCGTTGACCGTCACCGCGGTGTCCTGGTCGCCGGCGACCGCGCCGCTGGTCCCCCGGCGGACGCCGCTGCCGACGGCGAGGTCGTCGGTGCCGGCCAGGTCGATGCCGTTGCCGCCGGACTCGCCCAGCCGCCAGTAGTCGACCGCGCCGCCGTCGAGCACGGCCGCCGAGTAGGCGCTGCCGGCCCGGCCGGAGGCGACCACGGAGACCGCCTGCGACGTCGTCGCCACGCCACCCCGGTCGTCGGTGACGGTGAGCGTCACCCGGTAGGCGCCGGGCTTGGCGTAGCTGCGGCTCGGGGTCGCCCCGGAGCCGGACGTGCCGTCACCGAAGTCCCAGCTGTACCTGGCGATCCGGCCGTCGGCGTCGGTCGACGCGGAGGCGTCGAACGAGGCGGCCAGGCCGTTGGCCGCGGCGGTGAACCTCGCGGTGGGCAGCACGTTCTGCGGCGCGCCGGTGGTGCCGACGACGTAGTGCCGCTGCACCTGGGTGGCGTCCAGCTGCTTCGGGTAGACGGCGACCTCGTCGATCCGCCCGGCGAACCAGTCGGTGTCGCCGGCCCAGCGGGTGTCGCCGCCGATCCGCCACCAGCCGTTGAAGTGCTCACCGGCCGAGACGTCGGTGCGCGAGCCGACCAGCTGCCCGTCGAGGTACAGCGCCAGACCGGCCGGGCCGAGGCTGGCGACCACGTGGTGCCAGGCGCCGTCGTTGTACGACTTCGCGCTGGTCACGCCGGCACCCCAGCCGGGCCAGACGGCGAAGGTGACCTTGCCGGCGTTGTCCAGGTAGACGTGCCGGTCGTGGTCGGGGCTGTTGCCCACCTGCATGTTGCCGAAGTCCAGCAGCACGCCGCCCCTGGTCGAGCGGGTGTTGAACCACGCCTCGGCGCTGAACACGTTCGGCGCCTCGCTGATGCCGGTCATCGCGCCGGTGCCGCTGACGGTGCCGTTGAAGGTCGCCGCCGCGTTCGAGGTGCCGGCCAGCGCGCCGGTGCCCGAGTTCTGGGTGACGCCGGTGCCGACGGTCAGGTCGTCGAAGCCGGCCTGGTCGTAGGACCGCCCGGTGCCGGCCTTCTCGTCCAGCCGCCAGTAGTGGGCGGGGGCGTCGGCGAGCACGGTGTCGGCGTAGGCACCGCCGGCCGCGACCGTCGCGGGGACGGTCACCGTGGCCGCGCCGCCGGTCGTGCTGTTGCCGAAGGGGTCGGTGACGGTGACCCGGTAGGTGTAGGTCGCCCCGGGCGTGACGTCGTCGTCGACGAAGCCCATCGCCGGCCGGTTCCACCAGGTGGAGTCGGCCGCGGCCTCGTAGACCGGCGAGTTCGGCCGGTCGGCGCGCACCACCCGGTAGGTGAGGTGCTCGTTGTCGATGTCGGAGGTGGCCTGCCAGGAGACCCGCACGGTGCCGGTGCGCTGGGAGACCAGGGTCGGGGTGAGGGCGGCGTCGGCCGCCGGGCCGACCCTGTTCGGCGCGGTGCCGGGCTTGGCGAAGCGCACGAGGCCCTGCTGACCGCTGCCGTTGACCTTCTCGAACTCGCCGCCGTAGACGACGTAGTCGCCGGCGCCCGAGACGCTCCAGCCCGCCTGGTACTGCTTGGTGTAGCTGCCGATCGACAGGCTCGGGTACCAGGGCAGCTGCACCGGGACGCCGGTGCCGGTCCACCAGCTGCCGTACTGGCGCAGGCTCGCGCCCGTGCCGGCGGCGGCGGTCGTGTAGGCCGTCGCGAACTTGTGCACCCGCTCGGGCTGCTGCTCCGGGAAGCTGTCGATGCCGACGCAGTTGTGGCTGTGGCTGCTGACGTAGACGACGTCGGCGGTCGGGTAGCTGGAGTACGAGTCGCCCAGGCAGTCGGAGACCCACACCGCGGCGCCGCCGTTGGCCCGGGCGGCGAAGGTGCCCTCGAGGTTGCCGGGGCCCTTGTAGTTGTAGGCGGTGCCGTAGACGGTGCTGCCGTCGGTCGACAGCGCGTAGATGGCGGAGTTGATGCCCTGGTTGGTCAGCTGCTGGTTGATCGCGAACGGCCGCACCGCGCCGCTGACCGGGTCGATCGCGCTGACGCCGGTGTTGCGGGTGCCGTTCATCGTGTCGAACCGGCCGGCCACCACGACCTGCGAGCCGTTGCCGGTGAGGACCATGCCCATCACCTGGTTGCTGGTGGCCGTGCTGCCGTCGGAGTTGCCTGCGGTCGAGCCGACGCCGGGCTGCGGCGCCCAGGCGAGCAGGCCGCCGTCGGAGGCGCGCACCGCGGCGAGCCGGTTGCGGCCGACGCCGTTGACGGCGGTGATGCTGCCGCCGAGCCAGACCGTGTCGTTGGTGGCGGCGAGCGCGCGGACCTGGTTGCTGACGTTCGGCTTCCAGCTCGCCACGAGCGCGCCGGTGGCGGTGTCGTAGGCGGCCACCCGGTTGCGGGTCTGGCCGTTGGCGGCGGTGAAGTCACCGGCGACGTACAGCCGGCGACCGTCCGGGGAGGCCGCGACGGCGAGCGCCTGGGCGTTGAGGTCGGGCGCGAACGAGGTGACCAGCTCGCCGGTGCGGATGTCGTAGGCGAGCAGGTTGTTGCGGACCGTCTCCGACTGGCCGGCCTTCGCCCCGGCCGGGCGGGCGCGGGTGAAGGAGCCGGCCGCGTAGACGGTGGTGCCGACGACGGTCTGCGCCCACACGACGCCGTTGACCTGAACGGTGGGGAGCGCGTCACCGCTGACGGTGACCGGGTCGGCCGCCGACGGGGTCACCGGCCGGCTGTCCGCCGAGGCTCCCGGGGCGACGACCACGGAGGCCCCCACCGCCACCAGGAGCCCGGCCAGACCGGCCGTCAGCCGCCTGGGTCCTGCGGTCCAGCGTGCCCCCATGAGGTGCCTCCCCGTTGTCGTCCGCCCGTGTGCCGGCCCGCAGTCGCCGGCCATCGACGACCACGGTCCGTGACGAGGGAAGGGGTGACAAGGCCGTGCACACGCCTGAACGGGTGACTGAGCAGCGGGAACATCCGTACGGGTGGCGTTCCGCCATCACTCCGGGTGAACGGCGGTCGGGGGTCCCCCAGCGGGTGAACGCGACGGAGGGCCGGCCGCACGAGGCGGCCGGCCCTCCGGGTCGGCAGGTGGAGCAGCGGCCGGGGAGCCCCGGCCGGGGGTGTCAGCGCACGGCGCCGGTGAACACCAGCAGCGGTGCATCGGCCCGCGGGCCGACCACGACGGTGACGGCGTCGCGGGCGTCCGCGGGGACGGTGAACACGTAGACACCCGTGGCGCTCTCCCCGTCGGCCAGCGTGCCCGCGAGGGGCCACTGCGCCGGGTCGTCGAGCGGGGACGCCGGCGTGGCGTCCGCCCCGTAGGTGAGGGTGGTCGCGATCGCCCCGAGGTCGAGGTCCTCGCCGGTGCGGTTCTCCACCCGGACGCTCACCCGGACGGCGGGCCCGGCGACGTTGCCCGGGCCGTTGGCGGTGCCCTGCACGCCCACGACCTCGGGCAGGCTCACGACCACGCCGTCGCCGGCGGTGACCGCGGCGTCCAGCGGGACCGGGGCCAGGGTGGCCGGCGAGAAGTCCGCGGACCCGGGCTCGCCGCTGGCCGGCGTGGCGGTCGGGGCCGTCGAGGTGGCCGCCGCGGGGGCGGCCGACGGGCTCCCGGGGGCAGCGCTCGAGGACGCCGCGGCCGGGCCGGTCGTGCCCGCCGCGGACGTCGTCGCGGCGGCGGCCGAGGTACCGGCCCGGCGGGCGCCGCTGTCGCCGTCCCCGGGCAGGGTCAGCGCCAGCACGACGGCCACCGCCACCACCACGGCGGCGGCCAGCGCCGCTCCCAGCTTTCGGCGCGACCGCCCGGGGGTGGGCGGTCCGTCGGTCGTCGAGGGCACGCTCATCGCGGCAGCCTCCCCATCTCTCGGAACCAGGTGACGGCGGCGAGCGCCAGGTAGCCCGCGGTCAGCAGACCGAGGGCGGCGTAGACCGGCAGGAAGGCCGCGGGTGCGCCGAGCAGCACGAACACCCAGCACAGCAGGCCGTAGTCGGTGGGCACGACGACCAGCGAGCGCAGCACGCTGGGCCGCTGCGCGGTCCGCTGCGAGCGCAGCGGGGCGCCGTGCTGGGCGCGCAGCGCCTCGTTGAGCATGGTGCCGAAGAACAGCACCGCGGCGACCACGCAGAAGCCGATCGGCACCAGCAGCAGCGGCCCGCGGTCGACCGGCTGGAACCGGTACAGCCCGACGAGCAGCGCCAGGTGCAGGCTCGAGGTCTTCAGCGAGTCGACCATGTGGTCGAGCCACTCCCCCGCCGGCGACCCGCCGCCCCGCAGCCGGGCCAGCTGCCCGTCGGCGGAGTCCAGCGCGTAGCCGACCGCGAGGCACGCGCTCACCAGCACGCCCAGCCACCAGGACGGCGACACGAGCGCCAGCAGCGCGACCCCGGTGAACGTGAAGACGGCGCTGATGGTGGTGACCGCGTTGGGTGTGAGCCCGGCGTGGAAGGCGACGGCGGCCAGCAGCCGGCCGGCCCTGCGGTTGACGAACCGGCTGTAGGCCGGTGCGCCCGCCGCACCCTTCTGCGCCGCGGACAGCCGGCGCACCGTGCCGGCGATGCTCTCGCCGGCCGCCCGGTGCCGCGGTGCGTCGCCGGTCGCCGGGCGCTCCAGGGTGCCGGTCACGACTGGGCCGCCCACGGGGCCGGGGCCTCGGCCGGCGCACCGGCGGCCGGCAGCGGACGGCGCGCGGTCGGCAGCACCGGGACGTCGGCGGGCAGGGCCGGGGTCTCGAACAGCCCCAGGCCGGCGTCCTGCGCGGCCGGGCCGAGCCGCAGGCGGCGGCCGCTGGGCCGGGTCCGCGGGAAGTCGCGGGCCGCGAGCCGGGTGCACAGCGCGGCGTAGCCCTCGGCCACGTGGTCCCAGTCGTAGCGGGCCGACAGCAGGCGCGCCTTCTTGCCGTCGCGGCGGGTGCGCTCCGGGTCGGCCTCGGCGGCGGCCACGTGGGCCGCGACGTCCTCCGCCGTCCCGAAGTACCGGCCGCTGGACTCCAGCACCTCGCGGTTGAACGACACGTCGTAGGCGATCGTCGCCGCGCCCGCGCCGATGGCGCGCAGCAGCGAGGGGTTGGTGCCGCCCACGGAGTGGCCGTGCAGGTAGGTGTGCGCGTTGGCGTACAGCTGGTCGAGCAGCTCCTGGTCCCAGACGCCGCCGAGGAACCGCACCCGCTCGTCGGCCAGGGCGTGCACCCGGCGGGTGTAGTCGTCGGCGTAGGGCGCCGAGCCGACCACGACCAGCGGCAGGCCGGCGTCGCTGCGCCGGTAGCCGTCGACGATGACGTCGACGTGGTTCTCCGGCTCGAACCGGGCGACGACCAGGTGGTAGCCGCGGGGGGTGAGCCCCACCTCGGCCAGCTTGTCGCTGCCGATGCCGGTCGTCTTGGGCGCGCCGTAGGCGATCTGCTCGGTCGCGGCGCCGAACTCGTCGCGGTAGTAGTCCGCGATGCCCTTGGCGTCGGCGATCAGCGCGTCGGACCAGCGGACCGACAGCGCCTCGACCACGCGGTAGTACCGCTTGCCGATGCCGCCCCACTTGGCGCGCTTCCACTCCAGCCCGTCGACGTGGGTGGCGACCGGGATGCGGGCGGCGCGCAGCAGCGGCAGCCACGGCGCGTTGGCGGCGTTGAACACCACCGCGGCGTCCACCCGGTGCGCCAGCAGGTGCGCGACCGACAGGCCGGTGTGGCTCAGCGTCTCCAACGAGCGCTTGCGCATCGCCGGCAGGTGCACCAGCTCCATGCCGAGGTAGCGGTCAGGGCGCGGCCCGTCGGTCGTCGTCCGGCAGTACACGACCACCTCGTGGCCCTGCTCGACCAGCCGGCGGCCGACCTCCTCGACGGCGGTCTCGAAGCCGCCGTACCGCGCCGGCACCCCGCGGGTGCCGACGAGCGCGATGCGCAGCTTCCCTGACGTCCTGCGTGCCATGCGCGAGCTCCGTCTCTGCCCTGGGTCCTCCACGGCCGGGCTGAGTGCGCACCGGCCGGCCCCCGCCCGCCGCGCGGGTGCGCGGAAGGGGGTGCTCCGGTGTCGACCTTCCCCCGGTCGGGGCGCGTCGTCGCGGTCTGGAGCGGTTGGCTCACCCAGAGGGAGGACGGTGCCGTCCCGGTCGGGGGACGCCGGTCAGTACGCCCCGGATGCCCGGACGACGGCGCGCACGGTCTTCCAGAGGATCTGCACGTCCAGGGCCATCGACCAGTTCTCCACGTACCGCAGGTCCAGCCGGACGGCCTCCTCCCACGGCAGGTCGCTGCGCCCGGAGATCTGCCACAGCCCGGTGAGGCCGGGCTTGACGAGCAGCCGGCGGCTGACGGAGCTGTCGTACCGGGCGACCTCGCGGGGCAGCGGCGGGCGCGGGCCCACCAGCGACATCGAGCCGGTGAGCACGTTGACCAGCTGCGGCAGCTCGTCCAGGGACAACCGGCGCAGCCACTTCCCGACCGGGGTGACCCGCGGGTCCTGGCGCATCTTGAACAGCAGCCCGTCGGCGTCGTTGCCGTCGCTGAGGCCGGCGACCTGCTGGTCGGCGTCCACCACCATGCTGCGGAACTTGAGCATCGTGAACGGGCGGCCGCCGAGGCCCACCCGCTCCTGCCGGTAGAACACCGGCCCGGGGCTGCCCAGCCGCACGGCCAGCGCGAGGACGGCGAACACCGGCAGCAGCAGGGTCAGCGCGGCCAGCGCGGCGGTGCGGTCGATGGCGCTCTTGACCACCAGCGGCCAGCCCTCGAAGCGGGGCTGCTCCACCGACAGCAGCGGCAGCCCGTCGAACGGGCGGATGTGCAGCCGGGGGCCGGCCACCTCGACCAGGCCGGGCGCGACGAGCAGCTCCAGCCCGCTGCCCTCCAGCTGCCAGGACAGCGTGCGCAGGTACTGGGCGGCGGTCTCGCTGGCCGAGGTCACGGCCACGGTGTCCGCGCCGGCCCGGCGGGCGGTGGCGACGACGTCGTCCAGCCCGGCGACCGGGACGTCGACGACGCGGGCCACCCGGCTGCGGTCGCCGCCGGTGACGCAGGCGGCGACCACCTGCAGGCCGGCGTGCGGCGTGCGGCCCAGCCGGTCGACCAGCTCCAGCACGGCACCGCCGCGGCCGACGACGACCACCCGCTTGAGGCACTCCCCGCGGGCCCGCCGGCGGTGCAGCTGCTGCCGGACGGCGTAGCGCCACAGCACCGAGACCAGGGCGAGCACCGGGACGGCGATGACGACCAGCGCGCGGCTGAGCTCCAGCTGCGCGGCGTAGGAGAGGAAGCCGAGCAGGGCCAGCAGCACCAGGCCGGCCCGGCCGACCCGGTGGAACTCGTCGCTGCCGGCGCCGAGGAAGCGGTGCTCGTAGGCGCCGAGGGCGGCGAGCAGCAGCGGCCACGCGGCGACCAGGGAGAGGCTCGCCCAGAACAGCGCGGTGGCCGGGTCGGGCTGCCCGGGGTGCGCCACGTCGACGACGAGGCCGGAGATCCCGGCCAGCAGCACGTCGCCGGCCACCAGCGCGGCCTGGTGGCGGCGCATCCAGGCGGGCACGGCCGCCGGGCGGGCGACGGCGGGCGGCAGCGCCTCGAGCGGTCGCCGCGGCGCCGGCACCAGGCCGGCGACCTCGGCGTCGTCCAACGACGTGGTCCGTTCCAGCAGCACGTGTCCCCCCGCAGGTCAGTCACTCATCGTCACGACCGGGGAGGCAGGTGCTCGTCCGGGTGCCGGACGGCCTGGTCGTCCCGGCCAGTTCCCGACGAACGATCACAGCCGGTGATCGCGGGGGCAATCGAGGGAGCGGCTGGTTCACCTGTACCGGGCACCCTGGGCGGGGAGGATCACCCGTCCGGACGAACCGGGTCAGCTGCGGGGGTGCACGACGTTCTGCGCGACCTCGAGCCCGCGCTCGAGCAGCAGCTCGGTGGCGTCGGCGGCCTCGACGAGCAGCAGGTCGAGGGTCTTGCGCTCGGTGGCGGAGAAGTCCTTGAGCACGAAGTCGGCGGCGTCCTGCCGGCCGGGCGGGCGGCCGATGCCGACGCGCACCCGCAGGTACTCCTTGGTGCCGGTGGACCGGGTGATGGAGCGCAGGCCGTTGTGGCCGCCCTCTCCCCCGCCGCGCTTGAGCCGCACCGCCTCGAACGGGATGTCCAGCTCGTCGTGCACGACCACCAGGTCGGTGGCTGCCACGTGGTGGTAGTCCAGCAGGCTGCGGACCGGCCCGCCGGACTCGTTCATGTAGCTGAGCGGCTGGGCGAGCACCACGCGGCGGCCGGCCAGCCGGCCCTCACCGGACAGCGCCCGGGCACGCGGGCCCTTGCCGGCGGACAGCTTGACGCCCGCGCGGGCGGCGAGCTCGGCGACCACCATCGCGCCGACGTTGTGCCGGTTGCCGGCGTACTGCGGCCCGGGGTTGCCCAGGCCGACGACGAGGAACGGCCCCTCGGGGACGGGGGCCACCGGAGACGCCGCAGGGGCGCCGGCGGTGCCGGCGCCCCTGCGGGTCGTGCTCTCGCTCAGCGGGACCCTCAGGCCTCGTCGGCGTTCGCGGACTCGATCGACTCGCCGCTGCCCTGGTCGGACGGCTCGCCGACGACGTCGCCCTCGGGGGCCTCGGTCTCGTCGGTGGCCAGGTCGGCCTCGAGCTCGGCGGCCGACGGCGCACCGAGGAAGCCGACGACGAGGGCGTCCGCGTCGGTGACCAGCGTGGCGCCGGCCGGCAGGGTGAGCTCGCCGGCGGTGATGTTGTCACCGGCGCCGCGGCCGGCGATGTCGACCTCGATGGACTCGGGCAGCGCGGTGGCGTCGGCCTCGATCGAGACGGTGTTCAGCTCGATGTTGGAGATGACGTCCGGGCCCGGCTCGCCGACGACGACGACGGGCACCTCGACGGTGACCTTCTCGCCGCGGCGGACGAGGACCAGGTCGACGTGCTCGTGCACCCGGGTCAGCGGGTCGCGCTGCACGGCCTTGATCAGCGCGAGCTGCTCGCCGCCCTCGAGGACGACGGTGACCAGCGCGTTGGCGCCACCGTTGCGCAGGGTGGCGGCGAACTCGCGGGCCGGGACGGACAGGTGGACGACGTCCTGGCCGTGCCCGTACAGGACGGCGGGGACGCGACCGGCGCGGCGGGTCCGGCGGGCGCTGCCCTTGCCGAACTCGGTGCGGCGCTCGGCTTCGAGGCGGAAGTCAGCCACGGGATGTGCTCCTCACGAGGTGGATCGGTCTGCGTCCGGCGGGACGCAGCACACCTCGGGAGGCACGCACGTCGATCACGGAGCAGGAGCTCCCTCGCCGGGCAACGGGCACGAGGTTACACGAGGGGCCGCGCGCCCCCGACCTCGCTGGGCTCAGCTGGCGCCGCCGAAGAGGCTCGTGACCGAACCGTCCTCGAAGACCTCCTTGATCGCCCGCGCCAGCAGCGGGGCGATCGACAGGACGGTCAGCTTGTCGAACTGGCGGGCCGGCTCGATCGGCAGCGTGTTGGTGATGATGACCTCGCTGACCCGGCTGTTCTTGAGCCGGTCGACGGCGGGGCCGGAGAGCACGCCGTGGGTGGCGGCGATGACGACGTCCGCGGCGCCCTGGTCGAACAGCGTCTCCGCGGCCTTGGTGATCGTGCCGCCGGTGTCGATCATGTCGTCGACGAGGATGCACACGCGGCCCTCGACCTCACCGACCACGCGGTTGGCGACGACCTCGTTGGGCCGGGTGATGTCGCGGGTCTTGTGGATGAAGGCCAGCGGGGTGCCGCCGAGCTTGTCGCTCCAGCGCTCGGAGACGCGGACCCGGCCGGAGTCGGGCGAGACGACGGTGAGGTCGCGGTCGCCCCACTTGCGCTTGACCTCGTCGATGAGCAGGTCCATCGCGAAGAGGTGGTCGACCGGGCCGTCGAAGAAGCCCTGGATCTGCGCGGTGTGCAGGTCGACGGTCATCAGCCGGTCGGCGCCGGCGGTCTTGAACATGTCGGCCACGAGGCGGGCGGAGATGGGCTCGCGGCCGCGGTGCTTCTTGTCCTGCCGGGCGTAGGGGAAGAACGGCGCGACCACGGTGATCCGCTTGGCCGACGCCCGCTTGAGCGCGTCGACCATGATCAGCTGCTCCATGAGCCAGGTGTTGATCGGCGCGGTGTGGCTCTGCACCACGAACGCGTCGGACCCGCGGACCGACTCCTCGAACCGCACGAAGAGCTCGCCGTTGGCGAACTCGTAGGCGGCCGTCGGCGTCGGGGTGACGCCGAGGTGCCCGGCGATCTCCTGGGCCAGCTCGGGGTACGCCCGGCCGGAGAAGAGCATCAGGCTCTTGTTGGTCTGCTGCCGGATCACGCTCATCGGGATGCTGCCCCTACTGCTCGTCGGCCCCGACCGGACGGTGTCCGTCGGACGGCGCGGTGCCGGTGTCGGTGTCGTCGGCTCCGGCGCGCTCCAGGGCGGCCGCCGCAGCGACCGCCGCGGGGGTGCCGGGACGTCGTCGTTGCACCCAGCGTCCCACATTCCGCTGCCGCGCCCGTGCGACGCCCATCGCACCCGGGGGCACGTCGTCGGTGATCACCGACCCGGCCGCGGTGTACGCGCCGTCCCCGATGGTGAGCGGCGCCACGAGCATCGTGTCCGAGCCCACCCGGACGTGGTCGCCGACGGTGGTGCGGTGCTTGGCCACGCCGTCGTAGTTGACGAACACGGTGGCCGCCCCGATGTTGCTGTGCTCGCCGATCGTCGCGTCGCCGACGTAGGACAGGTGCGGCACCTTCGACCCGGCGCCGATCTCCGCGTTCTTCGTCTCGACGTAGGCCCCGATCTTCCCGTCGCGCCCCAACCGGGTGCCCGGCCGCAGGTAGCTGAACGGGCCGACGGTCGCGGCCGGGCCGACGACGGCCAGCTGCACGTGCGAGCGGACGACGGAGGCGCCCTCGCCGACCTCGGTGTCGAGCAGGGTGGTGTCGGGCCCGACCACGGCGCTGGCGGCGACGGTCGAGGCGCCGAGCACCTGGGTGCCCGGGTGCAGCACGGCCTCGGCGGCGACGGTGGCGGTGGCGTCGACCCAGGTGGTCCGCGGGTCGACGACGACGACCCCGGCGCGCATGAGCCCGTCGAGCACCCGGTCGTTGAGGGTGCGGCGGCGGGCGGCCAGCTCGCGCTGGTCGTTGCAGCCGAGGGTGTCGGCGGGGTCGGGCGCGGCGTACCCGCCGACCGGGGCGCCGTCGGCGACGAGCAGGCCGAGGACGTCGGTGAGGTACTGCTCGCCCTGCTGGTTGCCCGACCCGACCCGGGTGAGCGCCTCCCGGACGGCGGCCGCGTCGCCGACGTACACGCCGGCGTTCACCTCCCGGACGGCGCGCTGGGCGTCGTCGGCGTCCTTCTCCTCCACGATCGCCCGCACCGCGCCCTCGGCGTCCCGGATGATCCGGCCCAGCCCCGTCGGGTCCTCGACGACGGCGGTGAGCACGGTGAGCGTGTTCCCGCGGTGCTGGTGCGACCCGACCAGCCCGGCGAGGGTGGCGGTGGTCAGCAGCGGCGCGTCGCCGTTGACGATGAGCACCGGCCCGGCGACCGCGCCGAGCGCGTCGAGGGCGACGGCGGCGGCGTGGCCGGACCCGTTCTGCTGCTCCTGGACCACCGGCAGCGCGCCCGGCGCGATGACGGCCAGGTGGGCGGTCACCTGCTCCCGGCCCGAGCCGACGACGACGGCGGTCTGCGCGGCGCCCAGCGGGGCGGCCGCGGCGAGCACGTGCCCGAGCATCGACCGCCCGCCCAGCTCGTGCAGCACCTTCGGCCGGCTGGACCGCATCCGGGTGCCCTGCCCGGCGGCCAGCACCACCACCGCCCCCACGGTCGCGGGGTCCGGTGCTGCGTGCTGGCTGCTCATGGGGCTCCTCGTGCTCGGGCGGGCAGGCGGTGCTGGCTGGGGGACTCGGACTCGAACCGAGACTTCCCGGCTCCAAAGGCCGGCGGGCTGCCGATTACCCCATCCCCCACGGGCGGGCCGCGGCGACCGAGGACGCGCGCCGGCCCGCGACCGGGCGGGCGCCGGGGAGCCGGCGACCCGCCCGTGAGCCTAGGGCCCGCACCCGGCACCGAGCACGCGGCTGGGGGTGCGCCCGGGGCTACGGTCGCGTAGGTTACGGCCACGTAGCCCCGGTGCCGGCGTCCTCGCCCGCCGGGACGACGTCCTCTCCCGAACCGACCGTGGACGACTTCGTCCACGAACGACGCTGTCCCACGAGACCGCTCGGCGACGACGACGTCTCGACCGCCCTGGAGGCCCTGTGTCCGCTCCCCCGCTCGACGGCCGTTCGCCGTCCACCCGCCCCGCCCGGCCCACGCGCCCGGCCGTGCTCGCCGAGCCCACGGCCGGCCTGCCGGCCAACGCGCTCGGCCGCACCCGCGGCGGCATCGAGCAGCTGGCCATCTACGCGTTCGTCGTGCTGCCGTTCGTGGCGCTGGCCATCGCGGTGCCCTCGCTGTGGGGCTGGGGCCTGTCGTGGACCGACGTGGTGCTGTTCGGCGTCTTCTACGCGATCACCGGCCTGGGCATCACCGTCGGCTACCACCGGCACTTCACCCACGGCTCGTTCAAGGCGAAGACCCCGCTGCGGGTGGCCCTGGCCATCGCCGGCTGCATGGCCGCGCAGGGCCCGGTCGTGCAGTGGGTCGCCGACCACCGCCGGCACCACGCCTTCAGCGACCGCGAGGGCGACCCGCACTCGCCGTGGCGCTACGGCACCGACCTGCGCGCGCTGACCAAGGGCATGTTCCACGCCCACGTCGGCTGGCTGTTCGACCGCCGCCAGACCAACCCGCAGCGCTACGCCCCCGACCTGCTCAAGGACGCGACGCTCAACCGCACCAGCGACCTGTTCGGCCTGTGGCTGGTGCTGGGCCTGGTGCTGCCGACCGCCATCGGCGGCCTGGTCACCATGAGCTGGACCGGCGCCTGGACGGCGTTCTTCTGGGCCGGCCTGGTGCGCATCGCCCTGCTGCACCACGTCACCTGGTCGGTGAACTCGATCTGCCACACCATCGGCAACCGGCCGTTCGCCGCCCGCGACAAGTCGACCAACTTCTGGCCGCTCGCGCTGCTGAGCTTCGGCGAGTCCTGGCACAACCTGCACCACGCCGACCCGACGTGCGCCCGGCACGGCGCGCTGCGCGGCCAGGTCGACATCAGCGCCCGCACCATCTGGGTGTTCGAGAAGCTGGGCTGGGCCCGCGACGTGAAGTGGCCCGACCCGGTCCGGCTGGCCGCCAAGCGCCGCCGGCCCGGAGCGGCCGAGGCCGCCGCCTGACCATCCCCCCCGACCCGCCCGGGTCACCGCGCCCGCCGCGGTGGCCCGGGCGTCGTCGTCCCAGGGCACGATGAGGGCATGAGCACCGCGGGCAGCCCGACCGACCGCACTGGGTCCACCCGCGCCCGGGTGCGGATGACCGGCGCCCAGCGCCGCCAGCAGCTGCTCGACGTCGGCCGCGAGCTGTTCGCCCAGCGCGGCTACGAGGCGACCTCGATCGAGGAGATCGCGGCGCGGGCCGACGTCTCCAAGCCCGTGGTCTACGAGCACTTCGGCGGCAAGGAGGGGCTGTACGCGGTCGTCGTCGACCGGGAGATGCAGCGGCTGCTGGAGCGCTTCACCTCGGCGTTCTCCATCGGCGGCCACCCGCGGGAGCTCGTCGAGCGGGCTGCGCTGGTGCTGCTGGACTACATCGAGGACTCCACCGACGGCTTCCAGGTGCTGGTCCGCGACTCCCCCGCCACCGGCACCGAGGGCGGGTTCAACTCGCTGATCAGCGAGGTGGCCAGCAAGGTCGAGCACATCCTCGGCGAGCACTTCCGGCTCGCCGGGTACGACCCGCGGATGGCCGAGCTGTACAGCCAGGCGCTGGTCGGCATGGTCGCGCTGGTCGGCCAGTGGTGGCTGGAGACCCGCACCCCCGACAAGCGGACGGTCGCCGCGCACCTGGTGAACCTGGCCTACAACGGCCTGTCGCACCTGGAGAAGCAGCCGGGGCTGGTCGGCCCGGTGCGGCTGTTCCCGCCCACGCCCCCGGCCTGAGACCGGCGCCGGGGCCCCCGCGCGTCAGCCGACGAGCCGGGCCCCCGGCACCGGCCCGTGCACGGCCCGCACCGCCCGGAACACGCCCGTCCCGGTCAGCTCGCCGGCCAGCCGCTGCGCGGTCTCCGCGTCGTCCACCAGCCCGGCCACGGTGGGCCCCGAGCCGCTGACCAGCGCCGCCCGGGCGCCCGCCGCGGTCATCGTCTGCAGCGCGCGGTCCAGGTCGGGCCGCAGCCGCAGCGCGGGCGCCTGCAGGTCGTTGGCCAGCACCGCGGCCAGCGCGGAGGTCTCCCCGGCGGTGAGCGCCGCGATCACCGGCTCGCTGCTGGAGTCCTCACCCGGCGGCAGCAGGCCCGCGCCGCGCATCACGTCGAGCTCGCGGTACACCGACGGGGTCGACAGCCCCTCCCCCGCGATGCCCAGCAGCCAGTCGCTGCGCCGGCGGGCGAGCACCGGCGACAGCTGCTCGCCGCGGCCGGTGCCCAGCGCGACGCCGCCGTGCAGGCTGAACGGCACGTCGCTGCCCAGCCGGGCCGCCAGCGCCGAGAGGTCGCCGCGGGTCGCCCGGGTGCCCCACAGCGCGTCCAGCGCCACCAGCGCGGCGGCCGCGTCGGCGCTGCCGCCGGCCAGACCGGCGGCGGCCGGGATCGACTTGTCGATCTCCAGGTGCGCGTCGGCGGCCACCCCCGCGTGCCGGGCCAGCAGCTCGGCGGCCCGCCACACCAGGTTGCGCTGGTCGGTGGGCACGCTGGCCGGGCCGCGGCCGGCGGCGGCGCCCTCGCCGCGCACCGCGATGGACAGCCCGGACGACGGCCGCACCGTCACCGTGTCGAACAGCGACACCGCGAGGTAGACCGTCTGCAGCTCGTGGAAGCCGTCGTCGCGCAGCGGCCCCACACCCAGGTGGACGTTGACCTTGGCCGGGGCGCGGGCCACCACGGCGCCGTTGCCGGCGATCCGGCCGGGCCCACCCGAGGTCGCGTGTGTCACGTGGCCACACTGCCATTGCGCGACCGCGGAGCCCGGACCGGCCTGCTCGCAGGGGCCCGCCGCGAGCGTGCGAGTGGTGGGGGGCGAGGAGGTCCTTCGTCAGGCCTCCGCGGGAGTCGCCGCCAGCCGCGCGAAGTCGGTGACCGACAGCTGCTCGCCGCGGGCCGTGGGGTCGATGCCGGCCGCGCGCAGGCGCGCCTCGGCGGCGGCCGGGCTGCCGGCCCAGCGGGCCAGCGCCGCCCGCAGCCCCTTGCGGCGGGTGGCGAACGCGGCGTCGACGACGGCGAACGTGGCGACCCGGTCACCGGCCGGCGGCTCGCGCCGGTCGAGCGCGACCAGACCGGAGTCGACGTTGGGCACCGGCCAGAACACCGGCCGCGGCACGTTGCCCGCCCGGCGCACGTCGCCGTACCAGGCGGCCTTGACGCTGGGCACCCCGTACGCCGGGGTGCCGGGGCGCGCGGCCAGCCGGTCGGCCACCTCGGCCTGGACCAGCACCAGGCACCGGCGCACGGTCGGCAGCAGCTCCAGCAGGTGCAGCAGCACCGGGACGGCGATGTTGTAGGGCAGGTTGGCCACCAGCGCGGTCGGCGGCGGACCGGGCAGCTCGGCGACCCGCAGCGCGTCGGCGGTGACCACGGTCAGCCGGTCGGCCAGCCCGGGGGCGCGCTGGGCGACCGTGCGGGGCAGCTGCTCGGCCAGCCGCGGGTCGATCTCCACCGCGGTCACCCGCCGTGCTGCGGGCAGCAGGCCGAGGGTGAGGGAGCCCAGGCCGGGGCCCACCTCGCACACCACGTCGTCCGGGCGCAGCTCCGCCGTCCGGACGATCTTGCGGATGGTGTTCGGGTCGTGCAGGAAGTTCTGACCGAGGGTCTTGGTCGGGCGCAGGTCGAGCTGCTGGGCCAGCTCGCGGATGACCGCGGGGCCCAGCAGCCCGTCGCCCTGCTCGGGGTCGCCGCTCAGTTGAGGCCCCGGATCAGTCGAACAGGTGGGAGCCGCAGCCCCACTGGCCGGCGCCGCTGCGGGCGTACAGCATCTGCGCGCGCATCGTCTGCTCCTCGGCCGAGGCCGCCGCCGGGTCGCCGCTGCCGCCGACCGAGGCCCAGGTGGACCGGGAGAACTGGTACATGCCGCGGTAGGTGCCGCTGGAGCTGACCGCGTTCGGCCGGCCACCGGACTCGCACTTGGCGAGTGCACCCCAGTTGAGGCCGTCGGCGGCGACGGTGGCGGCCGGCTTCGGCTTGGTGCCGACGCTGACCTGCTCGTCGACCGGCGCCTTGGTGACCGCCTGGCCGAGCTTCTCCCGGGCGGTCTCGACGCCGTCGGTGACGGTCACCCGGTAGGTGACGGTCTGCTGGCCCTTCACGCCCTTGGTGGTCACCGTGCGCGTGCCCTCGGTCGCGGCGTCGTCCTTGGTCTCCACCGACGCGTAGTCGATCGGCTCGGTGACCGTGACCTCGGAGACCTGCACCCGGTGCACCTGCAGCGTCATCGCGTTCATCAGCGGCTGGGTCAGCGCCAGGCTGGTCGTGTCGGTCGGCGCCAGGGTCACCTGCTGCTCGGCGAGCAGGTCGGCCGCGGTGGCCGCGGTGGTGCTCACGACCCGGGTCTGGCCGTCGACGAGGAGCGTGACGTTCTTCGGGGTGTCGATCGACAGGTCCATGCCCTGCAGCGGCAGGCGCTCGCTGCGGCTGGCCGACAGCACCAGGTCCTGGCCGCGGTAGCCGAGCTGGTCGAGCGCGTCGTCCACGGACCGCGCGGTCGTGTACAGGTCGCGCCGGACGCCGTCCACGGTCAGCGAGAGCGGCCGGGCGCGGTTGAGCACGATCGTGTCGCCGTCGGCGACCTCCGCGGAGGTGCCGGGCAGGACGACGTCGTGCGCGGCCGGGGTCAGCCCCTCGTCAGCGAGCACCTCGCCGGTGGTGCCGGCGTAGGTGTGCACGTCGCGGGACTGGCCGTCGACGGTGAGGGTCACCGTCTTCTGGGCGACGAAGTAGGCGGCGCAGCCGCCCACCAGGCCCAGCAGGACCAGGGCGAACAGGCTGACTCGAAGCGATCGGCGCACAACACATCCAAGGTCACAGGACCCGAGCAGGGGAACCGGGCAGCCGCGACCGGACCCCACCCCTCGGTGGCGCCCGTTCTGCTGCGACCCGCCGTCGCCGGACCAGGGGTCACCTGGACCGGACGAGCGCCTGGGTGTTCCCCACCCCGGCCGTCGGTCACGACACGATAACGAACGAGTTCCTTGAGACAACCGTGCTGGGACAGCAGATCACCACGTCGACAAGTCGCTGCGCAGGCGCGCCGGCACCGAGGGTGAGGACTGGACGGCGTGTCGGCGCGTCGTCCAACCGTGCCGGCGTGCGCAAGCCCACAGGGTGAACCGGTTTCCTCAGGCGAGGGCGCTGACCCCCGACCGCACCGGCCGCAGCCAGGTGAGCAGGAAGACCGCGACCGCCAGCCCCGCGGCCAGCGACGCGAAGCCGCCCGCCACCAGCGCCACCGGCAGCAGCCCGGCGCCGTCCCGGGTCACCTCGTCGCCCAGGTCGATGCCGGCCACCAGCAGCAGCACGCCCAGCGGCAGCAGCGCCAGCACGGTGCCCGCAGCGGCCACCAGGTGCGCCGTCCAGGTGCGCTGCGCCTCGTCGACGGGCACGTCCGCGCCGTCCGCCGGCACGGGGCGCAGCCAGGTGCGCAGCAGCGCCGCCTCGGCGAGCAGCCAGCCCACGGCCGGCACCACGACCAGCGCACCGGTCGCCGTCCCGCCCAGGTCACCCGCGGTGCCCAGCACCAGCGCGGTCACCAGCTGCCCGGCCATCGCGGCGCGCATCGTCCACAGCAGCGGCAGCGCGATCTGCTCCGCCCGGCGCGGCCGCCGGTACGGCCGGCCCGCCGCCCAGCGGGGCCGCGGCCGGGTCGCCTCGGCCAGCAGCACCCCGGCCAGCAGCCCGGCGCCCAGCGCCGGCACCCAGAGGAACACCGACCGCTCCGCGAACAGCACCACGGTGGTCACCACCGCCGCGATGCCCAGCAGCAGCCCCAGCCGGCGCAGCCGGCGCCCGTGGGCGCCCTGCCGGACCAGCTCGGCGCCCGCGACCGGGGTCAGCTCGACGAACTGCACGGCCGCCGCGGCGACCGCACGCCGGGCCGACGCGTGCGACCAGGCGCGCACGAGCAGCACCGCGGGCACCATCAGGGCGAGGAAGAGCACGACGGCGATGAGGCGGCCCACGCAGCCAGTGTCCCCCGTCCGGCCGTGGATGTGTCGTGCCCCAGCTACCAGCTGCCGAAGACCCGCTCCGCGTTGGCGGTCAGGGTGGCGCAGAGCTGGTCGAGCTCGGTGCCGGTGACCTCCGCGAGCGCGCGCACCGTCAGCGGCACCAGGCGGGCGGCGTTCGGCCGGCCGCGGTGCGGCATGGGCGTCAGGAACGGCGCGTCGGTCTCGGTCAGCAGCTGGTCCAGCGGCGTGATCGCCGCGGCCTCCCGCAGGTAGGCGGCGTTGGCGAACGTCAGCGTGCCGGCGAACGACAGCACGTAGCCCCGGTCGATGCACTGCCGGGCGAACGCCGCGTCACCGGAGAAGCAGTGGAAGACGACGTGCTCCGGCGCCCCCTCCTCCTCGAGCACGCGCAGGATCTCCTGGTGGGCGTCCCGGTCGTGGACCTGCAGCGCCAGCCCGTGCCGCTTGGCGATGTCGATGTGCGCCCGGAACGACGCCTCCTGCGCCGCCCAGCCGTCCTCGCCGGTGCGGTACCGGTCCAGGCCGGTCTCCCCCACCGCCCGGACCCGCGGCAGCGCCGCCAGCCGGTCGATCTCGGCCAGCGCCGCCTCGCTCGCCGCGCCCGCCCCCGCGTCGTTCGGGTGCAGCGCGACGGCGGCGAGCACCTCGGGACGCCGCTCGGCGAGCGCCGCCGACCACTGCGAGGAGGCGACGTCGACACCGGTCTGCACCAACCGCGGGACGCCCACCGCCACCGCGGCGTCGATGGCCGCGTCCACGTCGGCGTCCTCGGGCCGGCGGTCCTCCCCGCCGACGGCGAAGTCGAAGTGGGTGTGGCTGTCGACCGCCGGCGCCGGCAGCGGCTCCGGCGACGGGACCGGCTCGCCCCGCCGGTTGGCCCGCGCGGACGACGACCGGCTCATGCCTCCCCGTTCGACGGCTTCGTGCCGCTCTCCAGCCGGGCCAGCTCCTCGTCGACGATCGACTCGTCGAGCTTGCTGAACACCGGCTTCGGCGGCGCCAGCGGCGTGCCCGGCGGCGGCAGCGGCGTCGACGCCCACACGGCCTGGCCCTGGTCGTAGTCGCCGGTGATGATCGGGTAGGGCGAACCGTCGTCCAGGTCCGCGGTCTCCACGATCTCCGGCCGCGGCGACCACACCCCGGTGCCGCCCAGCAGCTCGTGCACGGTCTGCGACGAGTGCGGGAGGAACGGCGTCAGCAGCGCGTTGCAGTCCTTGATCGCCTGCAGCGCGGTGTGCAGCACGGTGTCCCGGCGGGCCGGGTCCTCCTTGAGCTTCCACGGCGCCTGGTCGGACAGGTACTTGTTCGCCTCGCCGACGATCCGCATGGCCTCGGTGGCCGCGGCCTTCTGCCGGTTGCGGCCCAGCAGCTCGCCGATCGGCCCGAATGCGCCGCTGGTCGTCGCCAGCAGCGCGCGGTCGGCGTCGGTCAGCTCACCGGGGGTCGGGACGGCGCCGACGTTCTTCGCCGCCATCGACACCGACCGGTTGACCAGGTTGCCCCAGCCGGCGACCAGCTCGTCGTTGTTGCGCCGGCGGAACTCCGACCAGGTGAAGTCGGTGTCCTGGGTCTCCGGGCCGGCGACCGCGATGAAGTAGCGCAGCGCGTCGGCGTCGTAGCGGGACAGGAAGTCGCGCACGTAGATGACCACGTTGCGGGAGGAGGAGAACTTCCGCCCCTCCATGGTCAGGAACTCGCTGGAGACGACCTCGGTGGGGAGGTTCAGCCGGCCGTAGGAGCCCGGCGTGCCGCCCTTGTCACCCTCGCCGTTGTAGCCCTGCAGCTGCGCAGGCCAGATCTCGGCGTGGAAGACGATGTTGTCCTTGCCCATGAAGTAGTAGGCGTCGGAGTCCGGCGCCTGCCACCACTGCCGCCACGCCTCCGGGTCACCGGACCGGCGGGCCCACTCGATGGACGCCGACAGGTAGCCGACCACCGCGTCGAACCAGACGTAGATCCGCTTGTCCGGCCGGTCCCGCCAGCCGTCGAGCGGGATCGGCACGCCCCAGTCGATGTCGCGGGTGTAGCTGCGCGGCTTGAGGTCCTCGAGCAGGTTGGTGGCGAAGTTGTGCACGTTCGGCCGCCACCCCTTGCGGCCGGCCAGCCAGTCGCCGAGCGACCGGGTGAACGCCGGCAGGTCGAGGAAGTAGTGCTCGCTCTCGACGAACTTCGGCGTCTCGCCGTTGATCCGGCTGACCGGGTTGATCAGGTCGGTGGGGTCGAGCTGGTTGCCGCAGTTGTCGCACTGGTCGCCGCGGGCGCCGTCGTAGCCGCAGATCGGGCAGGTGCCCTCGATGTAGCGGTCGGGCAGGGTGCGGCCGGTCGACGGGCTGATCGCGCCGAGCGTCGTCTGCGGGAAGACGTACCCGTTCTTCAGCAGGCCGAGGAAGATCTCCTGGCTGACCTGGGCGTGGTTGACCGTGGTGGTGCGGGTGAACAGGTCGTAGGACAGCCCGAGGCTGGCCAGGTCGTCCACGATCACCCGGTTGTTGCGGTCGGCGATCTCCCGGGGCGTGATCCCCTCGGCGTCCGCGGCGACCGTGATCGGGGTGCCGTGCTCGTCGGTGCCGCTGACCATCAGCACCTTGTCGCCGCTCATCCGGTGGAACCGGCTGAACACGTCCGAGGGGACACCGAAGCCGGAGACGTGGCCGATGTGCCGCGGGCCGTTGGCGTAGGGCCACGCGACGGCGGTCAGGATGTGGCGATCACTCACGGTGCGAGGGTACGGAGCCGCGTCCAGCGGCTTCCGGCGAGCCGGTCAGGGGACGTCGCTGACCGGCGCGGTGTCCGTCGGGACGCCGGCCGGCGCGGGCGCGCCGAACGCGGCCAGCGCGGTGAGCGCCAGGCCGATGCCTGCCACCGTGGCCAGCCGCAGCCGGCGCCGCTCGGGGGCGACGGTGGGGGCCGGCCGGGCGGGCGCGGGGCCCGCGGCGAGCCAGGCCGCCGCGGCCGGCGAGCCGGCCAGCAGCAGCTTCCCCGCCGGGACGGCGAGGCACAGCAGCGCGAGCGCGGGCAGCGGGACCGCGCCCACGGAGCCGACCGGCACCAGCGCGACGCCGGACGGGGCCAGCAGCCCGGCGCCGCCCAGGACCAGCAGCAGCACGATCTCCCCCACCGCCACGGTGACCAGCAGCAGCCGGCCCGCGCCGTCCACCAGGCTGGCGCCGCCGCCGGCGCAGCAGACCACCCACGCCGCGAGCAGCAGCAGCCCGACCGCGAGCAGCGCACCCGACGGCCGGGCGGCGGAGCCGAGCAGCCCGTCCAGCCCGGTCAGCGCCAGCGCGAGCAGCGCCAGGGACTCCAGCACCGCGATCCCCGCCGCCGCGACCACCGGGAACGGTGCCCGGCGTCGCGGCGGACGCGCCAGGGCCGGCGCTGCGGGTAGGACGGTGCTGGACACGGAGGACTCCCTGACCGGTGGTGGCTGTCACCGGTTCCGTCGTCCTGCCGCGTCTCCCTCTCCAGGGTGGGCGGCCCCGGGTCACCCCAAGGGGGTGCGGGAGGTCAGCGGGTGCCGCCGGCCGCCTGCCCGGCCTCCCTGCGCTCGGCGGCGCCCTTGGTGCCGAACCGCGACCGCGAGCGGGAGTAGCCGAAGTAGATGACCACCCCGAGCGCCATCCAGACCGCGAACCGGATCCACGTCTCGGTGGGCAGGTTGAGCATCAGGTACAGGCTGGCCAGGGCCGACAGCACCGGGATCAACGGGACCAGCGGCACGCGGAAGGACCGCTCCAGCTCCGGCCGGGTGCGGCGCAGCACGATCACCGCGATCGAGACGAGCACGAAGGCGAACAGCGTGCCGATGTTGACCAGCTCGGCCAGCGTGCTCAGCGGGATGAACCCGGCCAGCACGGCCGTGACCACGCCGGTGATGATCGTGATCTTGTACGGGGTGCCGTACTTCGGGTGCACCGTGCCGAGCGCCGGCGGCAGCAGGTGGTCGCGGCTCATCGCGAACAGCACGCGCGACTGGCCGAGCATCAGGATCATCACCACGGAGGTGAGCCCGGCCAGCGCGCCGACCGAGATGATGCTGGACATGAACGACAGGCCGACCGACTTGAACGCGCCGGCCAGCGGGGCGTCGGTCGACAGGTCGGTGTAGTGCTGCATGCCCACGACGACCAGCGAGACCAGCACGTAGAGCACGGTGCAGATGATCAGCGAGCCGAAGATCCCTCGCGGCAGGTCGCGCTGCGGCTCCTTGGTCTCCTCCGCGGCGGTCGCCACGATGTCGAAGCCGATGAACGCGAAGAACACGATCGAGGCGCCGGCGATGATGCCGCCCCAGCCGAAGTCGCTGAAGGTCAGGCCGAACAGCACCTGGACGAACGGCGCGGACAGCCCGCTGCCCGCCTCACCGGGCTGCGCCGGGGGCACGAACGGCGTGTAGTTGCCGGACTTGAGGTAGAACGCGCCGACCACGATGACCAGCAGGACGATGACCAGCTTGATCGCCACGATGACCGTGGTCACCCGGCTGGAGAGCTTGATGCCGAGCACCAGGACGCCGGTCATCAGCAGCGCGATGAAGATCGCCGGGATGTTGACCGTCGCGGTCTCACCGGCGATCGAGTCCGGCAGCGGGATGCCGATGTCCCCCAGCAGCTGGTTCAGGTAGCCCGACCAGCCCACCGAGACGGTCGCCGCGCCCAGCGCCAGTTCCAGCACCAGGTCCCAGCCGATGATCCAGGCGACGAACTCGCCCATCGTGGCGTAGGAGAACGTGTAGGCCGACCCCGCGACCGGCACGGTGGAGGCGAACTCCGCGTAGCAGAGCGCGGCCAGGCCGCAGACGATGCCGGCGATCACGAAGCTGATCGCCACGGCCGGCCCGGAGTCGGTCTTGGCCACCTCGCCGGTCAGCACGAAGATGCCGGTGCCGATGATGACGCCGACCCCGAACACGGTCAGGTCGAGCGCGGAGAGATTGCGCTTGAGCTGGTGTTCGGGCTCTTCGGTGTCGCGGATCGACTCCTCGACGCTCTTCACCCGGGCCTTGTTGCTCGTGGCCACGGCTCCCCCTCTCGGGCGGACGGCGTGCGCGTCGCCGTCCGGCTGGTGATCATGGTCGGAGAGAGAGTCCCACGGGCCTGGACGTCCCGCATGTGCACGCTGTGCGGGCTGCTCCTCCCCCACGAACAGGCCCCCCAGGAGGTCCGGTGAGCGACACCCGGCAGGCAGCCGATCCGGCCAGCCACGCCACGACGACGCCCGAGCAGCAGCGCGTTCCGCGCAACCCCCGTCCCCGGCCCGCCGGGCCCGCGCGGAGCGCCGGCGCCAGCCGGCGCGGCGACTCCGACCCGGTGATGGCCTGCGGGGTCTACGTGGGCGGCAAGCTGGTCGAGGCGAGCCCGGACGACGCGCTGCAGGTGGCCCGCGACCAGGGCGGCTTCGTCTGGCTCGGGCTGTACGAGCCCAGCGAGGCGCAGCTGACCCGGATCGGCGAGCAGTACGGCCTGCACCCGCTGGCGATGGAGGACGCGGTCGAGGCGCACCAGCGCCCCAAGCTGGAGCGCTACGACGACGGCGTGTTCATGGTGCTCAAGACGGCGCGGTACGTGGAGCACGAGCAGCTGACCGCCACCAGCGAGGTGGTGATCACCGGGGAGATCATGGCGTTCGTCGGCGCCGACCACATCATCACCGTCCGGCACGGGGCCCACGGCGAGCTCGGTGAGCTGCGCCGGGAGCTCGAGCAGCAGCCGGACCTGCTCTGCCACGGGCCCGCCGCCGTCCTCTACGCCATCGCCGACCACGTCGTCGACGACTTCGTCGAGGTCGCTCAGGACGTCGAGGACGACGTGGAGGAGCTGGAGACCTCGGTGTTCAGCCCGTCGCGCGCCGACGAGACCGCGCGGATCTACCAGCTCAAGCGGGAGCTGATGGCGCTGCGCAAGGCGGTGTCGCCGCTGGAGGTGCCGCTGTCGACGCTCGCGGAGCGGCCGCTGGACCTGGTGCCGGAGTCGATGCGGTCGTACTTCCGCGACGTCCAGGACCACGCCCTGCGGGTGCGCGACCAGGTGGCCGGCCTCGACGAGCTGCTGTCGAACATCCTGCAGGCCGCGCTGGCCCGGGTGTCGGTGGCGCAGAACGAGGACATGCGGAAGATCTCCGCGTACGCCGGCCTCATCGCCGTCCCGACCGGGATCGCCGGCATCTACGGGATGAACTTCACGCACATGCCCGAGCTGAGCTGGCGGTTCGGCTACCCGCTGGCGCTGCTGCTGATGGCGGCGCTGTGCTACCTGCTGTACCGCAACTTCAAGCGCAGCGGCTGGCTCTGACCCCAGGCATAGGAGGCTTCGCACCCGGTTGAGGGCCCGATAGCAGGTGCAGAGCTTCCTCTGCCTCGACCGCTGTGGGCGGCGGGCTGCCTTGCACAGATCGCGCTCGGCCCTCGGCTGACGCGTACGGCACCCCGACGCTCCAGGGCGTGACGTGGAAGAAGGTCTTCGAGCAGCAACTGGCGGCGCGTGGCGGGGTCGCGAGCCGAGCCGAACTGCTGCGCATCGCCCCTCGGACGGTGCTGGACGGTCAGGTCGGCCGGGGTGCGCTGCAGCGCGTCTTCCCCCACGTCTACGCGTCCCGCGACGCCGTGCTGACCGATCAGCTCGTCCTCTGCGCAGCGCTGCGGCACGCCGGCTCCGGGGCCGCGATCAGCCACGTGTCCGCACTGCACCTGTGGGGCGTCCGGCGGCTGACTCGGCCGGTGCACCTGACCGTCGACCAGAGCATGCGACGAGCCGGCGCCCAGGGTCTCGTCGTCCACCGGCGCAATGGCTTCGAGGTCGAACGGGACACCTGCGTGGT
Source organism: Modestobacter sp. NPDC049651 (assembly GCF_040659695.1). Lineage (NCBI taxonomy): Bacteria > Bacillati > Actinomycetota > Actinomycetes > Geodermatophilales > Geodermatophilaceae > Modestobacter > Modestobacter sp. NPDC049651. The sequence continues at coordinate 71,388 of NZ_JBFAOG010000014.1, forward strand.
GAGCGGCCTCCCTGTCACCACTCTGCCCCGCTCGGTGGTCGACGCGTGGCCACTCCTCCCCCTGGCGGACAGGCGTCCGCTGCTGCTCGACCTGGTCCGGGAGAAGCGGGTCAGCACCCGAGCACTTCGCGCGTCGCTCGCCGAGCGCCCCAACGTCGGCGGCCACCGTGCGCTGGCCCAGACCGTCGACCTCGCCGAGGACGGGTGCCACAGCGAGCTCGAGGCGATGGGGGTGCTCAACGTCTTCCGGCACCACTCGCTGCCGCGCAGCGTCGGGCAGCTACGCATGCAGTTGGACAGCGGCCGCATCTGGCTGGACCGCGCCTGGCCCGAGGTGAAGCTGGCCGTGGAACTCGACGGGGCACGGTTCCACACCGACCCGGAGGCGAGGCGTCGCGATCTCGCGCGCGACTCCTCCCTGGCCGCCCTGGGATGGGTGGTCCTGCGGTTCACCTACGCCGACGTGCTGCGGGACCCCGACGGCGTCCGGGCGCGCGTCCTGGCCGTCTACCAGGCCCGCGCCCGTCAGCTGGCCCACGGCTGACCGGAAGCCCGAGGCGAAGGAAGCTCCGCACCCGCTTTCCAGCCCGAAAGTGGGTGCAGAGCTTCCTATGCCCGGGACAACGGGTGGAGAGGTCAGGAGCCCTTGGCGGCGACGACCGCGTCGTAGACCACCCGGCGCGGCTGGCCGGTGCGCTCGACGACGGCCCGGATCGCGTCCTTCCGCGTCGCCCCGGCCGCCTCCTCGGCGGCGACCTCGGCGGCCAGCTCGTCCGGCGACAGGTCGACCGGCCCGGCCGGGGCGCCGGCGACGACCAGGGTGATCTCGCCGCGCACCCCGTCGGCGGCCCACGCGGCCAGCTCCGACAGCGGCCCGCGGCGGACCTCCTCGTGCGTCTTGGTCAGCTCCCGGCAGACCGCGGCCCCCCGGTCGTCGCCGAAGACGGCGGCCAGGTCGGTGAGCGCGTCGGCCAGCCGGTGCGGCGATTCGAAGAACACCATCGTCCGGCGCTCGGTGGCCAGCGGCGCCAGCGCGGTGCGCCGTCCGCGCCGGGGCAGGAACCCCTCGAAGCTGAACCGGTCGCACGGCAGCCCGGACACCGCCAGCGCGGTGGTGACGGCGGAGGGCCCGGGCACCGAGGTGACCTCGACGCCGGCCTCGATCGCCGCCCGCACCAGCGTGTACCCGGGGTCGGAGACCGACGGCATGCCGGCGTCGGTGAGCAGCAGCACCGTCCTGCCCTCGGTGAGCGCGGCGACCAGCCCGGGCAGCCGCTGGCGCTCCACCGACTCGTGGAAGGTCACCACCTTGCCGGTGAGCGTGACCTCGAGGTCGTGCGCGAGCCGGTGCAGCCGCCGGGTGTCCTCGCACGCCAGGACGTCGGCCTCCGCCATCGCCCGCCGCAGCCGCGGCCCGACGTCCCCGGGCTGCCCGAGCGGCGCGCCCCCCAGCACCAGTCGACCAGTCACGTGCACGAGCCTGTCACGCCAGGCCGGACAGCCGGGCCACATACCCTGACGGCCATGGCGGTGCTGGCTCCGGAGGAGACCCGGGCTCCGGAGCAGGCACCCCGGCGCCGCCCCGCACCCCGCCGCCGGCTGGACCGCACTCCCCCGCTGCCCACCGACCGCCGGCTGGCCTGGCTGCTCACCGGGCTGCTGGGCGTCGCGACGCTGGTCGTGCGGCTGATCGGCATCAGCTACCCGAAGGACCTGGTCTTCGACGAGGCGTACTACCCGCCCGAGGCGCAGGACGTCCTGGTCTGGGGCCACGAGTACAACCGCGGCTACACGTTCATCGTCCACCCGCCGCTGGGCAAGGTCCTGATCGCGGCCGCCGAGTGGGTGTTCGGCGACAACAGCCTCGGCTGGCGGGTACCCAGCGCGATCGCCGGCACGATCGCGGTCGTCGTCCTGGTGCGGCTGGCCCGCCGGCTCACCGGCTCGACCCTGCTCGGCGTGCTCGCCGGGCTGCTGCTCGCGCTGGACGGCTTCTCCTTCACCCTCGCCCGGATCGGCCTGCTCGACGTCTTCCTGCAGGTGTTCGTGGTGTCCGCGGTCGCCTGCCTGGTCGTCGACCGGGACGTCGTGCGCGCGCGGGTGCGCGCCGGCGCGGACCGGGTGACCGCCACCGGCTTCCGGTTGGGCCCGCGCGGCTGGCGGATCGCCGCGGGCGTGCTGTTCGGCTGCGCGTGCGCGGTGAAGTGGAGCGGCGTGTACTTCCTCGCCGTCTTCGCGGTGGTCTCGCTGGTGTGGGACCGGATGGCCTGGCGCGAGGCGGGCGCCGCCCGGCCGACGGCGGCGGCGCTCCGGCGCGGGCTGCCCGGCGCGGCCTGGGCGCTGGCCGCGCTGCCCGTGCTCACCTACGTCGCGAGCTTCACCGGCTGGTTCCGCGGCGAGTCGGCGCAGGACCGGTTCTGGGCCGCCCAGCACCCGGACACCCGCTGGCCGTGGGTCCCCGACGCGCTGCGCTCGCTGTGGCACATGCACGCCAAGTGGCTGGCCTTCCACGACGGGCTGTCCTCGCCGCACCCGTGGGAGTCCAACCCGTGGTCGTGGCTGGTCGACGGCCGGCCGATCCTGCTGTGGAACCCGCAGGGCCTCACCGACTCCGCCGGCGACCAGGTGATCCGCTACATCCTGATGGTCGGGACGCCGACGCTGTGGTTCGCGTTCGTGCCGGCGGTGCTGTGGATGCTGTGGCGGCTGGTGGCCCGCCGGGACCAGGCCGCGCTGGTCGTGCTCGGCGCGTTCGTCGCGGGCTGGGCGACGTGGCTGGTCAACCTCGACCGGACGATGTTCATCTTCTACCTCGCCCCCGCCCTCCCCTTCCTGGTGCTCGGGGTGACGCTGGTGCTGCAGGACGTGCTGGGCCCGCGCACCGCCTCGCCGTTCCGCCGGCAGCTCGGGCTGGGTGCGGTGTGCCTGTACGTCGCGGTCGTCGCGGTCACGTTCGCGTTCTTCTACCCCGTCCTGGTCGGGCACCCGCTGTCCTACGGCGAGTGGGTCCAACGGATGTGGTTTCCCTCCTGGTTCTAGAAGGACCCCCCCACCACTCGCACGCTCGCGGCGGGTCCCTGCAGAGCGGCCGTTCCAGCACCTCACGGGTCGGCTTGCACGAATACATAGTTGAGCAGTACAACGGAGCGCGTGGACGTCGACCGCTCCCTGCTCGCCGGGCGGCTGGACGACGCGGTCACCGCGCTGCGCCGGCTCAGCCTGCGCCGTGACGGCCTGAGCCTCACCGCCCTGGCCACGCTGGCCACGCTGCGCCGGCAGGGCCCGACCCGGCTCACCGACCTGGCCACCGCCGAGGGCGTGACCCAGCCGTCGATGACGACGCTGGTCGCCCGGCTCACCGGCCAGGGGCTCGTGCAGCGGCGGGCCGACCCGACCGACCGCCGGGCGGTGCTCCTGTCGCTCACCGACGCCGGCGCCGAGCTGCTCGACCGGCACCGCGCCGACCGGACGGCCCGGCTGCGCGGCCCGCTGGCCGACCTCAGCGACGACGACGTCCGCCGCATCACCGACGCGCTGCCCGCTCTCACCCGGCTGGCCGGCGTCCTCACCGACAGCACCGGAGGAAGACAGTGAGCGCTCACGGCACGAGCGGCACCAGCATGTTCTCCCAGCCCAAAGCGGTCTTCGCGGTCGCCTTCGCCTGCGTGGTCAGCTTCATGGGCATCGGCCTGGTCGACCCGATCCTCCCGGCCCTGTCCGAGCAGCTGGACGCCACGCCCAGCCAGGTCAGCCTGCTGTTCACCAGCTACCTGGTGGTCACCGCCGTGGCGATGCTCGGGGTGACCGCGGTGTCCAGCCGGATCGGCGCCAAGAAGACGCTGATCGCCGGGCTGGTGGTCATCGTCGTGTTCTCGGCGCTGGCGGGGCTGTCGGGCTCGATCAACGGCATCGTCGGGTTCCGCGCCGGCTGGGGCCTGGGCAACGCGATGTTCATCGCCACCTCGCTGGCGGTCATCGTCGCCTCGGCGTCCGGCGGGTTCGCCGGCGCGATCGTGCTCTACGAGGCGGCGCTCGGCCTGGGCATCGCCGCCGGCCCGCTGATCGGCGGGCTGCTCGGCGAGGTCAGCTGGCGCGGGCCGTTCTTCGGCGTCGCCGTCCTGATGGCGATCGCGCTGCTGGCCACCGTCGTGCTCCTCGACGAGACGCCGAAGCCCGCCCGCCGGGTCGGGCTCGGCGAGCCGCTGCGGGCGCTGGGCCACCGCAGCCTGCTGACCATGAGCATCACCGCGCTGCTCTACAACTGGGGCTTCTTCACGATGCTGGGCTACGCGCCCTACCCGATGGAGCTCTCCGCGATCCAGCTCGGCTTCGTGTTCTTCGGCTGGGGCCTGCTGGTGGCGTTCTTCTCCATCACCGGCGCCCCGCGGCTGCAGGCCCGGTTTGGCACCGCCCCCTCCCTGTACGGGGCGCTGGGCTTCTTCGCCGTCCTGCTGCTGCTCATCGGGCTGTTCACCGGGACCCGCTGGGCGCTGATCGCGTGCGTGGTCGCCTCGGGCATCGTCGTCGGCATCAACAACACGCTGACCACCCAGGCGGTCATGCTGGTCTCGCCGGTCGACCGGCCGGTCGCGTCGTCGGCCTACGGCTTCGTCCGGTTCCTCGGCGGCGGCCTGGCGCCCTACGCGGCCGGCAAGCTCGCCGAGCACTGGGGCATCCACGTGCCGTTCGTGGTGGGCGCGGTCGCCGTCGTGCTCGGCGTCGCGGTGCTCACCTCCGGGCACCGCATGCTGGCGGCCGCCGACGCCCGGATGGGCCACGGCGAGCCGGAGCCGGACGTCTCCGGCGAGGTCGCCGACGAGTTCGGCGGCGCACCGGCGGCCGTCGACCAGGAGGTCGAGCGGGGCCTGCCCCGGCGCTGAGCGCGGCCCGGGTTCGCCCGGCGGGGCCGCCGGCCCTAGCGTCCCCGGGGGGCCGGCGGACGCCGGCCCAGGGAGGACGACGATGACCGAGCCGCGACCCCACCGGGTGACCACCGCCCTGGACGGCGACGTGTGGCGGGTGACCCTCGACCACCCCGAGACGGGCAACGCGCTGGACCTGCCGATGGCCGACCAGCTGGCCACCGCGCTGGCCGACCGGCCGGACGAGGCCCGGGCGGTGCTGCTGCTGGCCACCGGTGAGCACTTCTGCGCCGGCACCGACGTGCGCTCCTACGCGGCCGCCGAGGACCTGCCGGCGCTGCTGGCCGCGCTGGCCGACCGCTGGCACGAGGTGATCCGGGGCGCGCTGTACACCCCGGTGCCGGTGGTGGCCGGGGTGCACGGCACCGTCGCCGGCGCCGGCGTCGGCCTGCTGGGCGCCTGCGACGTCGTGGTCTGCGCCCGCTCGACCAAGCTGCGCCCCGGCTACGCCGGGCTGGGCCTGAGCCCGGACGGCGGCACGTCGTGGGCGCTCACCCGCGCGCTGGGCGCCCCCCGGGCGCTGGAGCTGCTGCTCACCGACGGCACGCTGAGCGCCGCGGACGCGCACCACTTCGGCCTGGTCGGCCGGCTGGTCGACGACGACCGCGCAGCGCAGGCCGCCGTCGACCTGGCCGCCGAGGTCGCGGCCGGGCCGGTGCGGGCGATGGTGCGCACCCGCGCGCTGGTGCGCCGCGCGGCGACCCGGATGCTCGACGAGCAGCTGGACGAGGAGGCCCGGCTGATCGCCGAGTCGGCGACCGACCCGGAGGGCCGGGAGGGCATCGGCGCCGCCGACGCCGGCCGGCGTCCGGACTTCCGGTCCACCCGGTCGTGAGCGGCCTGCCGGCGTTCCCGGCCGGGTTCACCTGGGGCACGGCGACCGCCGCGTTCCAGATCGAGGGCGCGGCCGGCGAGGACGGCCGCGGCCGGTCGATCTGGGACACCTTCTGCGCCGAGCCCGGGCGGGTGAAGGCCGGCGACACCGGCGACGTCGCCTGCGACCACTACCACCGGTACCGCGAGGACGTCGCCCTGCTGGCCGAGCTCGGCGTCGACTCCTACCGCTTCTCCGTGGCGTGGCCGCGGGTGCAGCCCGACGGCCGGGGGCCGGTGAACACCGCCGGCCTGGACTTCTACGCCCGGCTGGTCGACGAGCTGCTCGGCGCGGGGATCGCGCCCTGCCTGACGCTCTACCACTGGGACCTGCCGCAGGCGCTGGAAGACGACGGCGGCTGGCGCTCCCGTGACACCGCCGCGCGGTTCGCCGACTACGCGCAGGTGGTGCACGCCTCGCTGGGCGACCGGGTGCCGCTGTGGACCACGCTCAACGAGCCGTTCTGCTCCGCGATCGTGGGCCACGCGCAGGGCCGGCACGCCCCGGGCATGCGCACCGGCGAGCCCGCGCTGGCTGCCGTCCACCACCTGCTGCTCGGCCACGGGCTGGCCGTGCAGGCGATGCGCGCCCAGCGGCACGGCGACGAGCAGTTCGGCATCACGCTGAACCTCAACGCGGTCAGCCCGCGCACCGGCTCGGCGGAGGACCGGGCCGCGGCGTGCCGGGTGGAGGTCCTGCAGAACCGGTCGTTCACCGACCCGCTGCTGGCCGGCCGCTACCCGGCGGCCGAGGCCGAGGTGTGGGGCGACCTGACCGGCTTCGGCTTCCGGGAGGACGACGACCTGGCGGTCATCGCCCAGCCGCTGGACTTCCTGGGCGTGAACACCTACTTCCCGCAGTACGTGCGGGCCGCGCCGTACACCGAGCCCGACCCGGCCCGGCGCACCGCGAGCGACGTGGCCGCCGTCGACGACCCGCCGCCGCACCTGCCCCGCTCGGCGATGGGCTGGCCGGTCGAGCCGGCCACCATGGGCCGGCTGATGCGCTGGCTGCGGGACACCTACCCCGGGCTGCCGCCGGTCCACGTCACCGAGAACGGCACCAGCTTCCCGGACGTCGTCCGGCACGACGGCTCGGTGCCCGACCCGGACCGGATCGCCTACCTCGACGGGCACCTGCGGGAGCTGGCCGGCGCGATCGCCGACGGCGTGGACGTCCGCGGCTACTACGTGTGGTCGCTGCTGGACAACTTCGAGTGGGCGCACGGGTACAGCCAGCGCTTCGGCCTGGTGCACGTCGACTACCCGACCCAGCGCCGCACGCCCAAGGCCAGCTTCGGCTGGTACCGGGACGTCATCGCGGCCAGCCGCTGAGACGAGTCAGGCCGGGCCCTGGTGGGCCCGGCCTGACTGCGTCACGGGTGGAGCTGAGGGGATTCGAACCCCTGACCCCCTCGATGCGAACGAGGTGCGCTACCGGACTGCGCTACAGCCCCGTGGAACGTGGACGAGCTTACCGCCCGGTCCCGCCGGTGCCGCAGGGGGGTGCGGCACCGGCGGGTCGGATCAGCCGTTCGCGACCCGACGGGGCTGGTAGACGTCGATCTCGGCGAAACCGATGTCGTCGTCGTCCAGACCCACGACCGCGCTGTTCTGCCAGCCCGCCGGGGTCGGCGTGCGGGCGGCGACCACCCGGCCGGGGCGCAGCGGGCGGACGTCGGCCAGCGGCACGCTCGGGTGCGCGCTCGACGCCGCCGACGCCCCCAGCTGCTCCGGCACGCGGGCGGCCACCGTCGCCTCGGTGCGGGCGTCGGTGCGGACCCCCGTGCGCGGCGCGGGCCGCTCGGCCGGCCGCTCGGCGGACGCGCGCACCGGTGCGCGCAGCGCGTCGCGGACCTGCCGGCGGGCGGCGGCACGGCGCTCGCGCTTGGCCGCGGCGCTGGTGGTCACGAGGTAGCCGACGACCGCGAGGTCGAGGGCCACCTGCGGCACCCACAGCACCGAGCGCCAGGCGACGGCACCCACGAGGGCGACCAGGGCGAGCGTGACCAGCCCGGCCAGCACCCGCCGGCGCAGGGCGTGCACGTCGCGCTTGAGCTCGCCGCTGGTGCGCAGGGCGGCCCGGTCGATGGCCACCCGCTCGGTCTCGGCGTGCACCACCGGGTCGACCGGCCGGCGGCGCTTGAGGGTGCGGCCGGACCCGGCCGCCGCCTCGGGACGACCGTCGGCGCGGGCGTCGCCCCGGGTGACCACCATCGGCACCAGGACCACGAACCACAGCACGACGAGAGCGGCGAGCAGAACGCCAGACCCCATCCGAACACCCCATCCCTGGTACCGCGCGCCATCCCTGTCCCTGGGACAACACGAGTCACACGAGTCACTCGCGGATCAACTTAGGGAGGTGTCCTGCCGATGACCCGGATGTCCTCCGGTGTGTCGCGAGGCGATTGGACGCGACTCCGGCGTGTCGTCCTGCGTGGACGGGCGCCGCGGCGGTACGCCAGCGCTCGGTGACGCGCTGTGAGCAACGTCGGGGGCGGCTCAGCGCGGGGCGCGGGCCTGCCAGCGGGCGAGCAGGCCACCGGGGACGTCGGTCGACAGCAGGGCGTAACCGAGGTGGTCCCGCCAGGCGCCGTCGATGTCCAGGTAGCCGCGGAACAGCCCCTCCTGGCGGAAGCCCAGCCGCTCCACCAGCCGTCGGCTCGGGCGGTTCTCCGGCCGGATGTCGGCCTGCACGCGGTGCAGCCCCACCGGCCCGAACGCGTGGTCGCACACCAGCGCCACGGCCAGCGACCCGATCCCCCGGCCGGCGACCGCGGAGTCGATCCAGTAGCCGAGGTGCCCGGAGCGCAGCGCGCCGCGGACGACGTTGTCCAGCGTCACCTGGCCGGCCAGCCGCCCGTCGACCCGGACGGCGAACGGCAGCGACGTCCCCGTCCGCGCCCGGCGGCCGGCGGCGCGGCGCATCGCCCGGTACGCCGCCGGGGTGTGCCGCTGCGCCCACGGCACCGGGGCGGAGGGCTCCCAGGGGCTCAGCCACGCCTCGTTGCCCCGCCGGACCCGGGCCCACTCGGCGGCGTCCCCCCGGCGCAGCGGGTGCAGCTCGACCGGGCCCCAGCCCAGCCGGACCGGCCACCCGGGGTGGACCGACGGGTCCAGCTCAGCCGCCCAGCAGCATCGGCATGACGGTCACCAGACCGCCCGCCGAGACCTCGGTGACGTCCTCGTCGACCACGATCAGGCAGTTCGCCTTGGCCATCCGGGCGAGCATCGCCTGGTCGCCGTCGCCGATCGGCTCGACGACGTACCCGCCGTCGGGGTGCCGCATGACCTGGCCGTGCAGGTACTGCCGGTAGCCCAGCGGCGAGAGCAGCCGCTGCGCGGAGACCGCCTGCACGGTGCGGCGGAACAGCTGCTTCTTGCCCAGCATCAGCCGGATCACCGGGCGGACGAACACCTCGAAGGCCACCAGCGCGGCCACCGGCTCACCGGGGATGCAGATGACCGGCACCTGCTCGGGGCCCAGCAGGCCGAACGCGTGCAGCGGCCCGGGGTGCATGGCCACCTGGGTGAACGACATGTCACCGAGCTCCGCCAGCGCCTGCTGCAGGAGGTCGTCGCCGCCGCTGGCGAACGTGCCGGCGATGAGGACGACGTCGCTGCGCAGCAGCTGGCTCTCCAGCAGCTCGACCATCCGCCGCTCCTCGTTGGGCAGGATGCCCGAGCGGTAGGCCTCGGCGCCGGCGTCGCGGGCCGCGGCGGCCAGCGCGTAGCTGTTGATGTCGACCACCTGGCCGGGGCCGGGCACGGTGCCGGCGTCGACCAGCTCGGCGCCGGCGCTCAGCACCGACACCCGCGGGCGCGGCCGGACGGCGACGCGCTGGCGGCCGACCGCGGCCAGCAGGCTGATCTGGGCCGGGCCGATCGGGGTGCCCACCTGCACCGCGGTGTCGCCGGGCGCCACGTCGTCGCCGGTGCGGCGCACGTAGCTGCCGGGCGCGAGCGAGGCGTAGACCTGCACGGACGCCAGCCCCTGGTCGGTCCACGCCGCCGGGACGACGACGTCGGTGCCGGCCGGCAGCATCGCGCCGACGGCGACCTTGCGGGCCAGGCCCGGGCCGATCGACGTCGGCTCGCCGCGGCCGGCCGGGGTGTCGCCGACGACGGCCAGCACGACCGGCTGCTCGACGGTGGCGCCGGCGATGTCCTCGGCCCGCACCGCGTAGCCGTCCAGCCCGGCCTGGTCGAACGCCGGCAGCGCGCGGTCGCTGGTCACCAGCTCCGCGCACAGCAGGCCCTGCGCGTCCAGCACCGCGATCTCGATCGGCGCGGGCTGGTGCACGTGCCCGAGCACCTCGTCGAGGTGGTTCTCCACGGTGCGCATCCGGATGACCGAGACGTCGACCGAGCCGCTGTCGCCGCTGGGGTCCGGCGTCCGGTCACCGGTGGAGATCGCCGGCGCGGCGACCCGCTCCGCGGCGAACAGCGACCGGTCGACCGACACCGTGTCGGTCGAGGGCGCCGCCGTCGCCACCGGGCTGGTCGCCGGGCCCGCCGTCCGCGCGGCCGCCCCGGCCAGCGCCGGCTCGGGGGTGCGCGCCGCGGGCACCAGCGGTCCGCCGGGGAGGTCGATCTGGGTCGTCTCCCGGTTCCGGGTGAACCACCCGCCTGCGTTGTCCGCGCTCATCCCCACCACCGTCGTCGTGCCGCTGTGCCGGCCCGCCCGCGGGCCCCGGCCCCCGCCGGCAGAGGCGGACCGGGGGCCGGAGCCGCAGCGAAGCAGGCTCTCGACCCCCGATGGTGCCCTCTCGGACCCGCCGTCAGGCCCCCGACGCGCCCTCGGCGGGCAGGTCGGTGACGAAACTCCGCAGCCACGGGGTGAAGGCCGGGCCCAGGTCGTCGCGCTCCACGGCCAGCCGGACGACCGCCTTGAGGTAGTCCAGCTTGTCGCCGGTGTCGTACCGGCGGCCGGAGAAGACGACACCGTGCACCGGCACGCCGTCGTCGACCAGCTTCAGCAGCGCGTCGGTGAGCTGGAGCTCGCCGCCGCGGCCGGGCGGGGTCACCTTGATCGCGGCGAACACCTCCGCCGGCAGCACGTAGCGGCCGATGATCGCCAGCGAGCTCGGCGCCTCGTCGGCCGGCGGCTTCTCGACCAGGCCGGTGATGCGCACGACGTCGCCGTCGGGGTCTTCGACCGCGACCGCGCCGTACTTGTCGATGTTCTCCATGCCGACGTCCAGCAGCGCGATGACCGCGCCGCCGTGCTCGGCCTGCACCTCGAGCATCTGCTCGAGCAGGTGGTCGCGGGCGTCGATGAGGTCGTCGCCGAGCAGCACGGCGAACGCCTCGTCGCCGACGAACGCCTCCGCCTGCAGCACCGCGTGGCCCAGGCCCTTGGCCTCGCCCTGGCGGACGAAGAAGACCTGCGCGACGTCGGTGGACTCGGCGACCGCGTCCAGCCGGGCCTGGTCGCCCTTCTTCTCCAGCGCCGCCTCGAGCTCCGGCGTCCGGTCGAAGAAGTCCTCGATGGCGCCCTTGTTGCGGCCGGTGACCATCAGCACCTCGGCGAGGCCGGCGCGGGCGGCCTCCTCGACGATGTACTGCAGGGCCGGCCGGTCCACGACGGGCAGCAGCTCCTTGGGCACCGCCTTGGTGGCGGGCAGGAACCGGGTGCCCAGCCCCGCGACCGGGATGACGGCCTTCGTCGTCCGAGGTGCAGCGGCGTCCGGACGTCCGGGGTCAGGGCTCGACATGCCGCGCAGCCTAACTAGCCTGCGGGCGTGGCTGACTCCCCCGACGTGGTGAACGGCAAGGCGATGCTGCGCACATCGCTGCTGGCCGGCCGGTCCGCGCGCTCCGCGGCCGACCGCGCCGCGGCGGCCGACGCGCTGTGCGCGGCGCTGCTCGCGCAACTGGTGGGCGTCCCGGTGGTCGCGGCCACCGTGCCGCTGGAGGACGAGCCCGGTGCCGGCCGGCTGCCCGCCGCGCTGCGGCCCACGGTCGGCCGGGTGCTGCTGCCGGTCGTCCCGGAGACGGGGCGCGAGCTGCTCTGGGCAGAGGACGACGGCACGCTGGCCACCGGTCGGTTCGGGCTGCTCGAGCCCACCGGCCCACGGCAGCCCCCGACCACGCTCGCCGACGCCGACGTGATCCTGGTGCCGGCGCTCGCCGTGGCCCGGGACGGCACCCGGCTGGGGCGCGGCGGCGGCTACTACGACCGGGCGCTGCCGCACGCCCGCCCGGACGCCGTCCTGGTGGCCCTGGTCTACGACGACGAGCTCATCGACGTGCTGCCCGCCGGGGAGCACGACCGGCCGGTGTCCGCGGTGGTCACCCCCGGCGGCGGCTGGCGGGACCTGCGTCCCCCCAGGTGAGCCGGGTCCCCCGCCAGTAGGGTCGGCCGGGCCACCCCCGACGCCGTGGGAGCCGTCCGTGTCACCTGAGGTCATCTCGATCCTCGCGCTGGTGGCGATCTTCGCGATCGCCACGGCGCTGCCGATCAACATGGGCGCGCTCGCGTTCGTCGCCGCGTTCCTGGTGGGCACGCTGTCGGTGGGCCTGTCGACCGACGACATCATCGCCGGCTTCCCCGGCGAGCTGGTGCTGACGCTGATCGGCGTCACCTACCTGTTCGCGATCGCGCAGAACAACGGCACCGTCGACCTGCTGGTGCGCGGCGCGGTGAGGCTGGTCGCCGGCCGGGTGGCGTTCATCCCGTGGGTGATGTTCGCCGTCACCGCGGTGCTGACCGCGATCGGCGCCCTCTCCCCCGCCGCCGTCGCGATCGTCGCGCCGATCGCGCTGGGGTTCGCCGCCCGGCACCGGATCAACCCGCTGCTGATGGGGATGATGGTCGTGCACGGGGCGCAGGGCGGCGGGTTCTCCCCGATCAGCGTCTACGGCGTCACGGTCAACGAGATCGTCGAGGAGAACGACCTCACCAGCAGCCCGGTCACCGTCTTCCTGGCCAGCCTGTTCTTCAACCTCGCCATCGCCGCGGTGCTGTTCGTGCTGTTCGGCGGGCGGCAGCTGATCGGCCGGCGCATCGGCGACGACCTGGACGCCGAGGAGCGCGAGCTGGCCGCGGCCGGCGGCCACCCGGCGCCGCTGCGCGACCACGGCACCGACGTCGGTGGCAGCACGAGCACGACCGCCACCCGCCCCCGGGTCGACACCGAGCAGGTGCTCACCCTCGTCGGCCTGGTCACGCTCGCCGTGCTGGCGCTGGCGTTCGACCTGGACATCGGCTTCGTCTCGATCACCGTGGCCACCGTGCTGGCGCTGTTCTCCGCCGCCCGGCACAAGGGCGCGGTCATGCAGATCAGCTGGTCGACCGTGCTCCTCATCGCCGGCGTGCTGACCTTCGTGTTCGTGCTGCAGGAGGCCGGCACCATCGAGTACGTCGGCCGCGGTGTCACCGCGCTGGGCAGCCCGCTGCTGGTGGCGCTGCTGCTGGCCTACATCGGCGCCGTGGTCTCGGCGTTCGCGTCGTCGACGGCGATCATCGGCGTGGCCATCTCGCTGGCCGTGCCGTTCCTGTCCGCCGGGGAGATCGGCGCGGTCGGGGTGGTCGCCGCGCTGTCGGTGGCCTCGACCATCGTCGACGTCAGCCCGTTCTCCACCAACGGGGCGCTGGTGCTCGCCAACACCCAGGACGTCGACCGGGACCGCTTCTACAAGCAGATGCTCGGCTACTCCGGCGCGGTCGTGGTCGCCGGCCCGCTGATCGCCTGGCTGGTGTTCGTGGTGCCCGGCTGGCTGTGAGCCGCCCGCTCGTGACCCAGGCCTGCCGCTCGATGGCAGACGCCCCCTCCCCGGCCCCGCGCCGGTGAGAGGGTGACCCGACCCCCGATGGAAGGAACCCCCGCTGCCGTGAGTGGCCCCCTGGACGGCGTGCTCGTCGTCGACCTGACCCGCGCCCTGGCCGGCCCGCACGCCGGGATGATGCTCGGCGACCTCGGCGCCCGCGTGATCAAGGTGGAGAACCCCGGCAGCGGCGACGACAGCCGCGGGTGGGGGCCGCCGTTCGTCACCCCCGAGGGGGCCGAGCGGGAGTCGACGTACTTCTTCTCCGCGAACCGGAACAAGGAGTCGATCACCCTCGACCTCAAGGACGACGGCGACAAGGCGGTGCTGCGGCAGCTGCTCACCCGCGCCGACGTGCTGCTGGAGAACTTCCGCCCCGGCACGCTGGCCCGGCTGGGCTTCGGCACCGACGTGCTGGCCGAGCTCAACCCGCGGCTGGTCCAGCTGTCGATCTCCGGGTTCGGGCACGACGGGCCGGAGGGGCAGCGCGCCGGCTACGACCAGATCGCCCAGGGCGAGGCCGGGCTGATGTCGCTGACCGGGTCGGGCCCGGACGACCCGCAGAAGGTCGGCGTCCCGATCGGTGACCTGCTGGCCGGCATGTACGGCGCGTACGGGGTGCTCGCCGCGCTGTTCGAGCGGGAGCGCACCGGCCGCGGCCAGGTGGTCCGCACGTCGCTGCTCGCCTCGGTCGTCGGCGTGCACGCCTTCCAGGGGACGGCGCACACCGTGGCCGGCCGGGTGCCCCGCGCCCAGGGCAACCACCACCCCTCGATCGCCCCCTACGGCCTGTTCCACTGCGCCGGCGGGTTCGTCCAGCTCTCCTGCGGCAGCGAGGGCCTGTGGCGGCGGCTGTGCGCCGAGTTCGGCCTGGACCCGGAGGCGCCCGGCTTCGCCACCAACGGCGAGCGGGTCGAGCACCGTGCCGAGCTGATCGAGCTGCTGGAGCGCACCTTCGCCGACATCCCGGCCGCCGACCTGCTCGCCCGGCTCGACGCCGCGGGCGTGCCGGCGGGCAAGGTCCGCACCCTCGACGAGGTGTACGCCTGGGACCAGGTGCGGTCGCAGGGTCTGGCGATCACCGTCGAGCACCCGACCGCCGGCCCGCTGACGCTGCCCGGCCCGCCGCTGCGGTTCTTCGCGCCCGGCCCGGAGGGCGAGACGGAGACCACCCGCCGCGAGCACACCCCGCCGCCGGTGCTCGGTGCCGACGGCGAGGCGATCCGCGCGTGGCTGGCCGACGGCGCGTGACCGAGCGGCTGGACGCCCGGGGGCTGCGCGACCTCGTCCTCGACCCCGGCTCCTGGCAGTCCTGGGACACCCCCGTGCCGCCGCGCGCGGTCGACGACGACTACGCCCGGGAGCTGGCCCGGGCGACGGAGCGGACCCAGCAGGACGAGGCCCTCGTCACGGGCGAGGGCACGCTGCAGGGGCGGCGGGTGGCCGTCGTCGCCGGGGAGTTCGGCTTCCTGGCCGGCTCGATCGGGGTGGCCGCAGCCGAGCGGCTGATGACCGCCGTGGAGCGGGCCACCGCCGAGGGGCTGCCCCTGCTGGCCTCCCCGGTGTCCGGCGGCACCCGGATGCAGGAGGGCACCGTCGCGTTCCTCCAGATGGTCGGCATCACCCACGCGATCGCCCGGCACAAGGAGGCCGGGCTGCCGTACCTGGTCTACCTGCGCGGCCCGACGTTCGGCGGGGTGCTCGCCTCCTGGGGCTCGCTCGGCCACGTGACGATCGCCGAGCCCGGCGCGGCCATCGGCTTCCTGGGGCCGCGGGTCTACCAGGCGCTGTACGGGGAGCCGTTCCCCGAGGGCGTGCAGACCTCGGAGAACCTGGCCGCGCGCGGGCTGATCGACGCGGTCGTGCCACCGCGGCAGATCGCCGACGTCGCCGACCGGGCGCTCCGGGTGCTCGCCGCCCGCCGCACCTGGCACCGGCACGCCCCGGTCGAGGGACCGGTGCCCGGCGACGGCACCGACGCCGACGACCCCGAGGACGGGCGCACCGCCTGGCAGGTGGTCACCGCCTCGCGGCGCACCGACCGCCCCGGCGTCCGGCGGCTGCTGCGCACCGCGGCGACCGACGTGGTCACGCTGAACGGCACCGGCGCCGGCGAGTCCGACCCCGGGCTGCTGCTGGCGCTGGCGCGCTTCGGCGGGGCGCCGTGCGTGGTGCTCGGCCAGGACCGGCGCGGCCAGTCGCTGTCGGCGCCGCTGGGGCCGGCCGCGCTGCGCGAGGCCCGGCGCGGCATGCGGCTGGCCGCGGAGCTCCGGCTGCCGCTGGTCACGCTGATCGACACCCCGGGGGCTGCCCTGTCGGCGGCCGCCGAGGAGGGCGGCCTGGCCGGGGAGATCGCCCGCTGCCTGTCCGACCTGGTCACCCTGCCGGCGCCCACGCTGGCCGTCCTGCTCGGCCAGGGCACCGGCGGCGGGGCGCTGGCCCTCGTGCCGGCCGACCGGGTGCTGGCCGCGGCGAACGGCTGGCTCGGCCCGCTGCCGCCGGAGGGTGCCTCGGCGATCGTGCACCGCGATCTCGACCACGCCGACGTCATGGCGCAGCAGCAGGGCGTGCGGGCCACCGACCTCTGGCGTGCCGGCATCGTCGACCGGGTGGTGCCCGAGCGGCCGGACGCCGCCGACGAGCCGGACGCGTTCTGCCGGCGGCTGGGCCGGGTGCTGGCCGAGGAGCTCGCCGGCCTGCTCAGCCGGGACGACGGCGAGCGGCGGCAGACCCGCGCCCGCCGCTGGCGCCACCTCGGCCGCAGCTGACGCCGTCCCCAGCGGTGATCAGGTGACCTGATCACCGGCTGTCCCCCCCGCACCAACGCTGGTGCGGGCGGTCAGCCGGTGGTGCAGGGGGACGGCGGGCGGGTGCGGGCGGACGTCGTACCCGGCCGCCAGGATGGCCGCGTGGACGACCGCCCGATCCGCCGCATCACGCCCGATCCCGGCGCCCCGCCACCGACCCGCGAGCAGCGGGGGCGCTGGCCGCTGACCGTTCCCGCGGTCGCCCAGCTCGCCGAGCAGGGGCTGGAGCTCCCCGCCGGCGCGCTGGTGCTGGTCGGCGAGAACGGCTCGGGCAAGTCGACGGTGCTGGAGCTGCTCGCCGTCACCCTCGGCCTCAACCCCGAGGGCGGCTCGGTGAACACCCGGCTGGCCACCCGGCGCACCGAACCGGAGTCGCTGGGCCTGGTCGTCGAGCGCAGCCCCGGCGCCGCCCGCTGGGGCTACTTCCTCCGCGACGAGACGATGCACGGGCTGTACAGCTACCTGGAGTCGACCGGCGAGGGCGGTTTCCACGAGCTGTCGCACGGCGAGGGCTTCCTGTCCGTGCTGGGCAGCCGGGCCACCGGCCGGGGGGTCTACCTGCTCGACGAGCCGGACGCCGCCCTCTCCTTCGGCGGCTCGCTGGCGCTG
This sequence comes from Modestobacter sp. NPDC049651, assembly GCF_040659695.1. NCBI lineage: Bacteria > Bacillati > Actinomycetota > Actinomycetes > Geodermatophilales > Geodermatophilaceae > Modestobacter > Modestobacter sp. NPDC049651. The sequence goes on from NZ_JBFAOG010000014.1 coordinate 88,372, forward strand.
GTCGCCCACCTGCTGGACCTGGTGTCCGCCGGCGCCCAGGTCGTCGTCGCGACCCACTCCCCCGTCGTCGCCGCGCTGCCGGGCGCGACGATCCTGGAGGTCGGCGACTGGGGTCTGCGCCCGGCGCGCTGGGACGAGCTGGAGCTGACCGTCAGCTGGCGGCAGTTCCTCGACGCGCCGCAGGCCTTCCTACGCCACCTGCGCTGACGCCGCCGTCCCGACGCCCCAGGCGTCGGCCAGCAGCTCCAGGCTGTGCACCCGCTCGGCGACCCCGTGGGTGGAGGCGGTGACCGTCAGCTCGTCGGCGCCGGTGTCGGCGGCCAGCCGGCGCAGCTCGGCGACCGCCTGCCGCGGGTCGCCGATCACCGCGTTGCTCGGCATCGCCTCGGCGGCGGCCCGCTCCGGGTCGACCTGGGCGTCGGCCACCGAGGGCACCGGGCGCAGCCGGTTGGTGCGGATCGCCAGCCGCATCAGCTGGCCGGGCAGCGCCAGCCGGCGGGCGTCGTCCTCGGTCTCGGCGACCAGGGTGTTGGCGGTGACGACCGTGTACGGCCGGTCGAGCAGCGGCCCGGGCCGGAAGCTGTCCCGGTAGAGCTGGACGGCGGCCAGCGTGTTGGGGCTGCCGAAGTGGTGGGCGAAGGTGAACGGCAGCCCGAGCTGGCCGGCCAGCTGCGCGGAGAAGCCGCTGGAGCCCAGCAGCACCACCCGCGGCGCCGAGGCGGCGGCCGGTGTCGCGGCGAACCGCTCGCTGAGCCCGCCCTCGACCCGCTCGTCGCCGAACAGGCCCAGCAGGTCGAGCAGGTCCTGCGGGAACTGCTCGGCCGCCAGCAGCTTCGGGTCGCGGCGCAGCGCGAGCGCGGTGGGCTGGTCGGTGCCGGGCGCGCGGCCGATGCCCAGGTCGATCCGCCCGGGGTGCAGCGCCTCGAGCAGGGCGAACTGCTCGGCGACCACCAGCGGCGCGTGGTTGGGCAGCATGACCCCGCCCGAGCCGACGGCGATCCGCTCGGTGACCGCGGCGAGGTGGGCGATCAGCACCGGCGGGTTGGTGCTCGCGACCGCCGGCATGTTGTGGTGCTCGGCGACCCAGATGCGGGTGTAGCCGAGCCGGTCGGCGGCCTGCGCGACCTGCACGGTGGCGGCCAGGGCGTCCGCGGTGGTCTGCCCGGTGCCGACCGTGGCCAGCTCGAGCACGGACAGGGGCAGCGGGTTCTCGCTCATCACCGGCGGCAACACCGGCCGGGCGGCGCGGCTTCCCGGTCCGCTCAGTCCGGGGCGTCCACCCGCAGGGTGTGGTCGGGGTCCAGCCGCTCGAGGACGGCGGACAGCGCCTCCCGCAGCGCGGTGGTCTGCTCGGCCGTGAGCGCGGCGAAGACCGACTCGCGCACCGCGTCGACGTGCCCGGGGGCGACCCGGACGACGACGTCCCAGCCGGCGTCGGTGAGGACGGCGACGTTGCCCCGGCGGTCCTCGGTGGCCTTCACCCGGCGGACCCAGCCGCGCTCCTCCAGCCGGGCGACGGTGTGCGACAGCCGGCTCTGCGACTGGTTGGCCACCCGGGCCAGGTCGCTCATCCGGCGGCTGCGGTCGGGCGCCTCGGACAGCATGGCGAGCACCACGTAGGCGGCGTGGGTGAGGCCCGCGTCCCGCTGCAGCTGCGCGTCCAGCGTGCGGGGCAGCAGCTCGGAGACCGCCAGCCAGGTGCGCCACGTCTCCTGCTGCTGGTCGTCGAGCCACCGAGGCGTCACGCGCGGCACCGTACCGGCCCGTCGCCGCGGCAGCGGCCGGCCGTCAGTCCTCGATGACGTCGCGGCCCTGCTCCCGCAGCCGCGCCAGCCCGTCGAGCATCGCCTGCAGGACGTCGGGCGGGTGCCCCTCCCAGTCGACGACCTCGCGGACGACGCGCAACGGGGAGCGGGACCGGTAGGACTGCGTGGGGTTGCCCGGGAACCGCCTGTCGGTCACGTTCGGGTCGTCCTCGAACGGACCGAGCGGCTCCACGACGTAGACGTGCCCGCGCTCCCCGGTCCCGGCGAGCGCGGTCGCGAGCTCGGCGCCCCAGACGGCGGTCTCCACCGCCCCGGCGAAGTAGACGTGGTCCATCACCCGGCCGGCCTGGTAGTTGGAGCCGTACCCGGGCACCAGCTCGTCGCCCGGCGCGAGCAGCGCCTTCGTCCCGTGGAAGAACGGCCCGCGCACGTGCGCGCAGTGCTCGTAGGTCACCGGGCCGGGCGTGGTCACGGCCGCGATGACGCCGGACCGCCCGGGACGGACCCGCGGACCCGCGCGCGGAAGGCCAGCGGGCTGGTCCCCACCCGTCGGGCGAAGAACGCGCCGAACTGGGTGGCGCTGGCGAAGCCCAGCTGGACGGCCACCTGGGCGGCCGACCGGTCGCTGTGCGCCAGCAGCCGCTTGGCCTCCAGCACCACCCGCCGGTCGAGGTACTCCTTGGCACCGACCCCCACGGCCCGCGTCGTGGCCCGGGACAGCGTGCGCGGCGACCAGCCCAGCGCACGGGCGTGGTCCTCGACCCGGCGCACGCGGGTGACGTCCCGCTCGACGGCGTCCCGGTAGGCCAGGAAGACGTCCGAGAGCGGCCCGGCCGGGGTGCCGCCTGCGCCGGCGAGGTGGGCCAGCCGCAGCACCAGGACGGCCAGCAGGTGGCGCAGCACCACCACCTGGACGTCCGGCGGCAGCGTCCGGGGCTGGTCGAACGCGTGCTGCAGGTGCCGGACGGCCTCGCGCACCACCGCCTCGTCGTCGGCCGGCGGGACCAGCAGCGCGGGAGCGTGCGGATCGCCCAGCGCCGCCGCCTCGGTGGTGGCCGGGTCCAGGAAGTCCGGTTCGAAGAGCACGAGGACCCCCTCGGCGCGCGCGAGGTCGTGCCACTGCTGCACCTGCCCGGGGCGCACCCACAGCCACTCCCCCGCCGCGACGCCGTGGCGGGTGAAGTCCACCGTGTGCTGCAGCTCGCCGGACGTGACGGAGACCAGGTGGTGGAAGGCGGGCCGCTGCGGAGCCGCCAGGACGGACGCGTCGACCCGCGTCCGCAGCTCGGCGAGCGGGAGGACCTCGACCCCGGGCGGGCTGCCGGCGGGCGCGGCGAAGCCGACCTCCGGGATGACCGGAGCGGCTCGCTGTCCGTTTCTGTCCATCACCGGACCCGAGCGCACCTCGGCGGCCGGCTGTTCCCTCCCTAGCGTCGGACGGGCGGGGAGTCCGCGTCCCACCCCGACCCAGCAGCCCGAGGAGCCGTTCCGCATGCCGCCGTCCGCCCCGCCCGTCGCCGTCACCGGAGCCACCGGCCGGCTCGGCGGCCGCATCGCCCGGCGGCTGGCCGCCGCCGGGGTCCCGCAGCGGCTGCTGGCCCGCGACCCCGCCCGCGCGCCGCGGCTGCCCGGGGCGGTCGCCGTCCCGGCGTCCTACGCGGACGCGCCGGCGGTCGAGGCCGCGCTGGCCGGCGTCGGGACGGTGCTGATGGTGTCGGCGTCGGAGGCGCCCGACCGGGTCGCGCAGCACCGCACGTTCGTCGACGCGGCGGTGGCCGCCGGCGTCCGGCACCTGGTCTACGTGTCCTTCGCCGGCGCAGCACCGGACGCCACGTTCACCCTGGCCCGCGACCACTGGGCCACCGAGCAGCACGTCGCCGACAGGGGGCTCACGGCCACGTTCCTCCGCGACAACCTGTACGCCGACTTCGTGCCCGCCCTGGTCGGCGCGGACGGCGTCCTCCGCGGCCCCGCCGGCGACGGCCGGGTCGCCCTCGTCGCCCAGGACGACATCGCCGACGCGGCGGCCGCCGTCCTGCAGGACCCGGCCGCGCACGCCGACCGGGTGTACGAGCTCACCGGTCCGGCGCCGCTGACCCTGGCCGAGGTCGCCGCCACGCTCACCGCCGTCCGCGGACGTCCGGTCAGCTACGTGCCGGAGACCGTCGAGGAGGCGTACGCCTCCCGCTCGGGCCTCGGCGCACCCGACTGGCAGCTGGACGCCTGGGTGTCGACCTACACCGCCATCGCCGACGGGTCGCTGGCCACCGTCACGACCGACGTGCCGGAGCTGACCGGCCACCCGGCCACCCCACTCGAGCAGGTGCTGCGCGCCGGGTGAGCCGCGGCGGGGGCGCACGTCCGGGGCGGCCTGACTAGGACCCCAGTCGTGTCCATGACGGGAGCGGGATGACGACCGAGGACGAGACCGCGGCGCAGCGCGCGCACCGCGTCATCCGCGACCAGATCGTCGACGGCACCCACCCCGGTGGGTCGATGCTCAGCGAGAACGCCCTCGCCGCCGCGCTCGGCACCAGCCGGACCCCGGTCCGCGCGGCGCTGCTGCGCCTGGCCGAGGAGGACTGGGTGACGATCTACCCCAAGCGCGGCGCGCTGGTCCGGACGTTCACCGCCGAGGACGGTCAGGAGCTGGCCGGAGCCCGGCACCTGCTCGAGACCGGTGGCGTGCGCGCCGCCTCGGCCGAGGCCCTCGCGCGGACGTGCACCCGGCTGGACGCGCTGGTCGACGCGCAGGAGGCCGCGGTCCGGGAGGCCGACCGCGACGGTTTCGTGGAGCTGTGCACGGCCTTCCACCGCGCGTTCGTCGAGGTCGGCGGGAACCGCCTGCTGCTGGACGTCGCCGACCGGTTGCGGAACCGGCAGGCGGCGATGCTGCACCGGAGCCTGGCGACCATCGACGCGCACGCCCGGGAGATCGTCGACGACCACCGCGCGCTGGTCGACTCGGCCCGGCACGGCGACCTCGACCGCTTCGCCGGCCTGCTGCACGCCCACCTGACCCACGAGCCCGCGCCGCGCTACGGGCTGGCCTGAGGTGCGGGCGCTGCCCGGAGAGGAGCCCGGCGCATGACCACCCCCTCGTCCCCGCCCGTCACCTCCGCGGCGGACGTCGCGGCGCTCCAGCGGCGCACGCTGCGGGTGCTGCTGGTCTCCCAGGTGCTCGCCGGCGCCGGGCTGGCCGCCGGCGTCACCGTCGGCGCCCTGATCGCCGAGGACATGCTCGGCTCGACCGGGCTGTCCGGGTTGCCCTCCGCGCTGCTGACCCTCGGCTCCGCCGCGGCCGCGCTGGGCGTCGGCCGGCTGTCCCAGCGGTCCGGTCGGCGGCCCGGCCTGGCCGCCGGCTACTTCGTCGGTGCCGTCGGCGGCGCCGGGGTGGTGCTGGCCGCCGTCGTGGACAGCGTGCCGCTGCTGATGGTCGCACTGCTGCTGTACGGCTCCGGCACGGCCACCAACCTGCAGGCCCGCTACGCCGGCGCCGACCTGGCGTCCCCCGCCCGGCGCGGCCGCGCGGTGAGCACCGTGCTGGTCGCGACCACCCTGGGCGCGGTCGCCGGCCCGAACCTGGTCGGGCCGATGGGGTCGGTGGCCGCCGCGGTGGGCGTCCCCGAGCTGGCCGGCCCGTTCCTCCTGGCCACCGCGGCGTACGCGCTGGCGGGCGTCGTCGTCAGCGTCCGGCTGCGGCCGGATCCGCTGCTGACCGCCCGGGCCGTCGCCGCGGAGGCCGCGCGGGCCGCGACCGCCGGCGGCGCGGCCGGGGCGCACGCGACGACGGACGCGGTGCTGCTGCGGCTCGGCGCCACCGCGATGGTCGTCACCCAGCTGGTGATGGTCGCGATCATGACCATGACCCCGGTCCACATGCTCGCCCACGGCCACGGCCTGGGGGCCGCCGGGCTCGTCATCGCCCTGCACATCGCGGCGATGTACCTGCCCTCCCCGCTCACCGGCGCGCTCGTCGACCGCGTGGGTGGACGGCCGGTCATCGCCGCCGCCGGTCTCACGCTGCTCGCCGCCGGCCTGCTCGCCGCCACCGCACCCGACGACTCGGTCGCCCTCCTCGCGGTCGCCCTCGTGCTGCTCGGCCTGGGCTGGAACCTGGGTCTGCTCGCCGGCACCGCGCTGCTGACCGCCGCCGTGCCGCTGGAGCACCGGGCCCGCACCGCGGGGACCGTCGACCTGTGCGTCGCCCTGGCCGGTGCCACCGGCGGCATCGGCAGCGGCGTCGTCGTCGCCGCGAGCAGCTTCGCCGCGCTCGGCCTGGCCGGCGGGCTGGTGGCCCTCGCGCTCGTGCCCAGCCTGCTGCTCAGCCGGCCGAAGGGCGCGGCCACCGCCGGGGAGCCCGCATGACCGGCGGGGACACCAGCGCGGTCGGCACCTCCGGGCCGTCGCTCGAGGACCTGCCCACGGCCGACGCCGCCGTCCTCGACGACCCCGTCGGGGAGTCGCTGCGGGGCCACCACGCCCACCTCGCGCGGCGGCTCGGGCGCACCGCGACCTACCTCCCCGACGTCGCCACGTTCGCGGCCGTGCCGGGCGACCCGACCCCCGCCGACTGGGCCGACCTGGCCGCGCTGGTCGGCCCGGGCGGGCTGGCCGACCTGTTCACCGCGCCCGCGACGCCGCCGGCGGGGTGGACGCCGGTGTTCGGCCTGGCAGGCCTGCAGATGGTGGCCGGCCGGCACGCCGCCGCGGTCCCGGCCCGGCCCGACGTGGACGTCGTCCGGCTGGGCGAGGCCGACGTCCCGGAGATGCTCGACCTCACCGCCCGCACGCGCCCGGGCCCGTTCTGGCCCCGGACCGTGGCCCTCGGTGCCTACTGGGGTGTCCGGGAGGACGGTGCGCTGGTGGCGATGGCCGGCGAGCGGCTGCGGCCGCCCGGCTGGACCGAGATCAGCGCGGTGTGCACCGCACCGGAGGCCCGGGGGCGCGGCCACGCCGCGCTGCTGGTGCAGACCGCGGTGCGGCACGTCGTCGACCGCGGCGACCGGCCCTTCCTGCACGTGGTCGCCGGCAACGACGGCGCCCGCCGCCTCTACGAACGTCTCGGCTTCCGGGTCCGCCGCACCGTGCGCTTCTCCGGCCACCGCGTCCCGTAGGCGGGCACCGGCGGCGCCACCGCTGGCGCGTACCCGACAGCCGTGCCGGTCCGACCGCCGTGCGACGCGAACGTGACGCTCGCCGGCAGGCGTGGACGAATGCATGCCCCACGGCGCATGATTGGCAGTCGCCGGGTGCGAGTGCCAGCCCGGTGACCACCCGGACGAGGAGTTCTGCCGCCGTGCCCACGTACCAGTACGCCTGCACCAACCCCGAGGGCAAGCACGAGTTCGAGCGCGTGCAGTCGTTCACCGACCCCGCGGTGACCGAGTGCCCCGAGTGCGGCGCCCCGGTGCGCAAGGTCTACGGCTCGGTGGGCGTCGTGTTCAAGGGCTCCGGCTTCTACCGCACCGACAGCCGCAAGTCCGAGACCAGCTCGACGGCGGCGACCACCGGCTCGTCGTCCAGCAGCAGCAGCAAGGACGCCGGTTCGTCGTCGTCCACCAGCACCTCCTCGAGCACCACCTCGAGCAGCTCGTCCAGCGGCAGCAAGGCCGCCGACGCCTGAGCACGGACGCCGGACCGTGCGCGCCCGGCCGTCCACACCGGGCGGCCGGGTCCACAGGTCCGGTCGCGGTCTGGTCCCGACGGGCTGACCGGCCGAGGGTGGGTGCATGCCCCGGCTGCGCCGCCCCCGCTCCCCGGTCCTCGCCCTGCGCCGCGCCGCGGCGGCCCTGCTCGCCTGCTGCGCGCTGCTGCTGGCCCTGCGCCCACCGGCACGGGAGGCCGCGGCCGGCCCGCCGCCGACCGCCCCGGTCGTGGTCGCCACCGGTGACCTGAGCCCGGGCGCCCCGCTGCGCGCCGCCGACCTGGCCGTCGCCCGCTGGCCGCGCAGCGCGCTGCCCGACGGCACCGCCGCCGCACCCGACCGGCTCACCGGCCAGGTGCTCGCCGCGCCGGTGCGCCGGGGCGAGCCGGTCACCGACGTGCGCGTGGTCGGCCCGCGGTTGTGGTCGCAGGTGCCACCGGGTCAGGTGGCGGCGCCCGTGCGGCTGGCCGACCTCGCCGTGAGCACGCTGCTGCGCGAAGGCGACCGGGTCGACGTGCTGGCCACCGGGTCCGACCCGGGCGCCCGGGTGGTGGCGGCCGGCGCGCTGGTGCTCGCCGCCGCGGCGCCCGGCACGGACGGCTCCCCGGGCGCGGGCGACGGCGGGCTGCTGGTGCTCGCGGTCGACCCGGACACCGCCGCGGGTCTCGCGGCCGCCGCGGCGACCGGCACGCTCACCGTTACCCTCGGCCGACCGTGATCACCGGGTGCGCCCAGCGCGTGACCCACCGCCACCGAGGAGTCAGGCGTGCTGAAGGGCTTCAAGGACTTCCTGCTGCGCGGGAACGTCGTCGACCTGGCGGTCGCCGTGGTCATCGGCGCCGCGTTCAGCGCGGTGGTCCAGCAGTTCACCGAGTCGTTCCTGAACCCGCTCATCGCGGTCTTCACCGGCACGGACGAGGGCAGGAGCGGCGCCTCGTTCTCGGTCGCCGGCCAGGACTTCGCCTACGGCGACTTCATCGGGCAGGTGATCCGCTTCGCGATCACCGCCGCGGTCGTCTACTTCCTGGTCGTGCTGCCGATGCGCCGGCTGGTGCACCGGCGGGCGACGAACCAGGAGCCGGGCCCCTCCGGCCCGAGCGAGGTGGAGCTGCTGGTCGAGATCCGCGACCTGCTGCGCGGCGAGCAGGGCCGGCCGCCGGCTCCCGAGCCCGAGGCGCGCCACCGCGCCTGAGCCGGTCAGTCGCTGCCCCAGTGCGGGGGCCGGTCCTCCAGGTAGCGGCGCTCGTCGTCGTCCGGGTCGGTCACCCGCTCGCCCCAGCCCACGTCGCTGTCGTCGGGGGCCCGCTCGGGGCGGGCCGGCGCCGGGCGGGGGTCGGTCGGCTGTTCGGACACGCCCCCGAGGGTAGGACGCGGCGGTCAGTCCAGCGGCTGGCCCAGCCCGTCGAGCACCTCGGCACCGGGCAGCGCCGCGAGCACCGACCCCGGAACCAGCAGCTTGCTGCCCCGGGTGCCCGAGCCGATGACCAGCAGCTCGCTGTCGGCGACGGCCCGGTCGACCAGCACCGGCCAGCCGGCCGGCAGCCCGACCGGCGTAATGCCGCCGTAGGCCATGCCGCTCTCGGCGACCGCGACGTCCTGCGGCGCGAACGACGCCTTCCGGGCACCCAGGTGCCGGCGGACCAGGCCGTTCACGTCGGCCCGGGTGGTGGCCAGCACCAGGCAGGCGGCGAGCGTCGTGGCCCCGGACCGGCGGGCGGCGACGACCACGCAGTTGGCCGAGGCGGCCGCCGGCACCCCGTAGGCCTCGGTGAACGCCCCGGTGTCGGCGAGCTCGTCGTCGACGGGTGCGACCCACGCGGGGCCGGTCAGCGCCGGCAGGGCCGCGGCCACCGGGGCGGCCAGCAGGTCGGTCCGCGCGGCGACCGGCTCCCAGGTGAGCGTGCCGAGCGTTGGGGCGGGGTCGGTCATGACCTGATCGAAGCCCATCCCCGCGCCGGCCCCCGGCCGGGGTGCTGCGGTCCGTGGCAGGGATCCCGGTGGTGCGCGGCGCCACCGCGCCGCGAGGATGGCGGCATGATCGGCCAGCTGCACTCCATCGTGATCGACGCGCCCGACCCGCACGCCCTGGCCACCTTCTACGCCGGGCTGCTCGGCATGGAGGTCAAGGGCGACCCGGGCGACGACTGGGTCACCATCACCGGCGCGGGCTACCGCATCTCCTTCCAGGGCGCCCCCGACCTGGTGCCGCCGGACTGGCCCGACCCGGCCCGCCCGCAGCAGTTCCACCTCGACGTCCGCGTCGCCGACGTCGACGAGGCCGAGCCGCAGGTGCTCGCGCTGGGCGCGCGGCGGCTGCCCGGGGGCGGCGGCGACTTCCGCGTCTACGCCGACCCGGTCGGCCACCCGTTCTGCCTGGTCTGGGACGTCCCGCCGCCGCCGCCGGAGTGACGGATCGGCCAGTGCGGGCGGTGGCCGCCGCGGTGGCCACCGCCCGCCGGCACGGCCTGCGGGTCGAGGACCCGGTGCTGCTCTCCGACCGGGTCAACGCCGTCGTGCACCTGGCGCCGGCCCCGGTCGTGGCGCGGGTGGCCACCTGGACGCCGCTGCTGCGCCCGGACGCCGCCCGCCCGCAGCGCCGTGACCTCGCGCTGGCCACCGCGCTGGGCGCGGCGGGCGCCCCCGTGCTCGCACCCACGGACCTGCTCCCGCCGGGTCCGCACCAGCACGACGGGTCCAGCCTGACGTTCTGGCGGTACGCCGAGCTGCGCCCCGAGCAGCCGACGCCGGAGGTCGCCGGCCGCACCCTCGCCGACCTGCTCGCCGTGCTGGCCGACGTCGACCCGGGCTGGACCGGCTCGCCGCTGGACACCCCGCTCGACGACCTCGCCGCGTTCGCCACGGCCGGGGTGGGCCTGGGCGCCGACCCCAGCCTGGTCGCCGAGACCGGCGCGCTCGTCGACGCGTTGCGCCCGCTGCTGACCGGCCCGGTCCAGCCGCTGCACGGCGACGCGCACCCGGGCAACCTGCTGGCCACCGCGGACGGCTGGGTCTGGGCCGACCTGGAGGACACCTGCCGGGGCCCGGTCGGCTGGGACCTCGCCTGCCTGCGCCTCACCACCCGGCTCGACGGCCGGGCGGCGCTGGACGCGCTGGCCGCGCCGGGCGACGACGAGCTGGCCCCGTTCCTGCACCTGCGGCGACTGCACGCGGCGGCCTGGTGGTTCGTGCACGCAGCGCGCGAGCCCGCCGACCTGCCGGTCGCCCGGGAGCGCCTCGCGGCCGCGGTCGCCCAGGTGGGCACCGGCCTCGCCCGGGCGGGCTGACCGGGTCAGCGGCGGAGCCCCCCGGGCACGACGGCCGGGTCGAGCACCACCTGGAACAGCGCCCGGGGGTCCTGCAGCGTCGCCGGCGGCCGGGCCGCCGCGCGCGGCACCACCCGGTCGAAGCGGGCTGGCCGGCGGTGCGGCAGCAGCTCCCGGCCGGCGAACAGGTAGCCGCCGACCGCCTCCCCCAGCAGCAGCCCGGCGCCGTGCTCGACCGGCAGCCCCACCAGGTCGCCGGGGCGCACCTCGTCGAGGAACGTCGACAGCTGCCGCAGGTCCTTGCTCGGCCGCTTGTCCGACAGCTCCTTGGCCAGCGCCCGCAGCTCGGCCGGCGAGAGCCCGGTCGCGTCGACGTCCACCCCGGCCTGGGTGCCCAGCCCCACGATCCCGGTGGCCAGGGCCGCACCGAGTTCGTTGTGCGCCCGCGGCCGGAAGACCCACACCCGCACGCCCTCCGGCGCGGCTGCGGGCGGGACGTCGTCCGGGCCCGGCCACTTGTAGGGCAGGTCGTCGGGGTCGCCGGGGAACAGCGGGCGGTAGAAGCCGGGGTCCTTGGCGAGCAGGTTCGACCGGTGCGAGAGGTGCAGCTCCTCGTCGCCGACCCAGCTGGGCAGCAGCCCGGCGGCGGCCGCCTCGGCCTGGGTCATCCGCGCGGCGTCCGGCGCGAACTCGCTGATCAGCGTCTCGGTGGTGTCGGCGAACCCGCGCTCCCGCCAGACCCGCACCATCGCCAGGGAGTAGACGACCAGCCCGGCGGTGTACCCGCGCCACATGGCGACCACCGGGTGGTTGGCCCAGCCGTAGTCGGGCAGCTCGAGCGCCCGCAGCACCTGGAGGCACTCCACCCGCTGCTTGCCGAGGCGGGGGTTGTCGAGGAGCCGGGCGGTCTCGGTGAAGTCCGCGACCGGGAGGAAGGTCTGCATCAGCGACCATCCTGGTTCAGTCGCCGAGCTCCCGCAGGGCAGCCGTCCAGCGCTCCCGGCGCTCCTCGTCGTCCTGCTCCCACCAGGGGGTGCCCCGCTCCCCCAGCCCGGTCTTCGCCAGCTGCACCCGGGCCCGGTGCGCGGCGACCGCCGCGTCGTCGCCCCGCGCGGCGCGCACCCCGGACCGCGCGACGCCGAGGTGGTGCAGCAGGTGGGCCCGGACGTCGTCGGGCAGCGCCGGGTCGGCGGTCCGCCAGCGCCGGCCGTCGACGACGATCCAGCGACCGTCGTCGGTGTGCTCGACCTCGCGGCTCACGCGAGCCGGCGGGCCAGCTCGGGCAGCACCCGGCCCAGCGGCGCGTCGACCTTCACGTCGGCCTTCGCGTCCCCCCGGGTGGTGCCGGAGTTGACGATGGCGACCGGGATGCCGCGCTTGGCCGCGGCGATGACGAACCGGTAGCCGCTCATCACCGTCAACGAGGAGCCGAGCACCAGCAGCGAGCGGGCCTGCTCGACCAGCGCGAAGCAGTGGTCGACCCGGTCGCGGGGCACGGTCTCGCCGAAGAAGACGACGTCGGGCTTGAGCGGCCCACCGCCGCAGGCCAGGCAGTCGACCATCACGAACCCGTCGAGCACCTCGTCGGGCAGCTCCACGTCGCCGTCGGGGTTTACCTCGTCGCCGGCGTCCGGGCGGAAGCCGGGGTTGACCGCGCGCAGCCGGGCGTCGAGCCCCGCGCGGGAGCCGACGTCGCCGCAGCCCAGGCAGACGGTGCGGTCCAGGCCGCCGTGCAGCTCGACCACGCCGGTCGCGCCGCCGGCCTGGTGCAGGCCGTCGACGTTCTGGGTGATCACGTCGCCGACCGCGCCGGCCCGCTGCAGCGCCGCGACGGCGCGGTGCCCGTCGTTCGGCCGCGCCTGGGCGATCTGCCGCCAGCCGACGTGGCTGCGCGCCCAGTAGCGGTGCCGGCCGCGCGGGTCGCGGGTGAACGTCTGCCAGGTCATCGGCGTGTGCCGGCGCAGGGAACCGGTGGCACCGCGGTAGTCGGGGATGCCGGAGTCGGTCGAGAGCCCGGCGCCGGAGAGCACGAGCGCGCCGCCGTCGACGAGCAGGTCGGCGAGCGCCGGAACGCCCTCGACGGTGGGAGGTGCTGCGGTCACCGGCCCATCGTCCCCGCCGATCGCCCGGCGCGCCCGTGCCGGGCGGTCAGACGGTCGCGGCGTCCGCGCCGAGCACCCCGCCGGTCACCAGCAGCCCGGTGACGTCGTCGGCCACCAGCCCCGGGGCGAACAGCCAGCCCTGCCCCCGGCGGCAGCCGAGGGACAGCAGCGTGGCCCGCTGCTCCTCGGTCTCCACGCCCTCGGCGACGACGTCCAGGCCGGCGGCCTCCGACAGCGCGAGCACCGCGCGGACGATCCCCCGCCCGATGCCGCGCCGCTGGTCGGCGGGCTCGTCGCCGAGCGCGGCGACGAACGACCGGTCGATCTTCAGCGCGTCGACCGGCAGGTCGCGCAGGTGCGCGAGGTTGGAGTACGAGACGCCGAAGTCGTCGACGACCAGGCTGACGCCGGCCCCGCGGAGCCGGTGCAGCTGGGCGAGCTGGGCGGCGGTCTTCTCCAGGTTCTCGGTGACCTCCAGCCGCAGCCGCCCGGGCGGCACCCGGTGGGCGGCCAGGGTGGCGAGCACCCGGTCGACGCAGCCGGGGTCGTCGAGCTGCACGGCCGAGAGGTTGACCGACACGGTCAGCGCGTCGGAACCGGTCAGCCGGTGCCAGCCGGCCAGCCGGGAGCACGCCTCCCGCACCACCCAGTCGCCGATGGGGCCGATCGCGCCGGTCTCCTCGGCCAGCGGCACGAACACGTCCGGCGGGACGTCGCCGTGGACGGGGTGCCGCCACCGCAGCAGCGCCTCGAAGCCCTCGACCCGGCCGGAGGCCAGCGCGACGATCGGCTGGTGGACGACGCGCAGCTCCCCGCGCTGCAGCGCCCCCTGCACCTCCTGGCGCAGCGAGAGCCGCTCGACCGACCGGGCCGCGGCCGGGGCGTCGAAGACCTGCACCCGCCCGCGGCCGGCCCGCTTCGCCTCGTACATCGCCGCGTCGGCGTCCCGGAGCAGGTCGGTGACCGCGTCGCCGGGGCGGCCCAGCACGCCGCCGACGCTGGCACCGACCCGGACGGTCTCCCTGCCCAGGTGGAAGGGCCGGTGCAGCGCGGCGAGCACCCGCTCGCCGACCGCGGCGAGCGCGCGGTCGCCGGTGACGTCGGGCAGCACGACGACGAACTCGTCGCCGCCGAGGCGGGCGAGCAGGTCGCCGGGGCGGACGCACTCGCGCAGCCGGTCGGCGACCTGGCGCAGCAGGTCGTCGCCGGCCTCGTGCCCGAGCCGGTCGTTGACCGCCTTGAACTCGTCGAGGTCGCAGAACAGCACGCCCACCGGGTCCGCGCGGTGGCCCGGGGCGACGAGCTCGGCCAGGGTCTGCCGCACCAGCGCGCGGTTGGCCAGTCCGGTCAGCGAGTCGTGCGTCGCCTGGCGGCGCAGCTCCGCCTCCAGCGCCCGCCGGTCACCCACGAAGCGGGAGGACAGCACCACCCCGTCGTCGCCGGGGGTGGGCGCCAGGGTGGTCTCCACCCAGGCCCAGCCGCCGGTGCCGAGGGCCACCCGGTGCTCGACGCTGGTCACCTGCGGGCAGCGGGCGAGCGCGTCGCGCACGAGTGCCTCGTCGTCGGGGTGCACCGCGTCCGGCCAGCACCGGCCCACCAGCGCGGCCGGCTCCTGGCCCAGCCCGCGCCGGTAGGACGGCGAGGCCCAGCCGACGGTCCCGTCCGGGGTGACGACGGCGACCATGTCGCTGATCGCGTCGGTGAGCACCCGCAGGCGCTGCTCGCTGTCCGACAGCGCGCGGTAGAGGCGGCCGTTGACCAGCGCCGCCGCCACGTAGCCGGCCAGCAGCTGGGCGGCGTCGGCCGCCGCGGAGCTGAACACCCCCGGCCGCGGGTGCATCGCGTACAGCAGGGCGACGGGCTCACCGTCGACGAGGACCGGCGCGGCCAGCAGCGAGCGCGCCGCGCCGCGCAGGTCGACCGCCAGCGCCCCGGCGACGTCGTCGGTCACGTGCACGGCGCCGCGGCAGGCGTCGGCCCAGGCGCTCAGCTCCTCGACCGGCCGCGGCCAGCGGGTCGTGTCGTCGTCCGGCCGGAGGCCCTTGGTCTCCAGGTGGGCGCGGCCGTCGGTGACCGCGACGACGCTGGTCCACGCCGCGCCGGTGACGTCGGCGAGGATGCGCACCGTCTCCTGGAACAGCGGCGCCCGGTCCAGCTGCCGGGCGAGCACGGGTCCCTCGGCGGCGAGGTGCTCGACCGCGCCACGGCGCTCGGCGTCCTCCAGCGAGGAGCGCAGCCGCTCGGCCACCGACTGCAGCAGCGGCAGGTCGCTGCCGTCGAACCCGGACCCGCCGGACAGCAGCAGCACGAGGGCGGCGGCCCGGTCCGGGCCCACGCGCACCGGCACGTGCACCACCGACTGCACCGGCACGCCCGCGACCACGGTCGGCGGCTGCCCCGCGGGCGCCGTCCACACCCGGGCGGCGGGCGAGGCGAACAGCCCGTCGGCCCCGGGCAGGTCGGGCAGCCGCGGCTCGTGCGCGTCGCCGAAGCCGCACGAGGAGACGACGTCGAGCTCGTCGCCGGTGGCGCGCACCCACAGCACCAGGTCGGCGGAGAAGACCTCCGAGACGGCCTCGAGCGCCCGGGCGGCCAGCTCGGCCGGGGCGCCGCCCTGGCCGATGACGTCGAGCATCCGGATGAGCCCCGCGGTGCTGCGGTAGGCGTCGCGGACCTCGAGCCGGGCGGCCAGGAGCTGGCCGCGGAGCTCGTCGGCGTCCTGCGCGGGCGCGGAGGGCGGCACCCAGCCCCCCGGCCGGACGCCGGTCACAACGCCAGCGCGGTGAGGGTCGCGTTGTGCACGCCCCCCGCACCCCGGGACCGGGCGAACTCGCCGTACGTGTAGAAGCCGAAGCAGGTCGCGGCGCCGGCGGCGGCCTGCAGCCGGGCGACCTCCTCCTCGATGCGGTCGCCGATGATGACCTGCCGGGCGGCGCAGTTGAAGGTGAGCAGCACCCGCTCCTCGCCGGTCACCAGCGCCGACGCGGCCACCTCGTCGACGACCTCGAGCAGGGTCTGGCGCTCGGCGGTCATCAGCTGCACCGCGGAGAAGGTGGCGACCGGCTCGAAGCTGCTGATCTCCCCGTCGGGGCGGACGTAGATGGCCCGGACCAGGTGCGACCCGTCCGGCTCGATCACGCCCAGCGCGTAGGAGCTCGCCTCCATGGCCACGTCCGGGACCGGCCCGCGGCGGGCGGCCTCCTCGACGTCCACGGCGCCGGCGTACACCTCGGCCGCGGGACGCCCGCCGATCTCGTGGATGACGTCGCCCTCGGCGCGGGTGACCAGCTGCGGCGGGCCGACGGGTGCCCAGCCGTGCGCGGTGGCGACGGTCAGCGGTCGCGGGGAGGCGATCCAGACGCCGACGACGGCGTCGGTGAGCACCTGGTCGCCGACCAGCACGCTGGTGCGGGTGAGCTGCCAGTCGTCGCCGGCGGCACCGCCCACGATCGGGACGCTCGCCCCGGCGGCCCGGTGGGCGCCGGCGATCATCTGCTGCTGCCCGGGCACCAGCCCGTCGGCGAGCAGCAGCACGGCCGCGTACGGCAGGTCCTCGCCGCCGGCGGCCTGCCGGGCGGTGCGCACGACCTCCGCGCCGGCCTCGCGGGGTGCGGCGCCCAGGCCGGTGGCCGAGCCGACGCCGAACCGGTGGTCGCCGCCGGCCAGGGCCAGCACGGCCACGCCCGAGCCCGGCCGGCCGTACTCCGCACCGGCGAAGTGGCCGCTGCTGGTCGACCCCACCAGCGGGGCGTCACCGGTGACCGACCGGATCCCGGCCAGCAGCTCACCGAGGTCGTAGCGGACCGAGGCGAAGACGACCACCAGCGCGGGCGGGGTGCCCTGCAGGGTCGCGACAGCGGCCGCGGCCGCCTCGCGGCCCGCGTCCGAGGCCGCCGGGAGCTCGCTGGTGCCGGTACCGGAGAGGAGAGTCGTCACACCCCGGTTGTCGACCGGAGCGGCGCGGCACCTGATGGGTGCTCACCCTCCGGGGGGACCGGCAGGTCAGCCGGTGACCAGCTCGCGGTCCAGCCGCTCGAGCACCTGGTCGTAGATCCGGCCCAGCCCCTTGGGCGCGAAGGCGCGCTCGAAGACCCCGCCGATGCCGCCCGCGCCGGTCCAGGTGCTGCGCACCCGGACGGTGGTCACGCCCGCGTCGGCGGGGTGCACCGTCCAGGTGGTCACCATGCTGGAGTTCTGGTCGGTCTCGACCAGCCCGCTGCCGTCGGGCGTCGCGGAGACGACGACGTCCTGGTCGCGCACCCGCTTGCTGGTGGCCGCCAGCCGCCACGACACCCGGGTGCCGGCACCCTGCCCGCCGGTCTCGACCCGGTACTCGGTGAACTGCTCGGGCAGGATCCGCGGGCGGGTGCCCAGGTAGTCGCCGAGGGCGACCAGCACCTGCTCCGCCGGGGCCCGCACGATCTTCTCCGCCGTGGTGACGACCTGAGCCATGGCCCCATCCTGCCGGGCCCGCCCGGCCGGCGCCGGGTCAGCCGGCCGGGACCGGCAGGGCGACGGCGGCGACCCGCTCCTCGACGTAGGCGCGGGTGGCGGCGTCGAAGACCTGCTCGAACCGCTCCCGCGGGCGGTAGACCAGCGGGCCGGTGTTGGCACCCTTCCAGCTCTCGAAGTCCTTGATCAGCGCCCGGGCGGCACCGGCCCGGCCGGTCACCATCTCCGGCGTGTACGGCAGCCCGACCTCGCCGCAGGCGGCGGCGAGGGCACGCTCGGGGTGCTGGGCGAGCTCCGCGTAGCCGATCACCGCGTGCCCCGGCCGGCCGCGGTGCGCGGCGGTGATCGCCACGCACTCCGCCCACAGGTCGACGGCCTGCTCGACGGTGTAGCTGCTCCCCCACCCGCCGGCCACCGCGCAGAGGCTGGCGACCACGTCGGCACCGTCCCGCACGATGTGCACGAACGCCGCGTCCGGCACCAGCGCCTCGATCCGGTCGATCGCGTACAGGTTCGCCGGGGTCTTCTCCAGCCAGGTGCGCCGGCCGCGCTCACGGGTCACCTCCTCCGCCGCGGCCAGGAACGCCGCGGCGGTGGCCCGCTCGGTGGGCGGGTCCGGCCAGGTCGTGCCGGGGCGGCCGAGGAAGCCGGCGATCTCCGGCAGGTCCCGCCGGAGCGCGTCGCCGACGGGCGCGTCCCCGGTGCCGGCGAGCCGGTAGAAGAAGTGCGTCTCCGGGAACGAGTTCACGTCCGGGTGGGCGGCGAGGAACGACTGCAGCAGCGTCGTGCCCGACCGCGGGCAGCCGACGACGAACAGCCGCGGCAGCTGTCCGGGACCGGGCGACACGAGCGGAAGGTAGCGCCCGGGCGACCTGCTGTCCTGGCGGGCCGGCGGCCGGACGGCGCTCCGCAGGGGGTGAGGAAGCGGGCCGGGAGGGGGTCCGGCGGCCCGGCGGGCGGCTACCTTGGCGGGCATGGACGCAGCCGGAGGCCACCGGGACGGCGCGCACCGGCCCTCGGCCGGCGACCCCGCGCGGTCGTCCCGCGGCGGGTCGGCGCTGATGCTCGCCCGCCAGCGGCAGGAGCACATCCTCGAGGCGGTGCGGGCCCACGGCGGTGCCCGGGTCAGCGAGCTGGTCACCCAGCTGGGCGTCTCGGAGATGACCGTCCGCCGGGACATCGCCACCCTCGCCGGGCGCGGGCTGGTCGCCCGGGTGCACGGCGGGGCGACCGCGCTCGACGGCCGGAGCACCGACGAGCCGGGGTTCGTCGCGAAGTCGGCGATGGCGCAGGCGGAGAAGGCCGCGATCGCCGAGCTGGCCGCCGCGCTGGTCGAGCCGGGCGACTCGGTGGCCCTGTCGGCGGGCACGACCACCTACGCGGTCGCCCAGGCCCTGCTCGGCGTCGCCGACCTGACCGTCGTCACCAACTCGCTGGCCGCCGCGCGGCTGCTGCACGAGGACGCCCGCGAGGACCGCACCGTCGTCCTCACGGGAGGCGTGCGCACCCCGTCGGACGCACTGGTCGGCCCGGTCGCGGTCGGCGCGCTGCGCGGGCTGCACGTCGACTGGCTGTTCCTCGGCGTGCACGGCATCGACGAGCACGCCGGGCTGACCACGCCCAACCTGGTCGAGTGCGAGACCGACCGGGCGCTGATGGCCTCGGCCCGCCAGGTGGTGGTCGTGGCCGACTCGTCGAAGTGGCGGGTGGTCGGGCTGAGCACGATCGCCCCGCTCGGCGAGGTCGACGTCCTGGTCACCGACTCCGGCCTGCCCGAGCACGCCCGCAAGGAGCTCACCCACCGGGTCGGCCGGCTCGCCGTGGCCCCGGTGCCCGCCGCCGGCTGACGGCTCCCGCACGCCGTGGCAACGGTTGCGTGACCAGACCGTGATGTTCGGTTCCCTTGCGACCTCTTGTTCGATCCTGTTCGATCCTGAGACGCGGGACGTCGTGCCCGCACAAGGCAACGACGCCTCGCCCAGGGAGCAGACGCATGACTGGAAGCACCACCCTCCGACGCCGCGCACTGCGCCCGTCGGCCCTCCTCGCCGTCGCCGCCGCGGCCACGCTCGCCCTCAGCGGGTGCGCCAACAGCGGAGAGGACGACGACGCGGGCAGCAGCAGCTCGGGCGGTTCCGCCGCCGCGCAGCAGACCGCGAAGAGCTCCACCGCCGCCGCCGGCACCGGCTGCACGCTGGAGAAGTACGGCATGCAGAAGATCGACCTCAAGGGCGCCACCGTCGGGTTCTCGCAGTCCGAGCCCGACACCGCCGCCTTCCGCGCCGCCGAGACCCAGTCCATCAAGGACGAGGCCGCGAAGGTCGGCGTCGGCAAGCTGCTGGTCACCAACGCCAACGCGCAGCTCACCAAGCAGATCTCGGACATCCAGGACCTGCTCAACCAGGGCGCCCAGGCGCTGATCGTGGCGCCGGTGAACTCCGACGGCCTCGACCCGGCGCTCGCCGCGGCCAAGGCCAAGGGCGTGCCGGTGCTGACCATCGACCGCAAGGTCACCAACACCGCCTGCACCGACTACCTGGCCTTCATCGGCTCGGACTTCGAGGACCAGGGCAAGCGCGCCGCCGACGCCATGGACAAGGCGACCGACGGCAAGGCCAACGTCGCGATCCTGCTCGGCTCCTCGGGCAACAACGTGACCGACCTGCGCACCTCCGGCTTCCTGGACCAGGTCAAGGCCAAGTACTCCGGCATCAAGGTCGTCGCCCAGCAGACCGGTGACTTCGACCGGTCGAAGGGCCAGCAGGTCGCCGAGCAGCTGCTGCAGTCCAACCCGGACATCGACGCGA